>NZ_MAYF01000135.1 GCF_001684955.1 Chryseobacterium contaminans | reverse complement strand
TCTACTTGAGAAACTACCCGTAATTTAAAAGCTATACTGTAGTCTCTTTGGGTGCGCTTTTCTCTTTTTAATACTTGTTCTTTCATAAATAAGTCGATTAGTTGTCAACTTATTTCAGGACGGGACAATAAATACAAAAAAGCCTCCTGAAATCAGGAGGCTTATTTTTTACATTCTGTTTACAGTTCCAATTCCCAGTAACTCCAACGATTTTTTGATCGTTTTTGCGGTAAGGTCTGATAGATTCAGACGGAATTGTTTGATATTTTCATCATCCTGATTCAGAATAGGATTATTCTGATAGAATGAGTTATACGATTTTACAAGATCATATACATAATTAGCAACTAAAGCCGGGCTTAATGTCTCAGCGGACTTAGCTACTACTGTTTTGAAGTTGGCCAATTGCATAATCAGTTCTTTTTCAAACTGGTTCAATACAACATCAACTGTTTCTTTATATTCAAATGCTGCTTTAGATAACAATGACTGAATACGAGCATACGTATATTGAATAAATGGTCCTGTATTCCCATTAAAATCGATACTTTCAGCAGGATTGAAAAGCATTTTTTTCTTAGGATCCACTTTCAGCATAAAATACTTTAAAGCTCCTAGCCCTACTGTTTCGTAAGAAGCTTCTTTATCTTCTTCAGAAAGAGTTTCAAGCTTTCCTAACTCCTGAGCTTTAGATTTTGCCGTCTCATACATTTCCTGCATTAAATCATCAGCATCTACAACAGTTCCTTCACGGGACTTCATTTTTCCTTCCGGTAATTCAACCATTCCGTAAGAAAGGTGGAATAGCTGATCTGCCCATTCATATCCTAATTTTTTCAGTATCTTAAATAAAACTTGGAAATGATAATCCTGCTCATTACCTACCGTATAGATAAGTTTCTGAATATCGTTTTGTTTGAAACGTTCAACAGCTGTCCCTAAATCCTGTGTCATATACACTGAAGTACCATCAGAACGGAGCAATAGTTTTTGATCAAGTCCTTCATCGGTAAGGTCACACCAAACAGAACCATCTTCTTTTTGATACAACACTCCCTTATCCAAACCTGCCTGGATCAGGTCTTTTCCTAAGATATAGGTATTACTTTCATATTGAACCTGGTCAAAATCAACGCCTAATCTCTTATAAGTCTCATTGAATCCTTTGTATACCCATGAATTCATCTCTGCCCAAAGATTTCTTACGGTTTCATCACCATTTTCCCAATCTAAAAGCATTTTTTGAGCTTCCTTCATTACCGGAGCATCTTTTTTAGCCTGCTCCTCGCTTATGCCCTGACTCACTAACTCAGAAATTTCTTTCTTATAATTTTTGTCAAATTCTACGTAATAGTTCCCAACAAACTTATCGCCTTTGGTATTTGTTGTTTCAGGGGTTTCTCCGTTCCCGAATTTCTCCCAAGCCAGCATCGATTTGCAGATATGAATTCCTCTGTCATTAATGATCTGAGTTTTAATAACATTATATCCGGCCTCTTTTAAAATCTGAGCTACAGAAAACCCTAACAGGTTATTTCTGATGTGTCCTAAGTGAAGAGGTTTGTTGGTATTTGGCGAAGAATATTCCACCATTACCGTTGCATTTTTCTTCTCTATTGTGGAAAAACCATTGTGAACAGATCTGAAGTTATCCACAAACAATTGGTTTTTAACTTTAACATTAAGGAATCCTTTAACAACATTGAAGCTTTCGAAAATATCCGTCTGCTCTGTTAGCGCTTCTCCTAATTCAACCCCGATATTTTCAGGATTTTTCTTCAATTGTTTTACCAACGGAAACGTAACGATGGTAAAATCGCCTTCAAATTCCGTTTTATTTTCCTGAACTTCCAGTTTGATGTCTTTTAACTGATATACATTTAAAATGACCTCTGAAAGTTTTTGCTCTATAATATCTTTAATATTCATCTCAAAATTTAAAGCACAAATTTAGTGAATAAAAAAGACAAGTCTATAATACAGAGCCAGACATTCAATTATTTAGAACATTTTTGAATAATCATTTTGAAAACCAACATCTTGCTATATTTTTTATATATTTATTCTACTAATCAAATAACTTTATTATGAAAAATCTAAAGAAAATCACAAAAGACAAGCTAAAAAAAATCACCGCAGGAGATGCACCTTGCTGCGAGCCATGGGGACAATGCCCTGATGGTTATAAACAATGCCAGGAATGGGGAGCTTGTGTCCCGAAATATATTGACTGCGGGGTATAAAAAGAGAAGCTGTCTCCTATGCTTGCAAAGTCAGATGTAGGAGACAGCCTATTTTTATACATACAAATAAAAAACCGCCCGAAGGCGGTATAATATGAATGTTGTTAAATATATTTGATATTAATTAATATCCCAGAATACTTTGCTACTCTGTGTATCAGCAGTTGCAGCACCCCATTGAGCGACTACTGCTTGTGTTCTGTTCTGGTTATTTACACTTCCTTCGTTTACCGGATAAGGCATTCTTACAGGAACTGCTCTTGAACCAGGCTTAACAAAAGTTCTGAAATCAAGTCTTCTGGAGAATTCCCAAGCTTCAAAACCTCTGTTATAAGCAGCTATCCATGCTTGATTACCAATTTTTTGTTTCCAGGTACCTGGTAAAGTTGCATAATTATTTGCTGCAAGATAAGCTGCCTGATCTACAGCGTCAACACCCCAGAAATCCAAAGAAGCTTTCATCCCAGCTGTGAAGTAAGTTGCGGCTGTACCTCCAACGTTAAATCCTCTTTCTGCAGCTTCTGCAAGCATAAAGTTAGTTTCTGCAGCGTCAAATAAATAAGCCATACTATCAGCAACTAAAAAACTGTCCTGAACATGAGAGAAATCAGCAAATACATTTTGTTTACCATATAAACCTCCTACATAAGCACCATTTTTAAGGGTAAAATATTTAGGTCTTCTTGGATCAGATGAAGCATTCAGTGCATCTACAAATGTATTGGCAGGAATAAAGTCATTTCTTCCACTTGTAACCATCTCCTGGTATACAGGGCTGGTAAATTGTCCAGAAGAGCTAAACTTCAAACCTAAGTTCTGAGCATTTGTTAAAACAACTCCTTTTGAATAAGCACTTTCAACTGTTGTTTTTGCTAAGGCATTATTTGTATCTGCTAAATTAAGCCCCATTCTCAATTTAAGAGTATTAAGGAATAATTTTATCTTATCGTTGTTTCCTCCAAAAATCGGATCATTAGAACCAAAGCCTGAAGATGAATTTGACTCCACTAATGCCAGTGCTGCATCAGCTCTTTTAATAAGGTCAGTATAAATTATTTTTGCATCATCATACACTGGTGTAGGATATTTATCAACCTGAAGAGCCTGAGAGTAAGGAATATTACCATAAGTATCCACCAGAGTACTGAAAATATAAATTTCCAATGCTTCAATCGCCGCTGTTCTACTTGCTTTTAGTGAAGCATCTGGTAATGCATTTACAGCAGTTCTGGCTAATTCCAGCTTTGTCATTTGCGAATACATTCTAGTCCAGTTATTATCTGGTACGTTTCTTTTTAACAGATTATATACAGATTCATCTATGTATTGAGTTTCTGTCCATTGTTGTGTAAAAAATCTGAAATTATTAAAATTTACACTTGGTGTTGTCATCTGTGAAACCAATCCTACACTCGCAGAAGTAAACATAACTTCAGTATTTACCTCAGCCGGATTTTTAGGGTCATCATTCAAACTTGTTATATCTCTTCCGCACGATGTTAGCAATAACCCAGCAGCAGAAAGACCTATTATTATTTTTTTCATTGTAATGCAGTTTAGAAGTTAATAGTAAAGTTAGCACCAAAAGTTCTGGTTGTTGGCATTGCACCAATAGAATAACCTCTAGATAGGTTTCCTCCATTTACACCTAAAGAAGATCCTCCAGTGTATCCAGCTTCAGGGTCAGCATAAGGTAACTCTTTATGAATAATCCATAGATTTCTTCCAAAAATACCAAATTTCATAGATTTAATGAATGTATTAGCATATAAGCTCTTTGGAATATCAAAATAGATTGCAGCTTCTCTTAGCTTAATAAAAGTAGCATCATAAACAAATTGACTTGCAGGATAATTTCCTGATGTTAATATTGAACCAGTTTCAGAAGGAGCTTGATCAGCCGCCAATGGCACATTGTTAGGAACATACTGTCCATTTTGCATTACCACCCCTGGTAAAATTACACCCGGCTCCCTGATTGCCAATGTTTCAGGATAAAGACCAGTGTCTGTTCCATATAACATATCTCCAGAATATACACTTCCTCCTTGCTGACCATCAATAAGGAAAGTAAATGTAAACGCTTTATAGCTGATACTATTTCTTACACTCCAAGTCCAATCCGGCATAATGTTACCAATACTATTGGTTTTGGATGTGGTAATCATATAAGCTCCGGTTTCAGGATCAATAACCTTCTGGCCATCAGGAGAATAAATAAAATCTGTTCCATGGATCTCTCCGTATGGTTTTCCTACCTCAGCATTAAATGATACTGAATTCACCCCTAATCCTAACTGTAAATTATTAATTCCTTCGTTAAGACTTAAAACTTTATTTCGGTTAATTGCCCAGTTTAAGTTCATATCCCACTTCAAGTTAGAAGTTTTAATAGGAGTAACATTCAACTGAACTTCAATACCTTTATTTTCAAGCTCTCCAGCGTTATACCATTTTCTAGAATAACCCGATGCTGATGAAATTGGTACTAATAAAATCTGATCTTTTGAATTAGTTTTATAAGCACTGATATCAAATCCGATTCTGTTGTTTAAGAATCTTGCTTCCATCCCTACTTCTATTTCAGTAGATCTTTCAGGTTTCAAATTAGGATTATTTTTATAACTAAATGGATCTACAATAGGAATTCCATTATACAAACTTCTGATATTATAAGTATCAATCAATCTGTAATTATCTGTAGTCTTACCAACCTGGGCCCAGTTTCCTCTAACTTTCCAGAAAGATAGCCATTTTTGGTTGATAAGGTTAGATAGTACTACAGAAGCAGATACTGATGGATAAAAATAAAGGTTATCTCCATCTGGAAGATTGGATGACAAATCTAAACTTCCTGTACCTTCAAGGAAATAAGTGTCTTTATATCCGAATGAAACCTGAGCATATCCTCTTGGAAGTGTAGAAGTAGCCTTATATTCCTGGGCAGGAAGTACTTGACCAGCAGAGTTTCTTATTGCATATAGCCCTGGTACAATTAACCCTTCTCCAGACTTATCCGGTTCTGTAGAAGCATCTAAAGTTTCTATAACGTTTCTTCTTATAGATGTTCCTAATACTCCTCCTAAACTTATATCATTATCAAACTTCTTATTGTAGTTTGCAAATAAATCAAAATTTAACTCGTTAGTATACAAATTACTCAAATAATAACCAGAAGCAGCATTCAATTGAGAAAGACCAAACGCTTCAGCTTTACTTCCTACTGCTTTTCTTACTTCGTTAGTCTGATAAGCAAAATCTGTAGATACTCTACCTGTTAAGCTAATGGCATCTGAGAATTTATAATTCAACATTCCATAACCGAAGAATCTGTTTCTGCTATCACTTTGATAGTTTTGGTATCTGTCAAAATAAGGGTTATTCCAATATGCTGGAGTAAAGAACTTAGTTGGATCACTGTATCCATTTAAGTTCCAGGTAATATTCTGACCTGTATTAAAATAAGCATCTCTTAACTCATAAATATCAGTATTGGTTTGCCACCATTGTCTGAAGCCTGTAAGGATATTATCGTTATATCCTGTAGCATTTCTACCTTTAGTATTCTGCATTGTTAAGGAAGAATACACTGTAGCAGTTAACCTATCAGTCACTTTATAATCAAACTTTGCAGAAATTGTATTTTTCTTCTGCTCAGAATTAGGCATTATACCTGTTGTTAAAAAGTTATTATAGTTAATTAAAATACTTGAGTTTTCATTTCCTTTTTCTATTGTAACAGAGTTAGAAGTTGTTTGTGCACTCTGGAAAAAGTCTATTGGAGTTCTTTTTGCTGCTACCCAAGGAGTTGCTTTATGATACCCTGGCAATTGCGGATATAGAGAATTCCATTGATACACCATTAAGTTAGGATCAAATGCAGTACCTACTGATGCATCATTATTGGTTCCAACTACAAGGTCATCTATTCCATCACCATTTACATCAGCATCTAAAAAGCTTGATCCCCCATAACCTGATCCATATTTATTCTGATATTTAGCGAATGTAGATCTATCAACCTCCCCGTATTGGTATTCTGTTGATAAGGTAACCCCCCATTCGTTGTTCTTTCTGGATTTTCCTTTTTTAGTAGTAATTACGACAACCCCCGCAGAAGCTCTTTCTCCATATAATGCAGAAGCGGCTGCTCCTTTCAGAACGTTAACACTTTCAATGTCGTTCGGGTTTAAGTCAGAAATTGAGTTACCTCCATCGAAAATAGTATAGGAAGAGGAAATAGTACTGTTGTTATTACTAATTGGAACCCCATCTACTACGAAAAGTGCCTGGTTATTACCCCCGATAGATTTCATACCACGTATCACAACACTTGATGCACCCCCAAAGTTTGCACTTGTTACGACCTGAACCCCTGCAGCTTTCCCTGCCATCTGGCTTGAAATGTTCCCTGTGTTAGCTCCTTCTCTTAAAACATCTCCCTTAATTTCCTGAGATGCATATCCGAGTGCTTTTTTCTCTCTTTTAATACCAAGAGCGGTTACGACTACGCCCTCGATTTCTTTTGTTTTAACAGTATCTTTCTTTTGCTGAGCATTGGCAACAGCAATAGAAGAAGATAATACTAAAACAAGAAGACCTGTTGTTAGTTTCTTCATATCAAATTAATTTTGTACCCTACAAATTTGTAAAACTTTCTTAACAACACAAAGATTTTTTTAAAAAAAATAATGATTATTCAATAATCAAGAATTAAAGAAGACAAAAAACTATTAAATTAAGTTAAAACCACATTTTTTAACAAAAACAAAAAAAATTAATCGATATTTTTTTTTGAATACATTAATCACATCAATTATGGATATTTTCTATATACATATTTGCCATATACCACATTAATACATTGATTTACAGAAATATAAATCTCACACCATAGAGAAAACAGAAATAAAAAAACGACATACAATGCTTTGCATATATTTTTTTTATTCCAAAAAACACGATAAAAACGTCGAGCAAGCAGCGAAAAACACACTATAATTTCAATAAAAAATACGAATAAATTAATATAATAAAATCATAAATAGAGTCCTTTCAAAGAAAGATATATATTTTTTTCAATATCCATCTGTTTTCTGATATCTCTTATAAAATTCAGCTTTTACATTTTCCCAAAGGCTCAAATTCCCATCGCTGAATATTTTCATAAAAACGGTCAAAACATAAAGCTAATACATCCGTTTTTTATAATTTTACATCTCGTATATCACATATAAATATGGAATTATTACATAAATGGACAGACCATTACATTGAAGCAGGATGTGATGAAGTAGGAAGAGGATGTTTAAGCGGACCAGTAGTTGCAGCAGCTGTCATTTTAGATGATAAATTTAAACAGAACCTGGTTAATGATTCCAAGAAGCTGACGTTTAAAACAAGAATGGATCTGGATAGCTATATCAAGGATAATGTAAAAAATTATGCCATTGCAGAGCTTCCGCCTGCATTTATTGATGAGCATAATATTCTTAATGCAAGTATTCATGCCATGCATCGTGCATTAGATCAACTCACGATAACACCGGAACTTATTCTGGTAGACGGAAATAAATTCCATCCCTATAATTATATTCCCCACCAATGTATCATTAAAGGAGATTCAAAAGTCTTATCTATTGCTGCAGCGTCTATTCTCGCTAAAAATTACAGAGACAGATTAATGATTGAGCTTCATGAAGAGTTTCCTGAATACGGATGGAATACCAACTTCGGATATGCCACAAAGAAGCATCAGGAAGCGCTCATCAAACATGGTCCTACAATACACCACCGACAGTCTTTCAGATTGAAATATGATTAATGAGATAAATAAGAGTTCTTTATAAAAAAAGAGAAGCAAATTGCTTCTCTTTTTTATTGATCGTTGAAAGATTATTTCTTTTTTCTTTGCTGTTCCTGAGCCTGTTGTTGCTGTTGAGCCTGCTCCATCATCTCTCTCATCTTCTTCTGGAATTTCCCTTCTGTTTTTGGCTTTTCTTTATTAGCCTGGATCTGAGCATGAATCTTCTTCTCATCCAGAATTACATATTTAATCACAAGAATAATTAAGATATTAATCGCATTTGATACAAAATAATACCATGAAAGACCGGATGCTGAAGTGTTCAGGAAGAACAAGAATGTAATCGGGAAGATATACATTAATACTTTCATATTTGGCATACCCTCTTGCTGTGGCTGCTGCATGTTTCCTGATGTCATTACAGTATAGATTAAGATAACCACTGTACAAGCCAATGCGAAGATGCTTAAATGGTCTCCAAGGAATGGAACTTTAAATGGTAACTTAATCAAATCATCATAAGCAGTTAAATCTTTTGCAAACCAGAATCCTTGCCCTCTCAAATCAATAAAGTTCGGGAAAAAGCGGAATAAAGCATAGAAGATCGGAATCTGTACCAATGCCGGTAAACATCCAGCCATCTGATTGACTCCTGCCTTTCTGTAAACTTCCATTGTCGCCTGCTGTTTCTTCATTGGATCAGCATCCTTGAATTTAGCATTCACTTCATCAATTTCCGGACGGATTACCTTCATCATTGCACTCAGCTTATGCTGCTTGTACATAATTGGTGAAAGGATTAATTTTACAATGATCGTCATGGCAAAGATTACCCAACCTGCAGATAGTCCCCAGCTGGCAATAATTCCATATAACCACATGAAGAAGTAACGGTTCATGGCTCCGATGAAAGACCAGCCTAAAGGAAGAATCTCATCAAAGTTTTTATCGTAAGATTTAAGCAATGGCAGGTCCAATGGCATAAAATACCATGTAAAATCCTGGTTCAACTCACTTCCGGTCATCTGAACGAAACCTTCATAGTTGAATTTCTTCAGGTATTCTCCTTCTTCTACATTCTCCTGATTTCCTTTACTTTGGGTAAATCCGTTCTTAGCTTCAATCACAGAAGAGAAGAACTGTTGTTTTACTCCAATCCAGTTAAGGGTTTCTTTCTCCTCATCCATTGTAGTTCTTCCATCATAATCATAATCTTTATAATTATTGAAAGCATAAGAGAATTCAGAATGAGATTGTTCCTGAGCTCTACCTTTTTCAAGGTTTCTTACATTATAATCCCAAATAAAATCTGCTTTGTTATCGGAAGTAACTGCAGAAAGTCCCTGAGTTCTTACTTTAAAGTCAAGGGTATACTTAGGAAGTAATGTATAAATAAACTGGATAACAGCACCATTATAGTTAGCTGTCATGGTTACAGCGTTACCATTAACAGAAGGTGTAAAAACTAAATCTTTAGTATTGACAACCTTTCCTGTTTTGTCTTTAAACTGAAAACCGTAGTTTGAATTATTTTTATTGATAAGATAAAGCGGAAGGTCAGCCTGATCCGTTTTATTATTGTATGCTTTGTATTCTGAAAGCTGAACTTTAGAAACCTGTCCTCCTAAGCTTGAAAACTCAATATTTAATTCTTTGTTAGACAAATTAGCGGTTTGAATTGCGCCAGGAGTTACATTTGGATTGATATTAGTGGCCTGAGCTTGTTTTACGGCATTTTTTACCTGTTCCGTTTTCTGCTGCTGAGCTTTTAACTCTTCTTCTTTCATCTGCTTGTTCTGGAAATAGAACATCGCTCCGAAGAGAATCAGGCATAAAACCGCGAAACTAATCATCTGCTTCTTATCGATTCCGTTGTTTTGTTGCATTTTATTTTTGTTATAATTAAAATTTCCTATTTATTGCCTTGCTACAATTCTATAATAAAATTGATAAATCTGTAGCAAATTTGAGCTGACAAAAATACTGTTTTTTTATCAAAACTCTATACTATAATACATTAGTATATAATAAACTCAGGCTGAGAAAAATCAACCTGAGTTTATGGATAGACGTTTATGGTAATAAATTACCTTATTTGTTATCGCAGGATTGAATGATAAGCACTCTTCCCTACTAAAATATCCTATTTAGAAGTTTCACAAGCCTTAATGAAAGCTCTGAACAAAGGATGCGGTGTAGCTACCGTACTCTTATATTCCGGGTGGTACTGTACTCCAACATAAAATGGATGTCCTGGTAATTCCAGTGCTTCAACCAATCCTGTTTCCGGGTTTGTTCCTGTTGCTAAGAAACCATTCTTTTCAAATTCCTGAAGATAATCACTGTTGAATTCATAACGGTGACGGTGTCTTTCAGAGATATTCTTGCTTCCATAGATTTCATTCAGTCTGGATCCATTTTTCAAAGCACATTTCCATGCTCCAAGACGCATTGTACCTCCTTTATCTATTACATTCTTCTGTTCTTCCATGATTGAAATTACAGGGTCTGGAGTTGCAGTATCGAATTCCATAGAGTTTGCTTTTGTATGTCCTAAAACATTTCTTGCAAATTCAATGGTCATGATCTGCATTCCTAAACAGATTCCCAACATTGGAATTTTATTTTCCCTTGCATATTTCGCGGTAAGAACTTTTCCTTCAATTCCTCTGTCTCCGAAACCAGGAGCTACAAGGATACCATTTACTCCTTTCAGAGTCTCTTTAATATTGTCTTCTGTAATATCTCCGCTGTATACCCATCTTACTTTTACTTCAGTTTCAAGGTCAGCACCTGCATGCTTGAACGCTTCAGCAATAGAGATATAGGAATCCTGAAGAGATACATATTTTCCAACCAATGCAATTTCAACTGTTTTCTTAGGATTCTGGAATTTTTTAAGGAAACTCTTCCAGTCTTTCAGGTCAGCATCTTTATCACTTTTCAGATCCAGTTCTTTCAACACTACATCGTCAAAGTTTTGCTTCTGAAGGTACATTGGAACTTCATAAATTGTTTCCATATCCTTACATTCGATAACATTTTCCAGTGGAACGTTACAGAACTGAGCCAGTTTTGCTCTCTGATCTTTTGGAATTTTATGCTCTGTTCTGCAAACCAATACATCAGCCATAATACCGCTTTCCATCAACTGACGAACGGAGTGCTGAGATGGTTTTGTCTTTAATTCTCCACTTGAAGCCAGATAAGGCAATAAAGTAAGGTGGATCACCATAGAATTTTTCTCTCCCAATTCCCACTTCAACTGACGTACAGTTTCAATGTATGGTAAAGATTCAATATCTCCTACAGTTCCTCCGATCTCTGTAATGATAATATCGTAGTTCTGTTTGGAAAGGATTTTAATTCTACGCTTAATTTCGTTAGTAATATGAGGAATTACCTGTACCGTTTTTCCAAGGAAGTCTCCTTTTCTTTCTTTTTCAATTACAGTCTGGTAGATTTTTCCTGTAGTAACGTTGTTGTTTTGGGATGTAGGAGCATCAAGATAACGCTCATAGTGACCTAAATCCAGATCCGTCTCCGCACCATCTTCAGTCACATAACACTCTCCGTGTTCATAAGGATTCAAAGTTCCCGGGTCGATATTGATATAAGGATCAAGTTTTTGGATCGTTACGTTAAAACCGCGTGATTTTAGCAATAGTCCCAGAGAAGCAGACACGATTCCTTTTCCCAAAGATGAAGTTACACCTCCTGTCACAAAGATGTATTTTGTATTCTTTTTACTCATTAGATTAGGTTTGTGCAAAGTTATGGGAAAAAGAAATACAAAGCAATTTTTTAAATTTTGAAAATACTAAAACATGCTTCAAACAACCATAAACCCTGATTATTTTTTTATTTATATTTTGAAATAGATAAAGTATACCTATTCATAACCACATCATAAAAAGAAAACCCTTAAATATAAAAAAGTGGTTCTGAAATTCCCCAGAACCACTTTTTATTTAAATTTATACTGAAATTATTTCTTAACCAATTCAAAATAGGTATTAATCTCAACCCATTTAGCAATGCCAGCCGCTGATGGGTCATAGTTCAAATTATACTCAAAACGGTTGACTGTGAATTTTGCCCTAAGCCCCATGATCTCTTTACCATCTTTATTTTTTGTAATTCCTCCTAATATTACAGGTATACTAACATCTTTTGTAACATCTTTAATGGTAAGCTTTCCGTTAAAAATATATGAACCGTCTTTTTCTTTTGAAGCAGAAGTTCCTGTAAATTTAATACTTGAGTATTCGTTCCCAGCAAAAAAATCCTTACTCTTAAGATGTTTATCTCTCATCTCAACACCTGTATTAATTCCGTCAACATCAATGTTTATATCAAATTTGGCATTATCAAGGCTGTTGCCTTTCGTCGTAAGATCTCCTCCGAACTTATCAAATCTTCCCTGAACGAAACTGATTCCCATATGTTCAATATTGAAATTTACTGAAGAATGCATCGGGTCAATATCCCAATGGTTCTGTGCAAAAGAAAAAGTACTTAAAAAAGCCAATACGAAGGATAAAAATAGTTTTTTCATTGTAATTATAATTTTACATTAATATTTTAGTTTCAACAAAGCTAAGATATAAAGATATTTCTATGATTGATCTATATTCAGTATTTGTTATTTAAATCCATTTAAGTCTCGGAAAAAAAATGCTTTTTTTATAACTTCGCAGTATGGCAAAACTGAAAACGGCATATTTCTGTCAAAACTGCGGAACCCAATATTCCCAATGGATGGGACAATGTAAAAACTGTGGGCAATGGAATACCCTGGTGGAAGAAGTAGTGGAAAAACCCAATAGTAAAGCGGTACCTTTCTCAAAAACCAAACAACATGTCATCAATATCATTGAGGTAGAAACGAGTGAAGAACCAAGAATAAAAACACCTTCCGAGGAACTTAACCGCGTTCTTGGAGGCGGGATTGTTTTAGGTTCCGTTACCCTGATTGGTGGTGAGCCAGGAATTGGGAAATCTACCCTGCTGCTTCAGCTTGCCTTAAAAATGAAGAAAAAAATTTTCTATGTGTCAGGAGAAGAAAGTGCTTCTCAGATTAAAATGAGAGCAGACAGGTTAACGGATGTTCAAAACCCGAACTGCTTCCTCTTTACAGAAACTTCATTAGAAAAAATTCTCCACGAAGCCAAAAAACTGGAACCGGATTTCATGATCATTGACTCTATCCAGACTCTTCAATCCCAATTAATAGAAAGCTCTCCCGGAACTGTTTCGCAAATAAGGGAATGCTCTAACGAGATCATTAAATATGCCAAGGAAAACAGTATTCCTGTATTTTTGGTAGGTCACATTACCAAAGATGGTCAGATTGCCGGACCAAAGGTATTGGAACACATGGTAGATGTGGTTTTAAACTTTGATGGAGACAGAAACCATCTTTTCAGATTATTGAGGGCTAACAAAAACCGTTTTGGGTCTACTTCGGAAATCGGAATTTATGAAATGATTTCGCAAGGATTAAAAGAAATTAAAAACCCTTCAGAAATCCTTATTACTAAAAAATTTGAAGAACTTTCAGGAAATTCAGTTGCCGTAACCCTGGAAGGAAACAGACCGATGCTTTTAGAAATCCAGGCATTGGTAAGTACAGCTGTTTATGGTACTCCGCAAAGAAGTTCTACCGGATTTGATTCCAAAAGGCTGAATATGCTTCTTGCTGTTCTTGAAAAAAGAGCAGGCTTCCAATTGGGAGCTAAAGACGTGTTCCTTAATATTACAGGTGGGATAAAAACGGATGATCCGGCTTTAGATTTAGCCGTGATTGCTTCTGTTCTTTCCTCTAATGAGGATATAGCCATTTCAGAACATTATTGTTTTGCCGGAGAGATTGGTCTTAGCGGAGAAATTCGTCCGGTTGCCCAAATTGAGCAGAGAATTACCGAAGCAGAGAAATTGGGCTATGAAAAGATTTTTGTTTCCAACCTCAATAAAATTCCAAAAAGGAAATTTGGGATCAAGATTGAAGAGGTAAGCAAAATTGAAGATTTCCACGAAAGACTTTTTTAAATAAGAAAACAAAACCAATCTTATCAAAACAGAAATGAGATTGGTTTTAGATTAAAAAAAGCAAAAGCAGGAATAAAAATTGTAAAAGTCAATAGAATTTAAGATCTTAACAGAAGATTTTTCAAATAATGAAAACAAGTATCCTGAAATATTACAGCAATCTTGCAGAATCCTACGATGAGAACCGGTTTGGAAACTCATATGGGAAATATATTGACCAACAGGAACGAACTTTTTTAACTTCTTTTTTCCACCATAAAAAGTATACAAAAATTCTGGATCTGGGTTGCGGAACTGGCCGGCTATTAAATTTTGCAACTCATGGTGCTGATTTCAGTGAAAATATGCTGAAGGTAGCTCATCAAAAACATCCTGAAAAAAACCTGGCTGTAGGTGAAATTTCCAGAATACCTTTTCATGAAAAATTTGACTGTATTTTCTGCTTCCACGTGATCATGCATCAGAACCAGGAAGAAACCAAAGCATTTTTAAACGAATGTTATCAAAAGTTAAATAAAAATGGAATTCTGATCTTCGATTATCCTGTAAAAAACAGAAAAAAAACTATTTCTCCGCAGGAAGACTGGCATGCCGGTAATAGCTTTTCGGTTTCAGATATCAGTGGGCTTTCAAAAGATCAATGGAAAATTAAAAATACAACCGGAGTATTATTTTTCCCGATTCACAGATTACCGAAATCCATCAGAAAATTCTTTCTCCCTCTCGATACATTCCTTTGCCAAACTTTTCTGAAAAATTGGGCTTCTTATCAAATTACCGTTTTAGAGAAAATATGAAACAGCAGTTAAGAAAGTGGATTCCCCATTCATGGAAGTTGCAGGTGAAGCTTTTGCAGCAGTATTTTGATGAGCAAAGAAATAATTACACCTATCCAAAGGAATACCGTTCAGAAAATATTGGCGAATTTTCATTGAAGCTTAAGCAAACTATCAAAAATGGAGCTTTTCATCATAACAAAATACACAATTTAAAAGTTGTAGGTGATAAGATTAATCACCTTATCATACATCCGGGAGAGGTATTTTCTTTCTGGAAGATGATTGGAAAACCCAACGTAAAGAATAATTTTAAGGAAGGCCGGAACCTCATCAATAATACTATTTCAAGTGATTTGGGTGGTGGAATTTGCCAGTTCTCTTCTATTTTATATCATTTAGCGCTTCAATCCGGATTAAAGATTCTGGAAAGATATCCACATTCTATGGATATTTATAAGGATGAGGAACGTTTTACTCCCTTGGGTGCAGACTGTACGGTTGTTTATGGCTACAAGGATCTTAAGATTCAAAATTTATTTCCGTTTCCTGTACAGTTTAAAAGCCTGGTAAATAATGATGAACTCCATCTCAGCCTGATTTCTTCGGAAGAAATAGTTTTAAATGAAATTGAGTTTAAATATCAGGAAATTGAAAAAGGAGTTTGGGTGGAAACGAATTGCAATAGCCAAACTTTGTTTAAAAATTTCTATATTCGTTTATGAATTATCTGGCTCATTCCTTTCTTACTTTCACTGACGGACAAATTGTCGGCCAGTTTTTGGAAGACTTTATCCGAAACAGGGATCGCTTTTCTTTTCCTAAGGATATTCAGGATGGAATTACTTTACACAGAGCGATTGATACTTTCACAGATTCCCACCCTGCCATTCATGAAGCTAAAAAGGTTTTTGCCCCTTTGGTAAGACTTTATGCCGGAGCATTTGTAGATGTCTCTATGGATTATTTTGTAGCTAATGATCTTTCTCTTAATTCTCTTGCAGAATGGAAAGCTCATTCTTTAAGAGTTTACAGAATTTTAAATAAAAATGAAGAATGGCTCCCCGAAAACTTCAAAAGAATGCTGGTTAAGATGGAACAGGACGACTGGCTTTATAATTACCGCGAAGACTGGGGAATTAAATTCAGTATCCAAAATGTATTGAACAAAGCCAAATATCTGGATAAAGATATTCCTGTTTTTGAAGCTTTTTTAAACAATAAAGCATTCCTGCAGGAATGTTATAATGATTTTTTTCCGGACCTTCTGGCTCATGCAAAAGGAATCAATACTCTTCTTCGGTTGGAAAATTAAAACTGTTTATAAAGGTATCTATTCGGATAGGTTAATTTTTCACTCTTTCTGTCTCCGTTGACAATGATATGGACGATATTAATCTGGTCATCGAAAAGATTATACAGGAAACTCACCGCTGCTTCTACTTTTTTAGGATTGGCTACAGGTTCTGATTCGAGGTAGACATTTACAGATTCGTGATCTTCTTCATATCCTATATAATTTACTTTGAGAAATTTGTTGTCTGTTTTCAGTTTAAAATATTCCTGACAATATCTGGACAGTGCTTCATTCAGTTTTGTCTTATATTTTTCATCATTAAAATGAAAAGCTCCACCATATTTTTTCCCAAGACCATTTTCCAGATCATCAAGAAAGAATCTTCCTGTTACTTCAAAGGTTTTGGACTTAGAACTATAATTGATCTCTACAGATCCTACATGATAAGGATGCCATAGTTCTGTAAAAGATAATAAAAAAACAATTGGGAGTAACAATAGCCATAATTTCTTCATAAACCTTCACTTTTAAATAATGTGTACGAAATTAATCATTATTTTCGTACGCATTATATTTTACTTTATGATGCAGGATTTTCTATTTTATTTAAACCTTGGATGGGAACACATTATTTCCCTTGATGCGTTAGATCATCAGCTCTTTGTTCTGGCACTGATTGCTGTTTACTCTTATAGTGACTGGAAAAAAATTCTGATCCTCGTAACAGCATTCACCATCGGGCATTCCATTACATTAGCGCTAAGTATTCTTGATGTTTTCAGGGTTCCTTCAGATTGGGTTGAATTTCTAATTCCTTTAACCATTGTTCTGACCTCACTGGATAATATTATCATGAAGAACCAAAAGCAGACATTAATGCGTGCCAATTACTATCTTGCCTTGATTTTTGGATTGGTTCACGGGATGGGCTTTGCCAATACAGCAAGAGTAATGATTGCTAAAAGCCAGAGTATTGCAGTTCCGTTATTAGGTTTTAATATTGGATTGGAACTGGGACAGATCATCATTGTTGGAGCTATTCTAATATTACTGTTTATTTTGTTAACTATTTTTAAGGTCAACAAAAAAGATTGGATTCTTTTTGTCTCATCAGGGGTTTTTGCTTTATCCTTAAAAATGACTTTAGAAAGAATTCCTTTCTAAACGCAAAATATTTTTATTATTTCAACAGCTTATTACTATCTTTGACAATTATTAAATCATTTCGGTTATGAAACTAAAAGTTGTTATACTTTCACTTTCTGTATTTGCATATACAGGTTTCACCGCACAAAATATTCAGAATAACCCGGGCAGCAACCACGGAAACAAGTTTGAACAGCTGGGAACTATTCTACCAACACCCAATATTTACAGAACAGCTTCCGGCGCGCCAGGACATGCCTACTGGCAAAACAGGGCTGATTATAACATTACCGCTTACCTTGATGAAGATAAACGAAATCTGAAGGGTTCGGAGACGGTTACCTATTACAACAATTCTCCTGATGAGCTGGATTATATCTGGCTTCAATTAGATGAAAATGAGCATTCCAGCATAAGAAATGCAGGATATGATAATTCTTCCGTACTTCGTCCGTCAACAACTGATCAACAGCTGAAGGTTACAGAACTTCCTGTAAAAGACAATGGGTATGGAGTAACGCTTGAAAAGGTAACTGATGCTTCAGGAACTCCTTTAAAATATACCGTCAATAAAACAATGATGCGTATTGACCTTCCAAAGGTTTTGAAAAAAGGAGAAAAATTTGTTTTCAAAGTAGACTGGAACTACAATATCGGAAACCGAATTAAAATGGGAGGCCGTGGTGGTTATGAAAACTTCCCTGAAGATGGCAACGACCTATATACAATGGCACAGTGGTATCCAAGAATGTGTGTGTATAGTGATTTCCAGGGCTGGCAAAATCATCAGTTTACCGGAAGAGGAGAATTTGCATTGGTATTCGGAAATTATAAGGTCTCTATGAATGTCCCTGCAGATCACATTGTAGGAGGAACCGGAGAATGTAAAAATTACGATCAGGTATTAACTGCTGATCAACTTTCAAGATACAGAAAAGCTGAAAATGCTTCTGAACCTATAGAAATTGTAACCTTAGACGAAGCTAAAAAAGCAGAAAAAAATCATTCCAAGCAAAGAAAAACATGGGTTTTTGAAGCCAATGATGTAAGGGATTTTGCATGGACTTCTTCAAGAAAATTTGTTTGGGACGGAATGCGTGTTACGATTCCTGAAAATAACAATAAGGTAATGGCTATGAGCTTTTATCCTAAGGAATCTTACGGACTTTACAGAAAGTTTTCCACAAAAGCAGTAGCTCATACGATTAAAACCTATTCTGAATTCACTATTCCTTATCCATATCCGGTAGCTCAGTCTGTAGAAGCGGCCAGCGGGATGGAATATCCAATGATCTGTTTCAACTTCGGAAGAACGGAAAAAGACGGAACTTATTCTGAAGGAACTAAAAATGGAATGATCGGGGTAATTATTCATGAAGTAGGACACAATTTTTTCCCGATGATCATCAATTCTGATGAGAGACAATGGGCATGGATGGATGAAGGGTTAAATACTTTCACGGAATATCTTACTGAAGAAAAATGGGACAACAAATTCCCATCTAAAAGAGGTCCGGCATGGACGATCGTAGATTACATGAAGCTTCCAAAAGATCAGCTGGAACCTATCATGAGTAATTCTGAAAATATTGTTCAGTATGGTCCGAATGCTTATTCAAAACCTGCTACAGGATTGAATATCCTTCGTGAAACGATTATGGGAAGAGAACTTTTTGATAAAGCATTCAAAACGTATGCAAAAAGATGGGCTTTCAAACACCCTGAGCCTGCCGATCTTTTCCGTACTATGGAAGATGCCAGTGGTGAAGACCTTGACTGGTTCTGGAGAGGATGGTTCTACGGAACTGATCCGGTAGATATTGCCATTGATAAAGTAACTGTAGCAACTCCTGACCTGGAAACGAATCCAAAAGCGGCTGAAGAAATAAAATATCAGGTTGATAAACCTTTAGTAAACAGCTTTGAAGACCTTTCAAAAATCAGAAACAGAGAAGATAAAAATATTACTTTCTATGTGGACAAGGATAAGGAAGCCCAGGACTTCTACTACCGATATGACAGAGGACAAGAAAAAGTAAGCACTAAAGAATACACAGCTAAAGTAGATGCTACTCTACCTTTGGATGCTAAGGATAAAGAAAAATTCAAAAATATCACGGCTTATCAAATCGACTTTTTGAACAAAGGCGGGCTGGTAATGCCAATCATTCTTGAATTTACTTTTGAAGATGGTTCAAAATTATATGATAAGTCTTCTGCACAAATCTGGAGACTGAATGAGCAAAAGGTTTCTAAAACGTATTATTTCGATAAGAAGCTTAAATCTATTCAGCTAGATCCAATGAGAGAAACTGCGGATATTGATACAAACAATAACTTATGGACCAACAATGGCTCCAGTGGTGAGACTTCCAAATTCCAGCTCTTTAAACAGAAACAGGAAGGTGGTCCGGCAAGAGGAAGCTCAACCGGAAAAGTAAATCCGATGCAGGCCGCAGGAAAAATATAACAAATAAAAAAACAGCTTTATTAAGCTGTTTTTTTTATTTTAACCAAAATACTCTTTCAAATGATTTTTATAAGTTCTTCCCAGTGGAAGCTGCTCTCCGCTTTTCAAATAAATCGTATTGGAATCATATGAACTGATATGGGAAGACAGCACAATATATGATTTGTGAATTCTGATAAATCCTAAATTCTGATAATTTTCTTCAAAATTGGACATCCGCTCCAGAATCATATATTTTTTCAGATGGGTCATCAGGATAATATATTCTCCAAAACCCTGAACCCATTTTATATCTTTAAGCAGGACTTTATTCATGATATAATTCGATTTGAACATAATAAAGTCTTCCTGTTTTTTATCTTCTGCAGACTGCTTAAACTGTAAAAAATCTTTTGCTTTATAAACGGCTTTTTTAAATGTTCCAAAATCTACAGGCTTCACAAGATAATGCACCACATCCAGCTCAAACGCTCTGACTGCATACTGTGTTTCCAAGGTAAGAAATATGCACAAAGGTTTGTATGGCAATTGCAGCAAAAGGTCAATCCCATTGATATAGGGCATATTGATATCCAGAATAACAAGGTCTATCCTATTCTTTTGTAAATATTGAAGGGCCTCTTCAGGATTCTGAAAGGTTTCTAGTAATTCAACATCTTCTATCCTTGCACAATAATTCCGGATAAGTTCTAATGCGGGATATTCATCATCCACTCCTACAATTGTCAGGTTAGCCATTATAGTTTAATTTTTAAAAGGGTCTCGTATGTGTTGTTTTCAGTTTCTTTGGATATAAAAGTAAATCTTTCGGGGTAGTATTTCTCCAGAATACTGATAACAGCTTCATTTCCCAGTCCGTGATTATCCGGGTTCTCCATAAAATTTTTATTTTTTGCTACAGAATTTCTGATTTCAAATACAAATTCCTGATCCTGGATCTCATATTTTACTTTTATGAAACTTTCCGCCTCTATTCCTACTGCTGAATGTTTGAGAGCATTTTCAAATAAGGTAAGACAAACAGAGGGAGGAATTTCAACAACTTCCAGGATTTCTTCCTCACCAATTTCAAAATCAATCTCCAATACATTATGGTATTTTAACTGGTAAAGTCCAATAAGCGATTGAATGGATGAAAACTCCTGCTTAATGGTAATTTTCTCTTTATTGGTATCATAAATAACATATTGAAGCAATTTGCTCAACTGTAAAATAGATTCTGAGGTATTTTCTGATGGATTGAAACTTTTGGAATAGATATTATTAAGTGTATTCAGCAGAAAGTGAGGATTTAATTTGGATTTCAAAAGAGCAAGATACAACTGATCTTTTTCTTCTCCCAATTCTTTAAAATCCTGTTCAATTAAAAATTTATCTTTCGTAATCCCCAGAAATGAGGCAACCAGAATCACAATCCCTTGTGCTGTGTAAACGTTATACAGAAATTTTGTATTGGATAATGTCTCATTAAATTCCATATTGAATACGGCAGGTTCCAGTAAAATCCTAAAAAGGCTTGATACCAGAAAACAAATAAAGGCATACAGGATAAATTCCGGATACTTATTGGAAAGATAAAACCGGGGAACGAGATAAAAATACACCAGATAATACATTCCAATATTGAAAATAATCACAAAGAATACAGACCAGATGAGTTCAGGAACATCCAAAAAGTAATTTTCGGTGAAAAAAGTAATGATGAAAAAGAGTAAAAAGAATAAAACGTGCTGAAATTTCAACAGAAATCCCCAATGATATTCCATCAGCCTTTTCAAAACTTTACCATTTAATAAAATTCTGAAAACCAACAATATAAATATAATATTGATAATAAAAAACATCTAAAATATCCAATTTTCAATCTTTCAAATATAAGACCTTTTTTTCCTGAGATTGCAGTTCACTGATAAAAACTGCTATTGATTGAAAAATAAATTCATGGCTCCTTCTTATAAATATATTTGGAACAACAGGATATTAATTCAATTTTACATGAAAATTAAATTATCATTAATCATCGTTTTTTTATTCGGGTTCAGCCAGTGTATCTGTGCACAAAGCCGTGATAATTATAATATGTGGTTTCAGTATCTGATGTCTGCAAGACTGACAGATAAAAGTACCTTAACCGCTCTTTCCCAATACCGGTCTTTTGACCTGGCTTATGATACCCGCTTATTTCTGGTTTCCGCTTATGTAGACTATGAGGTGGCGAATGACGTAAAACCTGCTTTGGGAATGATGTTCCTGATTCTGGATTCCTATAAATCTGATAATCGCAAAAAGGAGAGGTATGAAAAAAGACCTTTCCAGCAGGTAAGCCTTGGGGGAAATATTGGAAGAACCTCTATTTCTCATCGGTTTCGTGTAGAGGAAAGGTTTATCAGTAATCCTGATGAATTTATTGTAAGACTCCGATACCTTATTTCTTTGCGCATTCCATTCAATAAAGCCGGAGAAAAAGAAAAACTCTACGGTATTCTTAAAAATGAAATCAGGATGAATGTGGTGAAAGAAGAGCCGTTTGACAGTAACCGTTTAACAGCGGGAATAGGCATCAAAGTTGGGAAAAACTCTGCAATAGAAGTCGCTTTTATCAACCAACTGGAAACAGGATCTACAAGCAACTATGCCTATGTTGGCTACAGAAACAGTTTCGACTGGAGAAAAAATAAAAATAAATAACCTCAAATACAATCACCTATGCTTACACTCCTTGGATTTCTGATGATCATTATTTTTATGGTGCTCATCATGAATAAAAAAATGACTCCACTTACCGCCTTAGTTATTATTCCTGTAGCAATAGCACTCATCGCTGGTTTTGGACCCAATCTGGGAGAGATGATGAAAAACGGGGTCAAAGAAATTGCCCTTACCGGTGTCATGCTCATTTTTGCCATTCTTTATTTCAGCTTAATGATAGACACTGGTCTTTTTGAACCTTTAGTGAACTTTATTTTAAAAGCTGTTGGAGATAATCCTGTAAAAACCACTATAGGGACGGCTATCCTTACCACCTTAGTTTCTTTGGATGGTGACGGTTCTTCCACCTATATTATTGTGGTAGCGGCGATGCTTCCTTTATATAAAAAACAGGGAATGAATCCCCTTACCCTTACCTGTATTATCATGCTGGCCGGAGGAATTATGAACATCTTACCTTGGGGAGGTCCTACTGCAAGGGTGATGAGCTCCCTGAAACTGGGACATACAGAAATTTTCGTTCCTATGATTCCTATTATGGCTTTAGGAATTCTGTGGGTAATCTTTGTTGCTTATATCCTGGGAAAAAAGGAAAAAAAGCGCATTGCAAAATATGGAAAACACAATCAATATAGTACGAGCGACATTGTTGGAGAGGCTGATCCTAAACTGCTTCGCCCAAAGCTGATCTGGATCAACCTTTTCCTGACGCTCATTTTGCTGGCTGTTATGATACTGGATATTGTTCCGCTAGGAATTGCTTTTATGATTGCATTTTGTATTGCATCGGTCATCAACTATCCTAAACTGAAAGATCAGCAAAAAATCATTTCAAAGCATGCAGGAAATGCTTTATCTGTGGCAGGAATGATCTTTGGAGCAGGAATTTTCACCGGGATTCTCAATGGAACAGGAATCATGCAGGCAATGGGAAACAGTATGATAGAGATTGTTCCCAAAAGCTGGGGCGGCTATCTTAATATTATTACAGCCATTTTCAGTGTTCCGCTTACCTTCTTTCTGACCAATGATGCTTATTATTTCGGAATATTGCCAATCATTGAGGCTACAGGCCGTCAATTGGATATTGCTCCTGAAATATTGGGAAGAGCAAGCCTTGTGGGGCAGGCCTCGCACTTGCTGAGTCCGCTTGTTCCTTCCACCTATCTATTGGTATCATTGGCTGGTGTGGAATATTCAGACCATCTTAAATACACTTTAAAGTGGGCAATCGGATCATCAATCATCATGCTGATAGGAGCTTTGCTTCTCGGAACGATATAATCAATATTTGATGAATAATGAGTATCTTCAACTTCAAAAAGAATAATCAAGCCTAAAAATATGTTTATAAAAACAGTTTAATTTCCAGATGAATTTGCTACAGTCTCCAAAAACATTCACCGGCAAATACCTCAAAAACCTTACTTTGTATGTGTTTACTGCCATGATATGCGGTGTACTGGCAGGGCATTATGTTCCTGAAGAGAGTATTAAACTGGGAGTCGTAAGCCGGTATTTTTTTATGATCCTGGAAGCCTTTATTCTTCCGGTTATTTTTATGGCAATCATTTATGGAATCTGCCAGCTATCCGAAATTAAAAATGCCAGTAATATTGTGTTGCAAACCATTTCATACTTTTTAATTGTAAGTTCGGCGGCCATTCTGTTAGGGCTTACCTTTGGTTTAGTGATGGAGCCTGGCTCTGATACCGGAATTGACATTACCCGTATTAACACTGCTCTTCCTAAAACCTTTGAAATAAAGGACGGACGTATTTCTACTGTTCTGTATCTCAACAGACATGGTATTTTTCTTTTTCTCTCTATTCTGATAGGAATTGCTATGAATTTTTCATCAAAAAAAGAAAAGTTCCTGAATATTTTGGGGCGTGGGACAGATATCTTCTATACTGTTATTAAATACCTTTATATTATTCTTCCGTTTATCATTTTCTGCAATATTGCATATGGTGTTGCTGTTTATGGCATCAATACTCTTCTTCCTCTGAGTAAGGTAGTGGCAACTATTTATCTTACAGATATTGTATTTATTTTGGGAATTTTAGGGCTTGTTTCTTATCTGTTCAAATTCAATCTGTGGAAGTTTTTACTGGATATCAAGGAAGAAATTATTTTGGTTATCACGACTTCATCCTCCAAAACTGCTTTCCCTTTAATTTTTGAAAAAATGGAATCTCAGGGGTATAGCAGAAAAATTTTAAGATTCATTATTCCTCTGGGATATAATTTTAATCTTGCCGGAGCTTGTATCTATATTTCGGTAACCTGCTGCTTTCTTGTTCAGTTTTATAATATTGATTTAAGCTTTAATGATTATGTATGGCTCTTTGTTATCATTTCCATTACTTCAAAAACAGCATCCGGTGTACCCGGTTCAGGATTCTTAGCGCTTATTTTCACATTAAACAGATTTGGAAAAATACCACTAACGGATATTGCCCTTCTTTATAGTGTAGACCGATTTATGAACGAAGCCAGATCGGTAACCAATTTTATTGGCATTGCCGTTTCAGGAGCTATTATTTCTAAAATAAACCAGCATCAGAAAAGTGAGATCCCTTCTGCTTAATTTGAATCAGTATTTATTTTAATATATTAGTTTTCAATGATGTAACTTTTTAAAAATTAGAATAACTAATTCATAAAAAGACTATGAGAACATTTATTTTTCTTTTATTGATAAGCAGTACTCATTTTTTTTCACAAAAGCTGATTACTCCAGAAAATGCAGACATCAATTCCAAACTGATTAAAGATGAAACATCTGAAGCGGTATGGTACGCCGATAATGCTGGTTCAAAAACAGAAATTGGAAGTATTATTACAGAACTTAAAAGATTAAACAAAACAGATCTTCTCATCAGAACAACTGTAAAACTAAAGCAAGCTCCGGATGCCCAATGGACAGACTCTACCCTTGTAAAAACCTCTGATTTTACCCCCATCTATCACTCATCTTATAATATGATGAGAGATATGGTTCTCAAATCCGGTAAAGATAAAGTGAGTGGTTATTATCTGGATAAAAAGACTCAGAAAAAAGATATTATTGATATTCCTGCAACCCACTATTTTGACAGCAGCAGTTATGCTATGCTGATAAGGTTTCTTCCACTAAAAGAAAATTACACTGCTGAAATTTCTATTTTTGATTACAATCCAAAATCCGAGAAAAAAGGAATGATGAAAGCCTATATTCTGGATACCCAGAAGGCAGAATACAAAGGAAAAACAGTGTGGGCTGTAAAAACAAATGATGACATCAGCAACAAAGCTTCTACTGTTACCTATTATATTGATCCTGAAACAAGAAAAATTGTAAAACAGGAAATGGATATGGAAGGAAGAAAAATGTTTCTGGAGATGATCCCATAAAAGTATTTTCAACCTATCAATACCTGTCTTCTGTCTACAAACTGCTTAACAATCTGTATTAAAAACACTTACCTTTGAAACAGCAATAAAACACGAACTGTCAAAAAAAGCCTGATTGACATTCAATATTCAGGAATCAAAAAAAACGAAGGTATTACACATTATGAAAAATGCTAAATTATTAAACAGAGAAGCACAAAAAGTAATTTGTGGAGGAATTGTTACAGCCAAAATCAAATGCTGTGAAAAGGACAGAAATGGTAATTGTATCTTATGGATCGGGCCTGGGCAATATTGTCCATAGATCAATTTTATAAAGCAAATTATTATAATAGCCGGAAATTGTTTCCGGCTTTTTATATTCATACTCTATCTATTTTAATCATCTTGCTTTGATAGTATTATCATTGATTTCCAAATGCAAAATGAAGAATCCTAACCCTTCTACAAATTCCATCCACAGCACCTATTTGAAATAAAAAACCAGTAACAACTGATAACCAATAAATTATATTTAAAAAAGCGATTAAAATATATCACTTATAAAGGAAAAAATATTATCTTTGATATACACTAAACACCAAATGTCAAAATCCTGATTGACTTTAAACGTTCAGGAAGTATACAAATTAAATATTATTAACTATGAAAAATGCCAAATTATTAAGCAGAGATGCTCAGAAATCAATCAATGGCGGAGCGGCAGGACGCTTTTGCTGTGAGTACAACTACAAAGGACAATGTATCCTATGGATCGGGCCGGGACAACAATGCCCGTAAAACAGCATCCATAAAATTAAACACTTAAAATAAAAGCCGGAAATTTCCGGCTTTCTGTTTTATATTTTTCTGCCAAATTTTCACATTCCGAAATAAAAAGTCTGCCATTTCAACCACTGCTGTCTCATGGCATACATTTAGAGAATTACAAGACAGAAATAATTAAAAAATAAATATATTATGTCAGTAAACTTTAAACCATTGGCAGACAGAGTTCTGGTAGAGCCAATAGCAGCAGAAACTAAAACAGCTTCAGGTATTATTATCCCGGATACTGCAAAGGAAAAGCCGCAAGAAGGTACTGTAGTGGCAGTAGGTCCTGGTAAAAAAGACGAACCTACAACGGTTCAGGTAGGTGACAAAGTTCTTTATGGAAAATATTCAGGTTCCGAATTGAAGTTAGAAGGGAAAGATTACTTAATTGTAAGAGAAGCTGACTTATTGGGAATCATCGGATAAGATTTCAGATCACAGACATCAGATTTCAGATTAAAAAAATCAAATTAAAAACTATCGTTAGTTGTCTAGTATCTGACATCTAACATCTAATATCTAATCAAAATGGCAAAAGAAATAAAATTCGATATCGAAGCAAGAGATGCTTTAAAAAGAGGTGTTGATGCATTAGCAAATGCAGTAAAAGTAACTTTAGGTCCTAAAGGGAGAAACGTAGTCATTGAAAAATCTTTCGGTGCTCCACACGTAACTAAGGACGGGGTTTCTGTAGCTAAAGAAATCGAACTTGAAGATAAAGTAGAAAACATGGGAGCGCAAATGGTAAAAGAGGTTGCTTCCAAAACTAATGATATCGCAGGAGACGGTACTACTACCGCTACTGTATTGGCACAAGCTATCGTAAGAGAAGGTCTTAAGAACGTAGCGGCTGGTGCTAACCCAATGGATCTTAAAAGAGGTATCGACAAAGCTGTAACTTCAGTGGTTGCGAACCTTAAATCTCAATCTCAGGAGGTTGGAGATTCTTCAGAAAAAATCAAGCAAGTTGCTTCTATCTCTGCTAACAACGACGATACAATCGGTTCTCTAATCGCTGAAGCGTTCGGAAAAGTTGGTAAAGAAGGAGTAATCACTGTAGAAGAAGCTAAAGGTACTGATACAACCGTAGACGTTGTAGAAGGTATGCAGTTCGACAGAGGTTACCAGTCACCTTACTTCGTGACTAACCCTGAGAAAATGTTAGCTGAACTAGAAAACCCATATATCCTTTTAGTAGAGAAGAAAATTTCTTCAATGAAAGAATTATTACCAGTTCTTGAGCCA
Source organism: Chryseobacterium contaminans (assembly GCF_001684955.1). Classification (GTDB taxonomy): domain Bacteria; phylum Bacteroidota; class Bacteroidia; order Flavobacteriales; family Weeksellaceae; genus Chryseobacterium; species Chryseobacterium contaminans. Next base: position 17,166 of record NZ_MAYF01000135.1, on the reverse strand, counting down.
ATTGCACAAGGTGGTAAGTCTTTATTAATCATCTCTGAAGAAGTTGAAGGTGAAGCTTTAGCTACTTTGGTAGTAAACAAACTAAGAGGTTCCCTTAAAATTGCTGCTGTAAAAGCTCCGGGATTCGGAGATAGAAGAAAAGCAATGTTGGAAGATATCGCAATCCTTACAGGTGGACAGGTGATCTCTGAAGAGCAAGGTTTCACTATGGAGAACATCTCTTTAGATATGCTTGGAACTGCTGAGAAAGTAACCATCGACAAAGACAACACAACGGTTGTAAACGGTGGTGGTGACGAAGCGAAAATCAAAGGAAGAGTAGCTCAGATCAAAGCTCAGATGGAAACTACAACTTCTGACTACGACAGAGAAAAACTTCAGGAAAGATTAGCTAAGTTAGCTGGTGGTGTTGCTGTACTTTACGTAGGAGCTGCTTCTGAAGTAGAAATGAAAGAGAAAAAAGACAGAGTAGATGATGCATTACACGCAACCAGAGCTGCTGTAGAAGAAGGTATTGTTGCTGGTGGTGGTGTTGCTTTAGTAAGAGCAATCTCTTCACTAAACAACCTTGAAGGAGACAACGCAGACGAAACTACAGGTATTAAAATCGTTAAGAGAGCGATCGAGGAGCCATTAAGACAAATCGTTGCTAACGCAGGTGGTGAAGGTTCTGTAATCGTTGCTAAAGTAGCAGAAGGTTCAGGAGACTTTGGATACAATGCTAAAACTGACGAGTATGTTCAAATGCTTGAAGCAGGTATCATTGACCCAACTAAAGTAACAAGAGTTGCCCTTGAAAACGCAGCTTCTGTATCTGGAATGCTTTTAACAACTGAATGTGTTATCACTGAAGTAAAGAGCGCTGAACCAGCTATGCCAATGGGTGGTGGAATGCCAGGAATGATGTAACAGCGTAAGCTAAGACAATCTAATATACTAACCGTTCTGCTTTTGCAGAGCGGTTTTTGTTTCGATTACGGTTTCCCATAAAGAGGTATTATGATAATATTTTAATTTTATAAAAAGTATAGTTAATTGGAAAAATTGTCTTTTTTTCTGTAATTTTAAAATTATATAACTTGCCAAACCATGAAAAAAGAAGAATTAATTACAAGAATCGACCTAATTATTGATAAAGGAAATAAATTATTAAATACTAAAACATATTCCGAATTTAGTGATGATTTTGTTGATGCTGGATTACATGCTGGGTTCAGAACTTTATCTTTATCTTTTATAGCAAATCTATTTGGAGAAAATCATACATACTATAAAGAGTTTACAAGACTAGTAGATCATAATTATTTTTATAAAGCTAAGGCTGGATTGAATATTTTATACTCAATTAGACATGAAATAGAATTAGATTGGTTAGAAAAAATCAAAAAATTAGTTACAGCAGAGGTGTTTTCTAACTTTTTAGAAATGAGTAAATATCTGCTTGATGAAAAATACAAAGATCCAGCAGCCGTTATGATAGGCTCTGTTTTGGAGGAACATTTACGAAAACTTTGTGAAAATTCCCACATTGAAACAGTAATTACAAAAGAGCATGATGTAATTCCTAAAAAAGCTAATGTTTTAAATGCCGATTTAACTAAAGCAGGGGTCTATGGAATATTGGAACAAAAAAATATAACAGCTTGGCTAGATTTAAGAAATCGAGCTGCTCATGGAAAATATTCTGAATACAATATAGATCAAGTAAATTTGATGTATCAAGGAGTTTTAAATTTTATAATGCAAACAAGCTAATTCCTATCTACTATAAAAATAAAATAAATAATTTTAAATTAAGGAAACTACGAACAACAAAGGAAGAATCAAGACGACTTTGATTTTGTATGTACTTCGCTTTTCAAAAAAACAGTATTATAAAGTGAAAAATAAAATAGCAAATAGCATATGCAGCAATTAAAACTTCAATTTTTATATGGACAGGAATTCTGGGATAAGCTTAAACAATTATTAATTAATGCACAGGAACGCGTATTCCTATTAAGCGCATACATTGGAAAAAAAACATACGATGAATATATAAAACTTATTCCTGAAAATGTATATAGCTTAACAATTTGTAGAAGTGATAGTAATTACATCCCAAATGACGCACTTAAAATAGATCAAAGTTACTTTCATGGGAAATTATATCTTATTGACAACACAGTTATAATTGGCTCACAAAATTTATATGAGGCAAACAAAGAAGGCGAATTTAGTACACTTATCGAGACAGACTCTTTCAACTCGAGTTTAATTTTATATCAAGCTCTTTTAAAATTAATAGAAAAAGAGTCCATAACGGCAGAACCTGTTAATAAGAATTTTGCTGACCTTTATCAAAATGGATGCCCATTTTGTGGTAATACATTTATTCCAGATCCAATATCTCTGCATACTTGTCCAGGTTATGGTGGTAACTTCGTTTCAAATGATGATTGTCAAAGCTATGCTGGTGGTGGATCTTGCAAATATTGTATAGAAGAAAATAGAATTGAAATTGGTGATGCTATTTGTTGTGATGATAATGGCTGTGGTTTAGGTATATCATTAACGGACTATAATTTATTACATCATGCTATAAATCCTGTCACAAAAAATGATTTAAATTTGGCAAGAGAATATTTAAAGCTTTTCAATTTCTTTCAAAGCCAAGATAAAGATGCTGTTAAATTATTTGAAATATTGGGTTTTGTTGGTGAAGTCTATAAAACTTCACTTGAAAGAAAAGAACACCATCTTGTTAATTATAATTCAATAAAAAACACTCATTAATAAGAATATCGACGTTAATAACTAGTACTTTCATATAAAAATCTCCGCTGCACAAAGTCTCCTGACCTAGCGCCAATAAAATAAAAACTAGTCTATTAAAAACTAATCTCCGAAATCTGAAGACTTCGGAGATTGGCTTTTTATTCTATTTTAAAATCAAACAATTCTTGCGGATGAACTTCCAAACCTTTAGCTAGTTCCTGTATTGTTGAAATTCTTAAATCAACTTCTCCTTTTTCAATTTTGCTGATATTACTATGGTCTACATCACATTTTTGAGCTAACTCACGATAGCTTAATCCCATCTTCTTTCTAAATTTTTCAACTCTTTTACCAAAAGCTATTCGAAATTCAATTCTATCCATTGCAAATACCATTATCAAAGCAATTTGGAAAGTTTACAATAAAAAAATGTAGTTGAATTAACCTACAATTCAAAAATTATATTATATTTGTACAATAAGCTACAATAAATGTAGCTTTGCGATACTTCAAAGAAATATAGAAGCTATTGCTTAGAATCTTGTAATAGAAAACTGGTAATTTTTAAGAGACAAGAAGATAAGCAGGAAGCTCACGACCTAGGCGTGGGCTCTCCTTATCTGTCTCAAGGTATACCAGTACCCCTATTACAGATATTGTAGAGTCTCATGCCGTTTTTATTTTCATGCTGTTCTGCTTTTCTACAATTATCTTTTTCTAAGCCTGCTTTACCACATAAAGTATCATGATACGGTACAATGGGGTGTACAATCCATTGCGGCTTTAGGGCTTTTAGAAAAACACAAATTCTATCATATCCATTGGGCTTGTATGGGCAGAAAGTTCAGAACTTATTCCTTTACGGACAGTAAAATTGTACAATAAAACAAAAAATTAAAACCATTAAGAAAAATAAAGAGAATAAGATAAGTTAAGATCCATCAAAGATGGATGAAGCAGCCCGCTGAACACATAGTTTTAGCTATGATCTTAACTATTCTTCATTACTTAAAAAGCTCTTAATGGTTTAAAAAAGGTAATTACATACAATTCACTAATGCTGTTATCTTATTATTATGACTCTGTCATTCTGAATGTAACGAAGTGAAATGAAGAATCTAGGTCATATTATGAGATTCTTCCTTCGTCAGAATGACAGTGATGTAAACTGTATATAGTGTTAAAAAAATTATTAAAAATACATCACCGATAAAAATACACACTCATGAAAAAAATCAGAACAGACCTTCAATCCCGGCTTGGGAAAGGCCGGAAGAAGCATTGTGGCTTACAGCAGATGGAGACGTTTTTTCAGCTCAATGATCTGACAGCCACCAAAGAGCTTTTAAACACCATTATGAGCTATGCCCTTAAAAGAAATAGCTGGATAAAAGAAGATCCTTCCGTCATTTATCATTTTCACCAGGCGATGCGGTCATTTGTCCGTGCAAGCTATTTCCTAATACTGAAAGAAAAGAAATTTGTGGTCAATACTCAGTTGGAAGATGTTTCACCGCTGGCTCTTGGCTTGCTTTCTGAGAAAGAATACCAAAATCCGTTGTTGGTCTTTAAAAAAGCATTCAAAGAGTACAGCATCAAGGAATTTGATTATTTTATTTCCGGGATGGTTTATTTCTCAATGGGAATCTATGACAAACTACCGGAAAGGAACATGATAAACCCATATATTCATATGATTAAAATGCTGGATGCAGCGTACCTTATTATTGAAAGGAAAGAGAAAATATAAAAACACATATTGGGGACATCCACTATTTAAAATCATGTATATTTGAATACCATGAAAATCTTCAATCTAATTTTAATTTTATTACTTCTTTTCTCTTGTAAACCACAAAAGGACTTGCAGGGAGTTTACAAAACAAATAAGGCTGAATTGGGTTTCTTTGTTACTAAGATTGATCTAAAAAATAACAATGAATTTAATTATGTATTTTCTGGAGATCTCCAGCATACAGAACTTTCTGGCTTTTATAAAATAAGCGGTCATGATCTATATTTAAAATTCAATAAAAATAAAGGAGAGGTAGAATATGTTCATGATTCAATGACAATATCCGATATATTATCCGGCAACTATCATCATTATGATTTAAAAAGTGAAAACGGAATCAACTATCATTTAAAATATAAAATTCAAGGAAATAAACTTTTTGCTTACGGAATTAAAAACGGTCAATTGAAAAAGAAATCAAAAGTATACACTAATCAAAGCAAGTTTTTATTTTTTGGCCCCCGATGGAAAAACAAAAGAATTTATCTCAAAAAAATTTAAAACCCAATCAAAAGATTGAAAAGTAATGAAAAGAATATATTGGATATTCATTGTAAACCTTTTTAACAAAATCTAAAGTCAAGAGACTTCTGACAACTATAAAAAACCATGAAAAAAAGACAGTTTAAAAAACTGGACAATTCAATTTCAAGTTTTCAGCGGATAAAAAAAGAAAGTGAAAAATATTGGAGAAAAGTTGAGCTACAAGACTGCTGCTGGGGATTGCAAATTCAGGAAGGAAGCAAATGGAAAAAAGGCTTATCCGAAACTGAATTGGAAGATTTCCAGAAGCAATTGAATATAACCTTTCCAGAGTCATTAAAAAACTATTACAGAACAATGAATGGGCTTGATAGACCAGGTATGGATAATAATGGGGGTGAGGGAGAAATTGATTTTGGTCCTATATTTTATTCATACCCCGATGACATTCCAATAATTAAATCAACAATTGAGTGGATAATGGAAGCCAATAAAGTGACTGAAGATATTGTTAAAGATCAAAATGTTCCTTCCATATTTCCCTATTTAGGGCATCGGTTTTTAATAATAAATAATGAAGAGGTTACTCTTTCAATGTTTGGCAATGATATCATACTTTGGGGAGACAATTTATCAATGGGAATTGCACAGGATATTTTTTCTTTTGGATATATAAGGCCAAAAAAAATTGATCCCAATTCATTTTGGAATAAAAAAATAGACAAATAAACATTTCCATCTGAATATATCACAAAGTCAATACACTTCAAATATCAGAAAAATGTTGCGCTGAAAAAAAATCCCTGCCCTGCAAAGTCTCCCGACTTTGCGGAAATAAAATAAAATAAAATAAAATAAAATAAAATAAATCATCCGAAGTCAAGAAACTTCGGATAGCGGCTCATTTTAACTAAAAGCAATTTTAGAAAAATCTCTTCAACTTTTTCCTATCTTTAAACCACACTATTCAATTAAAGAAACTTAAATAAATACCAAGCATTAACACCATTGAAAACAAAGTTATTACTCCTTTCATTTTTAGGCTCATTATTCAGCCATGCACAGACACTTCATTTTAAAAGCCTTGCTAATATGTCTGCAGACAGAGGTGCTGCATCCAGTGTAATCGTGAATGATAATATCTATGTAAGCAATGGTTATCAGGAAAAAAGAGGTGACGCTAATTATATTGAGAAATATAATATTACAGATAACAAATGGAGTATTCTCAATGCTACTCTACTGACCAAAAAATTTGCTAATTCGGAGACTTACGATAATAAAATCTATATTTTTAACGGTTGGGGAAACAGCCATCTTGAAATTGTAGACCTTGAAACCCAGAAAGTAACGAAGGGAGCTGTGAACCGTTCGTATACGGGAAATGCAGGTTCGGCCATCCATAACGGAAAAATATATGTATTCGGTGGCAGCGGATTAAGCGGAGCCAAAACCACTGTTTTCTCTGATAAATTCCAGTATTATGATATTGCTTCCAATACATGGAATCCATTACCCGATATGCCCACCGCCAGAGAAACAAAAGGTAAAATTGTAAATGATAAGCTTTATGTGATTGGTGGTTTTAATGGTACCCCATCCCGCCTGATTAATGTTTATGACCTCAAAACCAATCTCTGGACCCATCAATATACAATGCCTTCCGGTATATACGGACACTCATTAGCGGTATCCGGTAATAAAATTTTTATTGTTGGTGGGGTTAATAATCAAAATTTTCTGGCTTATTTTGATACTACAACCAATACACTACATCAGTTGTCCTCCAATATGATTCCCAGAAGACATGCTGCAGCGGAAGTCTATAACAATAAATTATACATCATCGGGGGAAGTACAACCTCTGTAACCAGCTCAGCTCTTAAAAGTATACAGGTGGCAGATATTAACTAGAACGTACTCACTGCAAATACTTCGCTAATGCATCACTTTGGCTGTGATTATAATCGATCCTAAAATAACTTGCTTTCACATTTAAATTATACCCATGAAAAAATTATTAAATAAACTTATTATCATTGAATTTGAGGATAAAGAACCACAAAAAGGAATTTTAATTAACTATAGCAAAGATTGGTTTTTAATCAAATCCAATCCTGTTGATTTTGTTTTAGATGGATATTCTGTCATAAAAAATTGTAATATCAAAAATATTACTACAAATGATGAGACTGAATTTGTAGAAAAAGCAATGAAATTAAAAGGTATTTCTGTTGACAAGAAAATACATAAAATATCGCTTAAAAATTTTGATTCAATAGCTGAAAGTATCAACAAAAACTTTGGAATTCTCAGTTTGACTAAGAAAAGAGATGATGCAATTTATCCTGGAAAATTAAAAAAGCTTACGGATAAGAAAATTATTTTAACCTGGATTGATTTGAACGCAAATTGGGACAAAAACAGAGAATTTACAAAAGAAAAAATAAGAACCATTGATTTTGATACTGATTATTTAGTTTCCTTAAAATTACTGGCAGAAAATAAATAACAACAACTGAAAATCATTCTAAACCATAACCATTGAGAATATCAGAGTTAAAAGTTCACAGAATCATCCATAGACCATCAAGAATGGCTGACAAATATGGGCATAGAATTTTTGAAGAATATGAGTATGACTTCAAATACAATCCATATTTTAAGAATAGTGAAACCCAAAGATTATTTGCAAAAACTATTGATATACTTCCGTGGATTTTAATCTTAATTTTTCTTTTCAACCTTACAGTCCTTCAAAGTTTACTAATCTCTATTGCAATAGTTATAGTATATGGAGCAATCTGCGAAACCATATTTGGAAAAACTTTAGGAAAAAAAATATTTAGGCTAATTGTAGTTGATGATTTTGCGCACAAGCCCTCATTATCAAGGTCATTAAAACGAAATATTCTTTGTTTAATCAATCTTTTTCCCACATTTACAGACCACCAAGACAGAACCGGAGTTTGGAAAACTGTAATGAACTTTAATATGTATCTCAACAACAAATTTGCGAAAACGTATATTGTAAAAGAAAAAATGCTAAAAGAAATAAAACAAATGTTGGAAGAACAAACAGCTAATACACAAAATCCCTCAGATTTTGCACCAGTAAATTAAAATTATAACTTTCTCATCCACATGCTCAAGTTTTCAGATTTTGAACCAATAATAAAAATAAAATTTGCCATGAAAAATGTAATCCTATTCTTTTCTATTCTGTATTCATTAAACATATATTCGCAAGAAAAGCCCAATTATCCTGAACCTGAAAAAGGAATGAAAAGAGTTGACCTTAAACTTCCGAAAATTGAGAATGACAAAGATTATAAAGTGGAAATAAAATTTGGGATGGAAATAGAGGTTTCTGAATGCTCAGATGTTCAGGATTTTAGTTTTAACAGTAAGAATTTAGAAAACAAATATGCAATTCCACCTTACAGATACCCTTATTATGTATTACCTAAAGAAATACCAGTAGATATCTTCACCTTTAACAAATCTAACTGCAAAGAATCCAAGAAAGTTAAAAAGAAAATTTTAAGTTCTCAAAACATTTTTAGGGAGTATAATGGATATTATACAATTCCATTTTATATCCCTGAAAATTGGACTATAGAATACAGATTATGGAAAGTAAATTCAGAATTTAAGAATGTAGAGCATTAAAAAAACTTATACAGCATACTATACCCGTTGATTAATGTACTCACCAAAACAAAAAGTTCACCACCATACACAAAAAACACTATGATTAAAATGAATTTAAATTTTAGTAATACTAAAATTGATGAAGCCATCAGGGAAAATACAAAGAGAAGTTCTATGATACTAGATTTGGCTAATACAGCTTCTTTAACAGCTGATGGAAAGTTATTCTTTGGCAGAGAATTTAAGAATAGAATTGAGGTTACAAGAATAAAAACTTATTTCTCAATAGTTCTTCCTACTCTAATTATTGTTTTTAAAAGGAATGATCTTCAAAACCCTAAATTGAGATTAAGCTTCTTTGGGTATATATGGTTCACTCTTTTATTAATGATATTCTTGTTCGCTATTATTAAAAAAATAATTAATCCCGATTTTCAGGGAGATATCACATTCATCCTACTTTTAGCATCATTTTTTTACTCACTGCTCGCAATAGAATTCTATTTCACACAAAAAAAGTTCAATAGATTCAAGTTAAGAATCAGAGAATAATCATGAAAAATAAAACACTCATTTTATCTCAATTCTATTTTTGGGATGTAAAAAGCAAGAATTTGATGAATTTTGATTTTTCCTATGGTAATACTTTTGAGACAGACTTCTCAGTAAAGTTTCAAAGTAAAAATGATTCAATATTTTTATATGAAAATTGGGCATCAGATAACACAGAAATTCCTAAAAGCAAAACCAATTATTTTTCTACTCCTAATAAAAGCCAAAGATCTAAATTGGATAGTTTTATTTCAAATATAGACTTCAAAAATCTGGATACGCTGTATTTTGAAAATTATAAAGATGGCGAATATTTCAATTTTTTATTAGAAAAGGTAAGATCAGGAAAATCATAAAAGTTCATAGCAATAATGCCCCAAAATCGTTACAAAATTTTGCTCATTGGATTTATGAAACAAAAAAGTCATTACAACTAACAGAAACCCAAAGAAATTTCGAGTTTAAAAGTAAAAATATTTTCCCAGAACCTCCTCCAGCACCTGAGCAAGAGAGGCCAACTAAGTAAAAGCATCTATGTATATTTGAATACCAACCATGAAAAAATTCACGCTGCTATTATTCTGTCTTGTACTTTTATCTTCTTGTAGTAAGAAAAATGATAATAAAACTGAAAAACCTAAACCTGTTCTGATAAAAATAGGATACTATCCCACGTTTCATCTCCCTGCTGAAACCATCTTAAATTTTAATGAAAAATATTTAATTTTTTACAGTCCGGTTTCCTATAACCCACCTCCACCTCCCCCACCATCAAAAGAAAATGGAGAAAAATGGAGTATCGAGGAAAAAAAGGAATATCTGAAATATCTTGATGAAAGACCAGAACTGCAACCCTTCAAAATTAATCTGTCCCAAAATGATATCGAAAGAATTGAGCGAATATCAGATTCCTTCACATCAGAAGATTTTAATGATAAAGATTTAAAACCTGCAATGGATGGTATGTCAACAAACATTATCATTTTATACTCCAATGGAAAATTAGTTCAAATCAACCCTATGAATGTTCCAAATGAAAAGCAAAGAGCATTGTATGGAGAGGTTTTAGATCTTCTCTTTGAGAAGAATACACATAAGAATAATTCAGTTATTCTACAGAAAATAAAAACATATCACTGATATCTGGCTCCGCAAAGCTTCCCCCATTGATATGAGCATCACCTCCCCGCTGCGCAAATCCTCCCGACTTTGCACAAAAAAATCTCAGACAATAACCCTCGAAATAGTATATCTCACTATATTGTATCATAATTTAGCTGTAGAATGACATCAATTGCGATCGACATCGTCATAAAAAATTGGATAAGTGAAAATATCAAACTTAGCCAACCTGCAACACAAGAATCCCTCAAAGCGACAGAACAAATTCTCGGATTTCAGTTTCCAGAAGATTTTAAAAATTTTTATTTTCAACTGGATGGTTTCGCAGATTGGGACTGGACAAAAAATATGTTCTCCATCTGGCCATTAGCAAGAACACTGGAAGAATACCATCATGAAAGTGATAAAAACTTCATTGTATTTGCAGACTATTTGATCAATGCCATTCAGTTCGGTTTTGTGAAAGGAAAAGATGGAGTGTTTAAAAATAGTGGTGAATCACATGAATTAATAGCAAATACTTTTTCTGAAGCGATCCTTCTTATCAATTCAGATGCAGATATTTTGTATTGATGGAAACTTATCTGCTATATCATATCTCTATTAACGTTAACATCATACTTATCATTTCCATCAATAAATAAAAACCGCTCTATTTCCAAAGTGATTTATTTTTTCCTTTAAGGTAGTTTCTATAAAGAACTTTTAATCTAACATTTATCCGTAGATTTGAATACTAAGTCCTATCGTGTAAAAATAAGACTCATAACTTCTCAACCTTTATGAAAAAAGCCTTCGAATACCTCAAGCAATTAAAAGAAAACAACAACCGTGATTGGTTTGCCCAGCACAAATCAGAATATGATTCAATTGTAAAAGAAAACAAAACCTTTTTTACTCAGATCTACAATGAACTTCAGGAGCACGACAAAATAAAAGGAATTCATATTTTCAGAATTTACAGGGATGTTCGTTTTTCTAAAGATAAAACCCCTTATAAAACTGATTTCGGAGTGGGGTATTCCCGTTCAAAACCGATGCTCAGAGGTGGATATTATATTCAGCTTGAACCTGGCAACAGCTTTGTAGGCGGTGGTTTTTGGGGGCCTGATGCCAAGGATTTACTTCGTATCCGTAAAGAATTTGAAATCAGTACCAAGGAAATTGAAAAGATTACTTCTGATAAAACCTTTGTAAACTATTTCGGAGAACTTAAAGGTGAGGCTGTAAAAACAGCTCCGCGGGGTTTTGATAAAAATCATCCAGCCATAGATCTGATCCGCAAAAAACAATTGGTAGTGATGCGAAAGTTTACCGATAAAGAGGTCTTCGCAGATAATTTTCAGGAGGAAGTATTGAAAACCTTACTGGCCATGCGTCCTTTTTTTGATTATATGAGTGAAGTGCTGGCAACAGATCTTAATGGAGAACCCATAATTTAGAGTTGAAATTGTTATCATCCAAGCTTTTCTTATACTTACCATGAAAATATTACAAATTGCCATTTTGATAACCGGTATTTTCCTGACTTCCTGCCATAAAAAGAAGAATACCGTTGACTTTGAGAAAAAAGTATTTGATGATATTTTTCTGTCTGCGGTTGATTCCACATTGGTTGATCTGAGAACTTACACAGGGTTTCAATACTCTGAAAAACAAAAAGATTCAATTAAGAAGGATACATTACATAGGGTTGTTGCATTTAATATTCAAAATTACATAGCCCCGGATGATTTTTTAGCAGGCAACGTTTCAAAATATAAACTCGCCAATGATTCTGTTTGGAATTTTACATTAGAAAAATACAGTTCCTTACGATACCTTCTTAAAGATAGTAATGAACTTCCCATTACAGATAATCTAAATGAATGGAAAAATAAATATCCTAAGTTTTCCGGTGGTTTAATCTTCTCTAAAATTTATTTCGATGAGGCAAAAGAAAACGGAATTTTTGAAGCTACCTATTATTGTGGTCCATCATGTGGACGTGGATATGCTGTTTATATAAAAAAGACTAACAATAAGTGGAAAATTTTAAAAGTGAAGAACACCTGGATTTCATAAATATTTCACCTATTAAATTTACACAAGTAATCAGTATTTGATATGAACATTCAAGAACAAATCTCAGAATACATCAACAGCCAGCCTGAACCTAAGCGTAATGATATGCTGGAACTACACCGCATCATACTGGAGCTTATGCCGGATGGGAAATTATGGTTTTTGGATGGTAAAAATGATGAAGGTAAAACAGTTTCCAATCCTAATATCGGCTATGGACTTCATATCATGGAATATGCTGATGGAAAAACTAAAGAATTCTATCAGATCGGAATGAGCGCCAATACTACAGGAATATCTGTTTACATTATGGGAATAGATGATAAAACCTATTTAGCAGAAACCTTTGGAAAAGAAATAGGAAAAGCCAGCGTAACCGGATATTGCATTAAATTTAAAGCACTGAAAGACATCAATATTGAGGTTCTCAAGACCGCTATAGGTTATGGCTACCAGCAAAAGCCGTAATTTTATAGCAATTTTATCAACACCAGCCATGAAGCCATCAAATAAAACGACCAGCAAACTCACCTTATTCCTCATTTCAGGAATATTGTCTCTTCTTATCGGGTTATTTTTTTCTTATATGGCATTCTCAGCAGATGGTTTAGCAGGAATGTATATACTATTGGGACTGATTCCGGTTGTTCTCATCATCATTACAGACAGAATTTGTGTCTGGAGATTTGGGGCAAAAAAGGTGAACAAAGTACAGTTTTATATTGCAGGAATTTTTATTATGCTGTTTATCCTGAACTGGATCAGGCTGCAAGCTCAATAACTCATTATAAATATCTTAAAGAAATATTTTGTGATTACAGACGATTAGAAATCTTAAATTCGTGATCTTATGCTTATAAAACATAATTATGTCCTGTCTCTCCTACTCCTTCTTTTCATCTCTTGTAAAGAAAAAATACAGCATGAAAATAACTTTGTCATCTATCAGGCAGATCCTAAAAAACAGGATATAAAGCTATACTGGAAAAACAGTCAAAATGAAATTCTAAAGAGCATCAACAATCTGAAAAATGATGCAGAGTCCAAAAATAAAAAATTGCTTTTTGCCATGAACGGCGGGATGTTTGAGCCTGATAATTCCCCAAAAGGACTTTATATTGAAAATTTCAAAACACTGAAGCCCATAGATACCTTGCAGGGTTCCGGAAATTTCTACCTTCAGCCCAACGGGATATTTTATATGACCAAAAACCATCAACCTAAAATTACTGAAACTAAAAAATACAGGCACAATAGTGATATTCAGTATGCAACCCAGTCCGGACCTATGTTATTAATAGACGGAAAGGTGAACCCCATTTTTCAAAAAGATTCTAAAAACCTGAATATTAGAAATGGGGTTGGTATTCTGGAAAATGGAGAAATTATTTTTGCAATGTCTAAAAAAGAAGTCAATTTTTATAGTATTGCCCAGCTTTTTAAGGAATTGGGCTGTAAGAATGCGTTATATCTTGACGGCTATGTTTCCAGAGCCTATCTTCCTGAAAAGAAATGGATCCAAACCGATGGAGATTTTGGAGTGATGATAGGAGTTACAGAATTTAAATAGAAATTATTTTCATAGAATAAATTCTCTCCAACAGGTAAAATATACTTATCTTTCTCTTACATTTTAACAACAGATTAACCCTATTACTCTTATTCAACATGAAAAAAGTCATATTAGACCTGGCCACAACCTTAGACGGATTTATTGAAGGCCCCAATGGAGAAATCGATTGGTGCATTATGGATGATGATATGGATTTTGACGGCTTCCTATCACAAATTGATACTATTTTCTACGGAAGGGTAAGCTATGACGCATGGGGAAACTATCAGCCTGATGAAAACGCAGCGCCGGAAGAATTTGAATTCTGGAAAACCATTCATGCCAAGAAGAAATTTGTATTTTCAAGCCAAGACCGGCAAGATGAAAAGGCAACTTTTATTCATTCTGATCTTGTAGAAAAAGTTTCAGAAATAAAAAAACAAGGCGGAAAAGATATCTGGCTGTATGGCGGAGCAAGTCTTATTAAAACCTTTATTCAAAATAATCTTATTGATGTGTACAGAATCTCTGTGCATCCGGTGGCTTTAGGAAGCGGGAAACCTCTTTTTGAAGATTTGAAAGAGCGGTTAAATTTAAAACTCGTTAAAACAAATGTTTTTAAATCCGGTGTTGTACAGCTCATTTATCATCCACAACAGTAAAAACTTTTCTTAGCATGAATATTAAATTGGATTCCATCATTCTCTATGTGCAAAATATCAATTTGATTAAACGTTTTTATGTTGAAAATTTTAATTTCAAAGTGATTGAAGAAGACTCTATCTGGATTTTGATGAATGCAGGAAGTGTAAATATTGGACTTCATACAATTGGAGATCAGTATCTGGACAATATTGAGCCTGGATACCAATTTGATAATAATACCAAACTTGTTTTTGAAGTAGATACTGATATTGAAACAGCAAGAAATGAATTAGTTGCAAAAAAAGTAGAAATGAGAGCCATCAAAACTTTTGAAAACTATGATTTCTGGCTGTGTGACGGCACAGATCCTGAAGGAAATGTATTTCAGCTAAAATGCAGAAAATAACAAATGATATTAAACTTTTAATACCTAAACCATACCATGAAAGCAAAGACGATATTGATCACTTTATTTTTATTTGCTACTCATTTTTTGTTGGGACAAAATATATCCACTATTGAAAAGGAGCTGAATAGTGCCTTTCAAAGAATTGATTATTGGTCTTCCGAGGGCAGAGATCATAAAAACTTTTATGATTCTTTATCCTCTGCCAATACAAAATTTGAAAATTTATTAGTCAGATATACCTCTTCATATCCTGAGACTCTTCACCATGATTTTAAATCTTTAAAGAAAATCGGGCTTATTATGACCACTTCCGAAGATGGCAAATTCAGGGTGTATTCATGGGATAGCTGGACAGGCGGAAGCATGCATTTTTTCAAGAATGTCTACCAGTATGAAACTCCTGATAGAAAAATACATTCTAAAGCTGTAGAAAACCAGGGTGAAGGAGATCCGGGACGTTATTACTACCAGATCAATGATGTTATTTCAGAAAACAAAAAATATTACCTTGCTCAAAGTAAGGCAATCCTAAGTTCTGGAATGAGCTATCATGCCATTACTATTTTTTCCATTGATAATGGGCAGCTGAATGATAAAGCTCAGCTCATTAAGACCCAAAGCGGAATAAAAAATCAACTGGGCTATGAAGTAGACCTTACCTCCTCTTCCAACAGGCAATATGAAGGAAAGGATTATGAAATAGAATATGACCAGAAAAATAAAATCATCAGTATTCCTTTAATACAGGCAGATTCTAAGGTTACGACTAAAAAGATCCGGTATCAGTTCAAAGGAAAATATTTTGAAAAAATATAATTGATATTTTTTACTAGCAGGATGTAATATAGATTCTCTTACAACTGTATTATAATAAAAAGATACATGAGAATCATTCTAACCTGCCTTATGGTAGTATTGGCAGCCAGTCCTATTTTTTCACAAAAAGCAAAACAGCTGGAACAATTATTAACAGCTTATGACAATGCTAATCTGTTTAGCGGAACTGTCCTGGTTGCTGAAAAAGGAAAAATTATCTTTGAAAAAAGTTACGGTTACAAAAACGGTCCTAAAAAAGAAAAAAATACCAATAACAGTATTTACCGTATTTTCTCCACCACAAAAATGTTCACAGCAACAGTAATTCTGAAGCTTGAAGAAGAGGGAAAGCTTTCCGTCAATGATAAGCTATCCAAATATTACCCGGACTTTCCAAAAGGAGACAGCATCACTATTGCGAACCTTCTTTCCCATACCTCCGGCATACCCAATGAAACCGGTTCAGAAAATACTGTAGATGAAAAAACATTTATCAAATTCATTTCCGCAAAACCTCTGAATTTTTCACCGGGTAAGCAATGGGATTATTCCAATTCCGGATATTATATTCTTGGATATATTATTAAAAAAGCATCCGGAATGGATTACGAAAAAGCCATTGAAAGCTATATTCTGAAGCCTCTGCAAATGCATCACACCGGTTTTCATTTTAACACGGTTACTGATGAAAATAAAGCCTTCGGATATGATTTTTTATCCAATCATATGTCCAACGAAGCTTTTCGTTTTAAAACCGATCATCCTTTTGCTGCCGGAGCCATGTATTCTACTGTTGAAGATCTCTTCAAGTTCAATGAATCTTTTAAAAGCAATACAATCCTTAAAAAAGAAACCATTGAAAAAATGTTTACCCCTTATCTTAATGATCATTACGGATTGGGCAGTGATGTCTTAATGGTTGACGGTAAAAAAAGAATTGGCCATGGCGGTGGCGGGCCAGGTTACCGAAGCATTTATTACACAGTTCTGGATGATGATATTTGTTTCATTGCTATGTCTAATTCTATTTTAGCACATACAGATCTCATCGTACCGAAGATTGAAAATATAATATACAATAAACCATATAAGATTCCTGCTGTTCCAAAAGTTAATTTACAGGAATTAAAAAAACTGAAAGGAATTTATTCTACAGGAGATACTAAATTTTATGTAACAGTTGTTGATGGACAAGTTCTTTTCAGAGAAAAAGGACATCCGATATGTTCATTATTTCCTGTCAGCAATACTTTATTTCAATTGGATGAAAATATAACATTCTCCTTTCAACTGGACCAAACCGGAAAAATTAATTCT
>NZ_MAYF01000134.1 GCF_001684955.1 Chryseobacterium contaminans | reverse complement strand
GCCGATTCCGTCATACACATAATATTTTGAATCCCTTCCCAGTCTGTAAGTGTCAAACAGGTAACCACCAGGATAATGATTCTGGGTATGATGCAGGAAAAGGTTGTTTTTTAAATCAAAAAAGAGATGAAACAGATCGTTTTCCGGTAGTGGACGAGCAAAATCGTAGCCTTGCCATTGATCCATATTGATTCTTTTTGTGGCATATTCAAAATTATCTACAGTTTCCCATTTTCCCAGTACTGTGGTGCTTTTCTGGAGCAGTTGGGAAGCGGCCTGTCCTGAAACCTGAGCATAAAAGCTCAGAATCAGTCCAATAATAAGAGTGGCTTTAATTTTCATATACATTTTTTATTGTGAAAAGATATGTTCAGACAAATGTAATTATTTGATTGTAAAATAGTATATAATAGGGTATTATGATTTTGTTTTTTATAATTTGAAACAAGGGAATTTGTTCTGTTGTTTATTTGATAATAATGGAAAAAATATAAGTTTTTTTTGTGTTTATTTCATTTTGTTTCAAATGTTTTCACTCTTAAAGGCTCTTCTTTTTAAACCATGCTTTTATTCTTTTTTACTATAAGCGTATAGTAGTCTCATGTGCCATCTGTATTGAGAATTATTAAAATAAGGTGTGAATAATAAGCTACGGATACAATCATTGTTACAATGAGAAGTATTCTATATTTTCAAACGAAAATAGTATGCTATATTCTGTAAATGAATATGTTAAATTGTTTCTCATATAGAATGATTACTGAAATTATTGTATTTAATATTGATTATTTTAATGAGAATTTGTTAATTTTAAGATTATAAATAAAATTATTAAATGATTCTAGAAAAAATTTATTCTCTTTTGTATTCCCTGTTTTCTTTTACAAACTTTCCTGACTGTTTTTTTTAAATAAGAAATAATTATAATTGAATAATAAATAAATATCTTTGATTATTATTCATATCGAAATGTTCGAGAAATGAAAGTCGGTCTCAGTACATATATTCCAAAGTGATGGATTTAGAAAAATGGATTGTAATTAAAATAATAACCAACGAAATCATAAAAAATGATGAATAAAGGAACTCTTACATTAGCGGGGCTGTTAATGTGTTCTCTGTTTTTTTCCCAAATATCCGGTCCCCAGGTTTTACCTCATAAACCCAATCATTCTTCAACAGCAAAACTCATTGACAGCGATGGCGACGGGATTACAGATAATGATGACAGGGATGATGATAATGATGGTATTCCGGATGCTTTGGAATGTCCCGGACAGTTTTTCTGGACGGGTCCTCTTACTTATTCGGCAGTGGATAATAAAGTGGCTACCGGAACGATTAACGGGATTAACTTTACCTATACTTCCAGTCAGCCATTGGAAGCTACCGGGGGGATGTATAATCATGGTGCTTTCCCCGCTTCTTATGGAGTCCCTAATAATAATCCCACTATCAAGAATACCCAGGTAACTATCAATACCCTTACGTTTGCTTCACCTATGACAGATCCGGTATTGGTTTTTTCTTCCATAGGAAGTCCTGTTATCTCCGTTCCTATTACATTCAGTAATCCTATTGAGGTAATCTGGGCTTCCAGTGGAACCTCCTTAGTGGTAAACTCACCAACGAAGATCACAGGAACTGAAGGATTTGTAATTCTTAGAATACCCGGCGTGTTTACAAGTATTTCATTTAACTATACCATAGCAGAAAACTACGCCAATTTTACCTTTGGAGCAACAGTGCCGCTGCCTTGTGATTATGATGGGGATGGCATTCCCAATAGTCTGGATCTGGATTCTGATAATGATGGATGCCTGGATGCTCTGGAAGGTGATGAAAATGTACTTACAAGCCAATTGGTGGCCGCAGGCGGAACAGTAACAGTAGGACCGGGATCAATAGCACCGAATAACAATATCTGTGCAAGCTCAACATGTGTTGATTCCCAGGGAATCCCGCTTCTGGTGAATTCCGGAGGAGCTGCTGATGTTGGCAGCGATCAGGGACAGGGCCTTGGAAGTTCTCAGAATATCAATGCCTGCAACAGCTGTTATAAACCAGGCACAGTAAGCGGAACTACGCTTGATACCAAAGTAGGAATAACTTCTTTGGGAAGAGCAGGAACCCCTGGAGACAACTGGCCTATGGTAAGAAAAGGAGGCTGGATGGCTCTGGAATCTAAAACCAAAGGATTTGTATTAAACAGAGTGCCTTTTAATGCATCAGGAAATCCTGTTGGTATCGCCCCTGCAGATTTTATAGAAGGAATGACGGTTTATGATACCACCAATAACTGTCTTAAAATATATACCACAAAGGATAACGGGGCAACCTACGGATGGTATTGCATCAGTATTCAGAGCTGTCCGGATGTCTAACCTGTTTATAGAATGATTCTTTCTCTTCATTACCTTTTAAAATGTTTAAAAATGAAAAAAACAGTTCTTATTATTTCAGTATTTTTTTTCACCACCCATTTTTCACAAGTAGCCATTGGTAAAACATCCGTAAGCAATACCTCTGTTTCGCTTGAATTTAATAACGGGAACAGAGGAATTATCCTTCCATGGGTAACATCAGCAGGAGCCGTAACAGGAGCCGTAGATGGCACTTTAATTTACGATACGACAGACAGAAAAGTAAAATACAAAAATTCCGGGGCGTGGAAAGATATGAGCATTGATGCTACCGGAGCCGTTAATACAGCTTTGCAGAATACCAAAACAGAATCGGCATCCGCAAAGGTAACCATTGGCGGAAACAGCAGTACAAATGCCACTGCCGGAATCCTTGTACTGGCTGATGATAATAAAGCAATGGTTCTTCCCAAAATGGATAGACCCCATTTAAATATTGTCAATCCCGCTGCCGGTACAATAGCCTATGATACAGCCAATCATCAGCTGGCTGTTTTTAACGGAACAGTATGGTCTTTCTGGAAGCCTTAGAAGATTGAGTTGAAAGAAGCGGGAAATATTTGTATACATTTGTTGAGAAATTGAATATTTACATCAATAACTCAACAAAATAATCAGACTATGGAATTTTCACCATTCAATAACGTTGTTAAGCTCTGTATTCAGGGGATGATAATGGAAGATCAGGACAAACAGGAAGAAGCCGGGAAATTCTTCGAACAAAGCTGGAATGAAGCTGCAGATAATGCTGAAAAGTTTCTTGCAGCCTATTATATTGCGCGGTCACAAAAAATATCCTCAGAACGGTTAAAATGGTTTGAAACAGCTCTGCAATATGCCTTAAAGTCAAATGATAACACGGTTAAAAGTGCATTTTATTCTCTGTATGTAAAAATTGCCGAATGCTATGAAGAACTTTCAGAGCCGGAAAAGGCAAAAGAATATAACGAGCTGGCATTGTCTGTAAAAGATAAAATTTTTGATCATGGGCCTTTTTATCACGGAACAAAAGCAGATTTGCAAACCGGAGATTTGTTAACCGCAGGAGGGAACTCCAATTATAAAGCTGATTTCAGGATGAACCATATTTACTTTACAGCACTGGTAAATGGGGCAGGGCTTGCGGCTGCACTAGCCAAAGGCGATGGGGCTGAACGGGTATATATCGTAGAACCTACAGGTGCTTTTGAAAATGACCCCAATCTGACCGATAAAAAATTTCCGGGGAACATGACCCGTTCTTATCGTTCCGAAGCTCCATTGAAAATTATTGGTGAAGTCACAGAGTGGAATAAACCAGGTCCCGAAGAACTTCAGAAATTCCGTGGAAAACTTGAAAATAACAAAGGCGAAATAATCAATTAACCGGACTGACTTCGGTATATCAATATAAAAAGCGATGAGACCTAAGTTTCATCGCTTTTATTTTATTAAGGCAAATTAATTCTTTTCCCCTGTTCCGGGAAAATATATTTTACTTTTAAAGGATTGTTTTTCAGTAACTCTTGTTTAATAAGCTCAGGATTGTTCCCTGTAGGTTTTCTGTGGGTAATCACAATATTAAGGCCTTCCAGATCTTTACGCCCTGTTTTTTCTTTCAGTTTTTCTAGTTCCTCAGTCAGTAGATTAGGAGTAAGATGCCCAAAAAGTAAATGTTCAGGCTGGCTGTTCGGGAAAGAGACTTCTATCAATATGGTATTTAGCTGCTTTTTCTGTATCAATGGAGCTACATTTTTCCAAAGGTTATCCATTCGGTCAGACTTCTCGATTCGGTCTGCCCCTGTGTCGCCCAGATAAAGCAGGTAATGATTTTCATTTCTTACAAGGGCAGCACTGCTTTTATAAGGATTTACATGGCTCAGCTCATATCCCGTTATGAAAAAAGAAGTTTTTTGAGTTGGCATTTCTATCCCTTCCTGAAGTTCACTATAATGGTATTTCCCAAGGATAGGCTTCTGCCCCTGATCTGCAAAATTGATCCAGGTATCTGTAATAAAATAATGATTCTGAAGGATTTGAACTACAGATGGAATGGCGAAAATATCTTTTTTAGAGTCAGCAGGAGAGTTGATGATAAGCCCGGATAGATGATCCAGATGGCCGTGGGAAATAAAATACCCTTTGATTTGATCTTTTAGGACTATTTCTTCCGGACCGTTAAGACTTTTCTGTTCAATCGCTTTTCGGATTCCGGTATTTACTGTTCCTGCATCAAGACAAAGAAATGTGTTGTCCTGAGTTGCTCCCACTAAATAAGCCGATAAATTATCTTCCTGTTCTCCTCCATAGATTCCTAATGGAATAACGTCAAAATTTTGTGCCTGGCAGGCCAGATGTAACAAAAGCGCCAGTAAAGAAAATGCTGTTTTTTTCATTATATTAAAAACTAAAACCCAGCCTTTGCGGCAGGATACTGCAAATTTACATTATTTTTTTCCGGTTCTGTTGATCAAAAGTCCGTCATTGTTAAAGAAAAAAGGTACCAGGCATAAAAATCTGAAGCTAAAGACTCATTCAAAAAAGTTCAGTACTAAGGGAAAAAAGAGATTAAAATATGATAAACCATGGCATTGATTTCTTGAAAAAGAGAATCGTTACATTCTATTGTTAGGTAACTTTTTTGACAAACAGCAACTTCCATCATCCATCATCTGACTTTCAGCCCATTTCCCCTAATTTTAATATCTTTA
>NZ_MAYF01000133.1 GCF_001684955.1 Chryseobacterium contaminans | reverse complement strand
TTTCACAATTGTAGTTTTTTCGACTGCTAATTCTCTTTGACTTTTCGAATACTAATCTTAAAAAGATTATCAATTTCTATTCTACTAATTCTGGTATTTCTTACAGATAGTTTTATTGATTTTAAACGGCCAGAATTAACTAGATCATATATCATTTGCTTACTACATTTCAATAAGCAGGCTGATTCTTTAACGGTTAGAAAAGCAGAGCTATTTATAATATCCATAGAGGATTCTTTAAAAAGTTGAGTGTTGATGTTACTTTTTTCTATTTTTTTTGTTTTTAGTTCAGCTTTATATGCTTTTTTATTACAGGTATGGCTGCAGTACTTTGTGACTGTTGTTTTTGCGATAAATTCCTTGCCACAATATTGGCATATTCTTATGATCTCAATGTTAGAACTCATATCAATGTTTTTAAAGTGGACTGTTAACCAAATAATTTAATATGGGATAACCCATAACATTTTTGCAATGTGTATCCATAATAGTGGATACTGTAATGTTTGAAAATTCTAGAAGTTTAGTAATTTCCTGATAATATACTCATTCGTAGTTTATTGCTAATCCTATTATTATATACTTCAAGCATCATTTTTACTCTTAAATTTTCTGCTAGGAATAGTGTTTGGTCATTATGTTTTTTTTCAAGTTGCGATTTAGGCATGCGATACAGAAAAAGTTTTAAATAAAATTTTCGCTGCGATTTTCCAGTTAATGGATCATAGATAGGAGGATAGGCATCTAAATAAAGTCTAACAGTATTTTTAGCTGCAGGCTTTTTACGTAATTTAATAAGTGTCATAATATTTTGTTTTAGAGTTGTCTACAAAAATATTATGAACTCTGTTTACTTTTAAATTATGTCTTTGAAAAGCCTAATTTGTCTTTTATAGGCCTTTCAATAATATAAAATCAACTATTGTTAATTATTATTTTTGATAACTGTATTGAATAACCTACGTATAATTTCTTTAGATACATAAACAGATTTTCCCTTCTTTATTTTAATTATATTATATATTTTCAATTTATTGTACAGGGCACTGGCAGAGATTTTATATAGGTTAATGATCTCATTTATTGTCCAACAGTTTTTTATTTTTGTATCTTCATCTTTAAATATAAAAGGTTTTATTTCTGTTTTATTTTGATATAATAACTTTTCAATTTCTTCCTTAAAAACTCTGGTTTTTCTCTGACTAAAATTAATAGAAGATAACTTTCCCTTTTTGATCATATCATAGATTGTAGTTCGGCCACATCCTATAATAATGGAAGCTTCTTTTATCGTCATACAATCAAAGGGAGAATAAGTGTACATTTTAAAATTGCATAAATTCTTATTTTCTATTGTTTGAGATGAATTTTTATTATATCTCTTATACATTTTTGTTCTACATCTTTGACTGCAAAACCTTGTTACAGTGGTTTTGGCTGCAAATTCTAATCCACAATATTCGCATGTTTTCAATATGTGGATATGTGTACTCATTGCTTTGTTCTAACTAGTTGTGCATCTTGAATATATATTTAAAAATAGAATGATTGTAAATGAATGCAATAAATTGTCCAAAGTCTAAAATAAGACAGTTAAATTGTTTCAAAAGTGGATTATAAAATGCTTAAAAGAATCTTAGAAATTAACTTTAATAATTGTTAATCAATTTATATAGAAATTAGACTCATTAAGTACAGTAAATTAACCTTTATACTAATGGTAAATTGTTTAAATCTAAATCGTTTTGTATGAAAATGAATTATCATAAAAAGGCTGTAAAAGTTCTAAAGAATTACCTTTAAATAAATACTAATTAATTCATTGAGAGTATGCTAGTATATATTAAGTGCAGTGAATTAACCAATAAAATCGTACGATTTTTATTTTGGAACTAGGGGACAAAACTGGGGACAAATTTAACTGATTTATAGTGCTAATTTTCTTTTGAAAAACGCATAAAACACTGTAATACAGTGGTTTATGGTGTGTTTAAAAGGATTTGCTTGATTGATGTAAGTTGTTGATTTTCAGATATTTAAGCGCGTTATTTCCCGATACAAAACTTAGAGAAAATATTCCCAAGTACCTCGTCGTTAGTAACTTCACCGGATATCTCACCAAGGTGCTCTAAAGCGTTTCTCAATTCATAAGCCAGTAATTCTGTTGAAATCTGGAATGAGATGGCCTCTTTTACTTTGTTTACAGCATCTAAAGACTTTTGTAAAGCTTCGAAATGGCGTTGATTGGTAATCACCACGTTATTTTCTTCCGATTTTAATTGCTCAACATAAGAAGATAACTCATTTTTAAGATCCTGAATATTTTGATTTTCAACCGCAGAGATCTTGATGAAATCAAATTCATGTGAAATGGCATTTCTGAAAACGTCTTCCACTGTTTCGTATTTTACAGGAGTTACCTCGTCAATTTTGGTGGCACAGATAATTAATTTCAAATCTTCCCTTAACAAAGATTGGATCATTTCAATATCTTCCGAAAAGTCTTCAGTAGCAGCATCCGCCAGATAGACTAGAATATTGGCATTTTCTACCTTTTCCTTAGCCTTTTTTACTCCAATAGCTTCAATTTCGTCTACTGTTTCACGCAAACCGGCAGTATCAATCAAACGGAAAGCATGACCTTTAATATGAAGAACTTCTTCAATCGTATCTCTTGTAGTTCCCGCAATATTGCTTACAATAGCTCTTTCCTCCTTCAGTAAAGAATTAAGAAGAGTAGATTTTCCTGCGTTAGGTTTCCCGATGATAGCAACAGCTGTACCGTTTTTAATAGCATTTCCGTATTGGAAACTCTCAATAAGAGACTTTAATTTTACATCTATTTTATCCAGTAATCCACTTAAAGCGGTTCTGTCAGCAAACTCTACATCTTCTTCCGCAAAATCAAGCTCTAATTCTATAAGAGAAACAAAATTCAGAAGATCAGTTCTTAATAACGATATTTCATTGGTAATTCCCCCTTTTAATTGGTTGATGGCTACTTTTCTGGAAGCTTCATTTTCAGAGGCAATTACATCAGCAATAGCTTCAGCCTGGGAAAGGTCAATTCTGCCATTGATAAAAGCACGAAGGGTAAATTCTCCTGCTTTCGCCATCCTTGCCCCATTTTTAATAAGGGTTTCAAGAATACGTTTTCCAATATGCGGTGAACCGTGAAAAGCAATTTCTACAGAATTCTCTGTAGTGAAACTTTTCGGTGCCAGGAAAATAGAAAGCATAACTTCATCAATAGCCTCTTCACCATCCATAAAATAACCATAATGAATAGTATGAGATTTCTGTTTTTCCAGTTTTTTTGCCGGAAAGCTTTTCTGAACTATGGGTAAAGCGTCACTTCCGGAAACTCTGATAATGCCTAAAGCACCTATTCCATTGGCCGTAGCCAGTGCACAAATAGTATCGTTATTCATGGTGCAAATTTACGTTTTTTAATGCAAATTTTACAGAAGAGTCCATATGTATTCTCTATACTTTTCATTATACGGCTGTGCAGAATTATTTCCAGTAATGATATTTTGAAAATGAGATGGATTCATATATATTCCTTCGTTATTATTGTGAAAAAGCTGGTTTAATAGATAAACTTTATTATGTTGTTATTTTCATTAAAAAAGAAAGTATGCGGAAATAAAGGGTTGGAGATAAATTGATAATTCATTAGAAAAAGTAC
This sequence comes from Chryseobacterium contaminans, assembly GCF_001684955.1. Taxonomy (GTDB): domain Bacteria; phylum Bacteroidota; class Bacteroidia; order Flavobacteriales; family Weeksellaceae; genus Chryseobacterium; species Chryseobacterium contaminans. The sequence continues at coordinate 1,448 of NZ_MAYF01000133.1, read as the reverse complement.
TTCGTAAGTATGATATTGATAATTATTGGTTTATACTTCCCTGAGCTTATTTTTTTGAATGTGATAAATCAATGCATACTTATAATAATATTGGATTTTTAAATAATGTAAAAAGATTTCTTAAATATATTTAATTTTGATTTATTTAAAATACTGCTTATCAATAAGTTGTTTTTGTTACAAAATTAAACACAGTAAAACAATATTTTTGATAAAAATTAATTTCGGCACAGTATTATATTGTTATTTAAAAGGATGATGAAGTTTGGTATATTAATTGTTGAGTAGGGATTCGAAGATGTAAAAAAAACACATATTTATCATTAAAATGTGAATAATCCGTTAATTTAGCATAAAGATATATGAATAACTTAAATTTTTTCGATTTTAATAAGAAAATCATTTTTTTATTAATGATGGCCTTTTATGGGGTTGCCAATGCGCAAACATGTACACCATATACAGGGCAGGCAATGGTAAGTGGAACCACTTATTGCCTTAATGGAAATCTTACTGTAGGAAGCAATATAAGCATTCCAAATGGTGCAACACTTATCATCCAGTCTGGCCAATTACAGTCTGTCAGCATTCAGGTTAATGGTGTTCTGGAGATTGGTGACGGTGCAAGTGTGAAATCTACAGGGACTGTTACAGTCGGAGCTTTTAATTCTCAAAAGGATTCAAAAATTAAATTAGGAACCAAATCATTTCTATCTCTTGTGGGTTCGGTAGTTCAGGAAGATCCTACTTTTTTTGGAGCTTTTCCGGGATCAACTTCTGCAATTGAAATGGGAACAAATAGTGTTGTGGAGATTTGTGGAACATTTACACAACAGTCTACAACGTACCCATCTGTCAAATATATCGGAATCCCTACTGGTAGAGCTTATTGTATTGCAAAGGCTGATGTAAGTGGTGGAGGTGGTGTAATCAGTAATGATAGCCAAATTGTAGCTATTGCTATGGGGAATGTGATTGGGCTTGGTATGGGAAATGCAAGTTTCTGCGGACCGAATGCAACATCCGCTACATGTCCGTCTCTTTGGCCAAATGGATTATCTGATGATAGAAACAGTTGTGGTAACGCACCTACAATTATTGATAATATAGATTCATTCTGTACAAAACCAGGTGCTACGGGAACTCCTGATGGATTTACCAAATTTGGAATTACCATTCAGCAGAAAAATAACGCATGGCCGGAAAATGTACCCAATGGTTTTGTTGCTATGGAAGCAAAAGATAAAGGTTTTGTAATTACAAGAGTTCAACACGTAAGCCAGACTCCACAACCAGGTGATGCCATTACAGATCCGAAAGAAGGAATGCTGTTGTATGACCTTCAGGATAAATGTGTGAAGCTTTATAATGGTACTGAATGGAAATGTGTAGAACGAAGCTGTAATGATTAATTTTAAAAATTGTTAAAAGGATGAAAAATATAAAAA
>NZ_MAYF01000132.1 GCF_001684955.1 Chryseobacterium contaminans | reverse complement strand
CTGGTAAAGATTTTTGATCCTTTTCTTCAAGCTTTGCGTAAAATCAATCAACATGGTATTGCTGAAAGCCTTCATCCTTGAAGAAACGTCATGCCAGAAAGGGACTTTATCTGCTTTGTTATTTTTCAGAATTTTGTAGAGTAAAGAATCTTCTTCAAGTCCTCTAGTCATCGCATACAGAATAATTTCTGAACGTTCTGATGCATTAGGTGGAAATATAGGAATCATGACATCAAATCTTCCCGGAGCCAAGATTTCTTCATCAATTTCGGATACTGAATTGGCTGAACCCACCATCAGTACGCCTTCTTTTTCAAATTTTCCGATATAGTGGAGAATAAGTTCCTGAGCTTCCAGATTACAGGATGCAATATCATTATCTGCTTTTCTTTGCATCATAATTTCATCAAAATCATCTAAGAAAAGCAGCATTTTATTTTCTTTCATCATCGTTAGAAGAAAGTCACTGAAATTGATCTGATTGCCATCAATTAATGAAGTTCCCAGGTAGTGCTTTTTCACTTCTTTGAACTGATACCCTATAATTTCCGCAATTTTATTAGCCCAGAAAATTTTACCACTCCCCGGAGGCCCATACAAAATAATCCCTGCCGGTTTATTAATTCCCCAGTCTTTAATCTGCTGCGGGTTTAAAAATGGTTCAAGAACAGCTGATGTATAGAAAAACAAATCTCTGTATCCTATAAAATCTCTTTGCTGAAGGCTGGTTTTATGCCCAAAATAGTCATATACGAACTGATAATTTCCTCCCAGCTTGTTATCGATTCCATAACTGGAAATGGAAGATTTGAAAAAGCCATTATCAAAAATATTAAGGTTATTGTCCTTAATAGCTTTTTCTACTTTATCCTTCGGTTGATTGATGACTTCAGCAATCTGTTCTAAAGTTTTATTTTTATCCAGGTCTTTTTCGTACAGCCTTAAAAAATCTACATTTTCACGGGCAAATTTTTCAAAATCATCCTTCACTTCAAAGTTGGTGCTGATACAGTCCACCAATTCAAGGTCAAAATCCTGTATAAACTGTTTGATGGCTTCTGCAGAAACATTGAGTTCTTCTGCAAGTTCAATTAGCTTCATAATTCCCTATTAGTTCTACCAAATTTAATATTTTAATTTGATTTTATCAGTATCCTATATTTTGATTCATTTTATTTAATTAAAAATATAAAAGGCTGCCAATAGGCAGCCTCTTTCTTTTAATTTACTTTTTATCTAACAACGGAAGATATTTTCCGTATCCTTTGATTTCCATTTCCGCTTTTGGAATAAACTTAAGAGAAGCACTGTTGATACAATAACGAAGTCCGCCTTTATCTTCCGGCCCATCGTTAAATACGTGTCCTAAGTGAGCATCTCCGGTTTTACTTCTTACTTCTACCCTTGTCATTCCGTGGGTACGGTCCAGCTTTTCATCAATCAGCCCTTTGGTGATCGGTTTTGAAAAGCTTGGCCATCCGCAGCCGGATTCAAATTTATCTGTCGAGACAAATAAAGGTTCCCCTGTTGTGATGTCTACATAAATTCCTTCACGGGTTTCATTCCAGTATTCATTTTGGAATGGTCTTTCTGTTCCGTTTTCCTGGGTGACATTGTATTGTTCTGCTGTCAGTTTTTGCTTTAAAACTTTTTTATCCTGCTTTTGGTAAGTGCTTGCCTTAGGAAGCGGGTTGGCTTTTTTTGCCATTTCAAAAAGTCCAGGTTCAATATGACAATATCCGCCCGGGTTTTTATCTAAATAATCCTGATGATAGTCTTCTGCTTTATAAAAGTTTTTCAAAGGAATTGTTTCCACTACAACTGGCTTGCTATATCCTTTTGCCAGTTTCTGAACTTCATTTTTCACAACTGCTTCATCGGCTTTATCTGTGTAATAAATTCCTGTTCGGTATTGATCTCCTCTGTCATTTCCCTGCTGATTAAGACTTGTAGGATCAATGGTTTTAAAATACAGATCAATCAATAATTTCAAATCCACTTGTTCAGGATCATATTTCACTTTCACGGTTTCTGCAAAACCTGTTGTGTGGCTTACCACTTCTTCATAAGTTGGATTCTGAGTTTTCCCGTTAGCATAACCTACTTCTGTTCCTACAACACCACGAATCTGTTGAAAGAAATGTTCTGTTCCCCAAAAACATCCACCTGCAAAATAAATTTCTCTGACATTTTTACTATCCATAATTTCTTGTTTTTCTTTTTTTACGTTCGTTTCATTGGGCGTATTCTTTTTAAAAAGCCCGCTCTCTGCAGCAAAAACTGCGATACCCAGAATAATTCCGAGTACAATTAATATATTTTTCATATTTAGCTTTTTATTCATTATTTCTTGTTTTGTAAAATCATTAATCCAAATCCTAAAAGCATCAGATCTTTTAAAATAAAGAAGTCTGTTACTGGTACACCATCTACCATTTTCCATATTCCCGGAGTGGTAAACAGATAGCTTAATGTTACCAGAAAAGTCACAACCATTCCTATTCCGGCATATCTTTTTACTACAGCAAATTTCGCACTAAATATCAGGAGTAGAGCAATGATAATTTCTATCACTCCGATAAGGTTTGACACTTCCTGAACGCTCATAATGTTATATACGAAAAAAGTTAAGAAATGGTTTTCCACCAAAGGTTTTATTGCTGAAGCTTCCGTTGGAGTAAACTTAAAAATCCCGATCCAAAGCAATATAAGAGCTGCTCCGAAAAGAGAAATATAATAGCCTAAGGTATACGTTGATTGTTTTTTACCTGATGTTTGTGCTGTTCCTGTCATTTTTTTAGATTTTGAATGAATACTTTCTTTGTTTTTCAAAAGTATAGTCGGAACAGTTTCAAAATCCTGACAAAATTTTTCTTAGAAATTTAATTTATCAAGCATTTTATTCTTAAAATCCTGAATTTCAACTTCATTTATTTCAGTATCCTTTTCACTAAAGGTTTTTCTAAAAATCTTATCCAACAGCTTCATTTTTTCATTATAAGCTTTGCACCATTTACAAATAGCAATATGGAGGTTTAATCTCCTCCTTTCTTTGGCAGAGATTGTTTGTGCATTGCGCTTTTCCATCAGTAAAGTAGCTTCACTGCATGGTAAAAATAATATATGTAGGATTTTTCTTATCATCTCTATACTTTTGAAAACCAGTTAAATTCCAGGCATTCTCTAAGCTGCATCCGGCTTCTTTGAAGAATCTTCCAAAGGTTAGTCGTAGAAACATTTAATTCCTGACTCACATCTGGTGCTTTTTTTTCTTCGATATAATACATTTTCAGTAAAATTTTCCATCTGGCCGGTAATTCTTCGATACATTCCTCAAGAGTTTTATTAAAATCGGAATTATCAAGAAGCTCAGATTCTGTTGATACATTCCAGTCCTGCAAAACATCATTATTCTTCCATGATCCTGTTTCATCAAAAAAATGATCCAGCTTTATGTTGGGTTCCGATTTATATTTTTTCCGGTAAAAATCTGCAATTTTTCTATTCAGAATAGCCATCAGCCAAGTCAATGGCTGGCTTTTCCCTTCAAAAGAATCATAATTGGAAAATACTGCTATAAAAACATCCTGAACAACATCCTGAGCATCTTCTTTATTGGAAAGCATGTATAAAGCTTTCTTCAGAAGTGGTCCGGAATATTGTTCTATCCAGCTTTTCAGAATTTCGTTTTTCATCATACGTGCTATGTTTTGTCTTAGTTCAGATCTTAACGAAGGTAATAAGTTAAATGGAAATGAGCAAAAAGATTCTGAAGGCTAATAGTTTCCCGAAAAATATAGCCAATATATTCATTGTTATGATAAACTATTATGCCTGATATTTGACAAATCACTCCTGAAAATATCAAATATTAGATATTAAATCACCTAAAAATCTTAAATTTGCATCTTATCAAAATTTGATATTAAAAAAAGCAAAAGCAATACTATGACATCACAAGAGATACGTCAAAAATTTTTAGACTATTTTAAAAGTAAGGAACACCTTATCGTTCCTTCAGCTCCTATTGTGCTGAAAGACGACCCTACCCTTATGTTTTCCAACTCAGGAATGACACAGTTCAAGGATTTTTTCCTGGGCTACAAAACCCCTACGGCCCCAAGAATTGCCGATACACAAAAGTGTTTAAGAGTTTCAGGAAAGCACAATGATTTGGATGATGTAGGTAGAGATACTTACCACCACACCATGTTTGAAATGTTGGGGAACTGGTCTTTCGGGGATTACTTCAAAAAGGAGGCTATTGCTTTTGCCTGGGAATTACTGACTGAAGTATACGGAATACCAAAAGAGAATTTATATGTAACGATTTTCGAAGGGGATGCCTCTGAAAATCTTCAGAGAGACCAGGATGCTTATGATTTCTGGAAATCTCATATTTCAGAAGACAGAATCATCAATGGAAATAAGAAGGATAACTTCTGGGAAATGGGAGAAAGCGGACCATGCGGACCGTGTTCAGAAATTCATATTGACCTTAGAACGGCTGAAGAAAAAGCGGCTGTTCCGGGAATTTCATTAGTCAACCAAGACCACCCACAAGTAGTGGAAGTATGGAACCTGGTTTTCATGGAATTCAACAGAAAGGCTGATAAGTCTCTGGAAAAACTTCCTGCTCAGCATGTTGATACAGGAATGGGCTTTGAGCGTCTATGTATGGCGCTTCAGGGAAAATCTTCCAATTATGATACAGACGTTTTCACTCCACTGATTTCTAAAGTTGAAGAGCTTTCAGGAAAGAAATATACCGGAATTTTAGAAGACGAAAAAGATATTGCGATCCGTGTGGTAGTAGACCATATCAGAGCGGTTTCTTTTGCGATTGCAGACGGACAGCTTCCTTCTAACGGAGGCGCAGGATATGTAATCAGAAGAATTTTAAGAAGAGGAATTTCTTATTCTTATAGATTCTTAGGGATGAAAGAACCTTTCCTTTATAAACTGGTGGCTGTATTACAGGAACAGATGGGGCCTTTCTTCCCTGAAATTGAGAAGCAAGGAAAATTGGTTTCAGAGGTCATTAAAAGTGAAGAAGATTCATTCTTAAAAACTATTGAGAATGGTCTGATCAGAGTTGATAAATTAATTCAGCAGACGATTGCTGATAATCTGAAAGTATTACCAAGCGA
>NZ_MAYF01000131.1 GCF_001684955.1 Chryseobacterium contaminans | reverse complement strand
TTTTAAATTAATTTTAATTTTTAATAATCTTTTTTAAAAATTTGATAATAAAAAAAATTGTGCTTTATTTTGAAAAAAATTGTAAAGATGGAAAAAAAGTCACCTCATATATTGAATGCATCCAGCAATCTTTTGGGGTTTTCCTTGATTATTATTACCTCATTAAAAATCGCTAAGATAAGCCACAATACGTATTTAGACGAATTTGCCGGACTTGCCTGTATTCTTTTTGCTTGCAGCTGCTTCTTTTCATTTCTGGCTATCAGGACGGGAAATAAAAAACGGGAATACACGTTTGAGAGTATTGCGGATTATTTATTTTTAATCGCTTTATTTTGTATAGTTCTGGCGGTTATTATTTTAACTCTGAAAATAATTTAATTCAAGCCCATACATCAAATTATCATTATCCAAACAAATCCCATAGATATTTATCTATAAACGACAATTTTAAATCTTTCGGTATATTAATTGTAATTATTTTTAAAATAATTTAAAAAAGCACTAGAAGATGTTAAAGAAATTACTAACCGTAGTTAAGGTATTTGCCTTTTCTACATTTTACTTCGCACAGGTAGGGATAAACACATCAAATCCTCAGACGACCTTTCATATTGATGGAGCTAAAGACAATGCAACCTCCGGAGCTCCTTCTGTATTACAGCAAGCTAATGATTTCTCAGTGACCAATACAGGACAAGTAGGAATCGGGACTATTTCACCAACGGAAAAACTGGATGTAAGTTCAGGAAATGTACGTGTCCGAAATATCAATTCCAATATTGGAATTGGCGGAACAGACAGAGTAGTGGTAGCAGACGCTACTGGTGTTCTGAAAACGATTGACTTTACAGCGTATTCATTATTTCACGCCCGCTTGGCTGCTGACCAGAGCACCACTTCAGCTACCATTGCTACCCTTATGTTTGCTACCCCGGTTGCCACTTCCCCATTTTACGCTTACAATACCTCTACAGGGGTTCTGACCTTTAATCAGGCAGGCAATTATCTGGTGACACTACAGGCAAGTTTTTCAAATATTTCTGCAGGAGCACAGTTACTTTTAGGAATCAGGCCTGTTCCGGACAGTAATTATCTGGGAAGAGGAAGCCACTATGCAGGAGCAGCAACTCCTGCCCTAACTTCCACCACAAGAATTGGTGAACTTATGAATTATACAACTGTAATTGTAGTGCCTACAGCAGGTTATCAGATTCGTTTTACAGCGGCTCCCAATCAATCATGCACTATCTTATCAACGGAGATGGGACCTACAGGAAACGGAAATGTGACTAATGTGACGGTACAGAAAATATAAACAGAAAAACATAAAAACAAAGCTTCGGCGCACCTGCGGTGCGCCGAAGCTTTGTTTTTTATTAATATTTTTTAAAACTTTCTTTCAATTACATAATCCAGCATAATATGTAAGGATTTTCTTGCTTCAGATTCCGGGAATTCATTCAGGATATCCTTTGCCTTTTGCTGGAAGTCTTTCATTACTTTGATGGCATACTCCAGCCCACCGGAACTTTTAACAAACTCTATCAGCTCCTTTACCCTTTTTGGATTGTTATTATAACGCTTGATAGTATCGAAATAGTATTTTCTGTCCTTTTCACTGGCCGTTTTCAGAGTATGAATCAAAGGCAGTGTCATTTTTTGCTCTTTAATATCAATTCCTACCGGTTTACCAATTACATTGGAGCTTAAATAATCAAAAAGATCATCTTTGATCTGAAATGCCATTCCTGTAAAGGTCCCGAAATCCATCATCTTTTTGGCCAGGGCTTCATCTGCATTGTTGGAAAGAACACCTATCTCGCAGCAGGCAGCAATTAAAGTAGCTGTTTTCTGACGGATAATTTCATAATAAACATCTTCTGTAATATCCAGTTTTCTGGCTTTCTCCAATTGAAGAAGTTCCCCTTCAGACATTTCACGAATTGTTCTTGAAATAACCCCCAATAAATCGTAATCCTTATGGTCTGTAGATAATAATACTGATTTTGAAAGCAGATAATCTCCTACCAATACAGCTATTTTATTCTTCCATAAAGCATTAATGGAGAAAAAATTACGGCGTTTGAAACTTTCATCTACCACATCATCATGTACTAAAGTAGCTGTGTGAATCAGCTCAATCATGGAGGCCCCACGATAAGTCTTTTCAGTAACATTTCCTACCAGTTTGGCACAAAGAAATACGAACATAGGACGCATTTGTTTCCCTTTGGTGGTAACAATAAAACGGGTTACTTTATCTAATAAAGGGACTTTACTCTGCATTGATTCATAAAACTTCTGTTCAAAAAGTTTCATTTCATCATTGATCGGTCGTTTAATTTCTTCTACTGTATTTGCCACAATCTGCGAATGCTGGGTGAATAAAATTATTAATTCTCACAAAGATAATTTTTTTCGCTCAATTTTAAACGAAAATTAATCTTTGAATTGTTCTTTGGGGATAAAATAAAGGGCCGGCTTAGTACTTCCTAATGGTGATTTAAACTTTTCTCCTGAAATAGAGATTCCTGTTTCGTCTATAGCAATACCTTCAATCTGCCCTATCGATAATGCACTTCCCAGATAATAATGCTTAGGTCTTTCTTTAAAAAAGATTCCGGGTTCTGCTTCTGTAAAAACATCTATAAATACTTCTGTTTTCTTACTGTACCCTATCAAATAAAGCTTCTTATCAAAATAGGCCGCATCTGTCACCATGAAGTTTGTTTTATAGGTTTCTGCCTTTACAGCATCCTGTTTTTCATTCTTTTCAGGATCAATGATATAATGTACCGTTGACTTTGATACCCATTCTTTGGTAAACAAATGTATTTTTCCATGGGCATATACCATTGCTTCTGCATCATAATCGGTATTAAAATAACTGGATTTATAATCGGTCTGCTCCGGATAGTGGAATTTAATTTCTTTTATCTGATTATTTTGTAAACTATCCCCCTGAAAAGGAACCTTATAAATGGTAAGGTGTCTTCTGCTTCCATCATTATTCCCGAAATCACCAATATAAAAATTACTTCCGTCATTTGTTAATGCTTCCCAATCTGTATTTTTAGCATTTACTTTTAAGGTTTTCAGGACTTCTCCTGAGGTTTTATTGATCTCATAGAGTTCAGGAGCGTTTCCACTATCATTAAAAGTGTAGAGTTTTCCGTTAAAAATATTCAGTCCGGAAGTTTCCTGGATTTTATCATCCAAATGGCTGACTCTGTATTTTTTTATTTTCAGGAAATCTGTCTGTTGAGAAAATGCAGTTTGAAAGGCCAGAAAAGCCAATAACAGAAATGTTCTTTTCATAAAGCAAAAATAGGGCTTTTAGTTTAAATGGAAGATTGTTGGGTGAGAGGGTTTTAGGATTTGGGTGTTGGAGAGTTTGAGGGTTTACGGACTTGAGTGTATAGCATGTATGAAGTAAGGGAAAAATAAGAAATAGAAGGGAAAATGGTGTGTCTACTGGTAGTATAAACCACCCCGTCAAAAATTCTTTGAATTTTCGCCACCCCTCCAGAGGAGTGGAATAAAGGCAGTCATTTTTTACTCATTAAGATGATTACTATTAATAGATTTCATCCTATCTACTTCTGCTTTCTATTCCCTATTTATTGTCCTTCCCATTCCTAAAAACAGAAAGACGAGCTAAAAGCCCGCCCTTCCATAGAGATTTTTATTGATTTTATTTTTGAAATTAAGCAGTTTTCTGCTGTTTCTGATTTTTTGCCTGTTCTTTCTCTGCCTGTTTTGCAAAGTACTCTTTCTGATACTGTCTTACTGTTTTTCCGGTTCCATCATGTCTCCATCCCGGTGAGTTGAAAATATAGTTGATTCTATCAGTGAATTTTAATCCCGGCTGTTTCAGATCTTTCCAGATCTTTCTCCATTCATAGAAAAGTACCGTATCAGGTCTGTTATCCGGCATTTTTGGATAGATACCATATTTTACAGGAATATTCGGGTCTTCTTTCTGGAAGGTTCCAAATATTTTATCCCAGATAATTAAGCACATTCCCATGTTTTTATCAAGATACTTGATGTTGCAGGCGTGGTGAACACGGTGATGAGAAGGAGTTACCAGAATATGTTCTAAGAATCCCATACTTTTTACCGTTTGGGTGTGCACCCAGGTTCCATATACCTGTCCGATAGCGTAGGCTACCATAATATGCCAGGGGTTAAACCCTAAGAACGCCAATGGTGAAAAGTATAAGTATCTGTAAAGCGGCTGTAATACCGGGCTTCTGAAACCTGTTGTAAGGTTGAAAAATTCTGAGCTATGGTGCGTAATATGAACAGCCCAGAATGCTCTGGAGCGATGATCCACATAATGCAGTACATAATAAGCAAAATCTGTAATTATAAAGCAAGCTATCAGATACCAGATGCTAAGATCCCATGAAAAAAGTCTGTGATTGTAGAAGAAAAACATCACTCCCATCGCAAACGCCTTCATGATCAGATCAAGACCAAAATTCATCAAAGCAAGATAAACATTGGTAGCAAGGTCTTTTCCACTGTATAACTTTGCTTCTGAAACGTGGCTGTAAATCATTTCAGCTAAAATAACTGTAGCATGCAAGGGAACAGCCCAGGCATATACATGTTCCAGCCCGTCCTCGCTCATAAGAAAATCCATCATCACAAAATAATTTGTGCAAAGGTAGGGTTTTAAGCGATGCTTTAAGAGAAATTTAAGGTTTTTTTAAGGAAATTTTAATCCGCAGTTTTGTTAGCCAATTGCCCGCAGGCAGCATCAATATCACCACCACGGCTTCTTCTTACCATTACCGTAATTCCTGCATTTTCAAGCTGGCGGATATAGTTTTCTTCAGCCTGTTTGTTACATTGGTCATATTTTCCGTCTCCGATCGGGTTGTATTGAATAAGGTTCACCTTTGAAGGAACCTGCTTACAGTATCTAATTAAAGCTTTGATATCTTCATCTCCATCATTAATTCCTTTCCATACGCAATATTCAAAAGTGATTACTGAACCTGTTTTCTGATACCAGTATTGAAGGGCCTCCATAATATCCGTTAACGGGAATTTATCAGAGAAAGGCATAATTTCATTACGTTTTGCTTCAATGGCTGAGTGAAGAGACAGTGCTAATTTCACACGCAATTCGTCATCAGCAAGCATTTTGATCATTTTTGGA
>NZ_MAYF01000130.1 GCF_001684955.1 Chryseobacterium contaminans | reverse complement strand
TTACATTTACCAATAGCGGTAAGCAGAGAAAAATTGATTTTACTGTCTACATTCTTTTTATCATTTAAAAGCAATGCTGTGATATCTTCATCTTTAAAATCACTGATATCCAAATAAGGATAATATCTCTGAATATTTTCTATAATTACTTTTGAATCCTCTTCTGAGATAAGGTTTTCAAGATAGGCAAGGTGTGCCTCACAAATCATACCCATGGCAACAGCTTCACCATGCAGGATAGGGTTTTCCTGCTGCAGACAAAGGCTTTCCACCGCATGACCAATTGTATGTCCGAAATTCAGGGTTTTTCTGATATTGCTTTCATGAAAGTCTTTTTCTACAACATCCTGTTTAATATCCATAGAATTCTGGATATAAGGAGTTACGGCATCCACATCCAGTTTATGGATCTGAATCAGCTGATCCCAGTGTGCTTTATCTGCAATAAGGCCATGTTTAAGCATTTCAGCAAATCCACTTCTTAATTCTTTAAAAGGTAATGTTTGTAAAAAGTTAGGATAAATAAAAATCTGCTCAGGGAATGCGAATGTTCCTACCATATTTTTATAGTGCATCAGATCAATCCCTGTTTTACCGCCAATAGAGGCATCACACATAGATAAAAGGGTAGTAGGGATATTAATGAACTGAATTCCTCTTTTATAAGTAGATGCTACAAAACCTCCCATATCTGTAATAACACCGCCACCCAGGTTAATCACCAATGCCTTTCTGTCTGCCTGCATTTCTGTGAGAATTTCCCAAAGCTGATTGGCTGTCTGGATATTCTTCATTTCTTCTCCGGCTTCAATCTCCAGAATCTCAAACCCAAGATCTGTTTCCATATTGCCTAAAAGAACAGGAAGACAGTATTCATGAGTATTTTCATCCACCAAAATAAAAATTTTACTGAATGTTTTCTCGTGAAGAAAGTCGTTGAGTTGAGAAAAATTATCGTTTAATATTGTTATCATCTTCAAAAATATGTGGGGTTAAAATGTAAACTATACTGCAAAGTTATGATTCTTAATTTTTAACTCGTAACTAAATTACTATCTTTGCAGAAATTTTTAGAATGAGCAGAGATAATAATAATTCAGACAGACCAAAGAGACCAAGAATTTCAACCAAGAAAAGTTCTGATGATTCTCGTGCTTCCAGATCTGGAAATTCTTCAGGATCAAAACCTTATAAAAAACCTTTTTCTAAAGACGGTGGAAGAAAAGGTCCCGAGCATAAAGGGTCTAACTCAAAATTTGAGAAGAAACCGTTCAAGAAAAGTTCAGGAGGCTTTGATGGCTCCAATGATGATTTTGACTCAAAATCTGAAAGAAAACCTTATATCACGAACAAAAGTGAGAGTTTTGAGAAAAAATCTTTCGGGAAACCTAAAAGAGGTGGAAAAAACTTTGACACAAGAGATAAGTATGAAAGAGGCAGCCTGAAATATGGTAGAAGACCTACTGCTAATGGAGAGGAGAGAAGAGAGGACAAAACAAAATCTTTTGTACAGAAAAGAAGGCTGAACAAGATTGATAAAGACATTCATAAAGACAGCATCCGTCTTAATAAGTATATTGCTAATTCCGGGATCTGCAGCAGGAGAGAAGCTGATGAGCTTATCACTCAAGGGCTTGTAGAGGTAAACGGAAAGGTGGTAACCGAAATGGGATATCAGGTACAGAAAACTGATAAAGTTGTTTTTGACGGGCAAAGCATTACACCGGAAAAACCTGTATATGTGCTTCTGAACAAGCCAAAAGGGTATATTTCTACCACTAAGGATGATAAAGCAAGAAAAACAGTAATGGATCTTGTAGCAAACGCTTCTCCTTACAGATTATTCCCGGTTGGAAGATTAGACCGTTCTACTACAGGAGTTATCTTATTAACCAACGACGGACACATGACTAAAAAACTTACGCATCCATCTTTTGATGCCAAGAAGATTTACCATGTAACATTGGATAAGAAATTAACAGGGGAAGATTTACGTCTTATTGCAGAAGGAATCCGTCTTGATGAAGGGGTAGCAGTAGTTGACCAGATTTCATACATTGAAGGGAAACCTAAAAATGAAGTTGGGATTGAGATCCACATCGGATGGAACCGTGTTATCAGAAGAATTTTCCAACGATTAGGTTATGAAGTAGAGTCTTTAGACAGAGTAATGTTTGCCGGATTAACGAAGAAAAACATCAAAAGAGGACACTGGAGAATCCTTACAGAACTGGAAGTAAACAACCTTAAAATGCTTTAAAATAAAACCATTTTAAGATTTAAAATATAAAGGCGCTGATTCATTTCAACGCCTTTTATTTTTTTGGGTATTAAATTTATATGTTATCCCAATACTGTTACTCCTTTTTCAATCATATCATAGATTGCATCCCTACCGTTATCAGGTTTTACGTTCACAGCTCTGGTTCCGTTAAAATGGAGACAGGTAACATATCCATTGGCTACAGCATCCTGAGCGGTATATTTCACACAATAATCCATTGCCAAACCTACAATTTCCACTAACTGGATATCATGATATTTCAGGAAATCATCCAATCCTGTTTTCATGAAATGATTGTTGTCCTGGAAACCACTGTAGCTGTCAATTTCAATATTTTTTCCTTTCTGTATGATATGAGTAACCTTACTTTGGTTTAAATCTTTATGGAATTCAGCACCAAAAGTCCCCTGTACACAGTGATCCGGCCACATAAACTGCGGAACACCGTTAAGGATAATACTTTCTCCTACCTTGCGCCCGTTTGTGCTTGCAAAGCTTTTATGCCCTGCCGGATGCCAGTCTTGTGTTAAAATGATCTGATCATATTCATTTTCTTCCATCAAAAGATTGATATAAGGAATAATCTCGTTAGCTCCCGGTACTGCCAATGCTCCGCCTTCACAAAAATCATTCTGTACATCGACTATTATTAATGCTTTTTTCATATTTTGAATTCTCAAATTTTTGATAAATTTACAAAACTAATTGGCAAAAATTTCTCCAAAACTGAATTATCGGACAAATCGGCAAAAAAATAAAAGGATGGAAGTCGGAAGAAAGAAGATGGAAGTTACTTTTAGTTTTACAACGACGAACTGTCACCTTTAAAAGAAAAGGAGTATCATTACTTCCTTATTCCATCACCCAGCTTCCAGCCTTTTAATGTATCTTTGCTGCAAATAAATAGTTTTTATGTCATTTGAATCGTTAGGATTATCACACAATATTATTCGCTCTGTAAAGAAGCTGGGGTACTTAAAACCTTTTCCAATCCAGGAACAGGCTGTACCTGTTATTCTGCAAGGCAAAGATCTTATGGGAATTGCTCAGACAGGTTCCGGAAAAACAGCCTGTTTTGTAATGCCAATTTTAGAAAAGTTACAGAATACAGAAGCAAAAAAAGGACGTAATGTCCAGGTTTTAATATTGGTTCCTACACGTGAATTGGCCATCCAGATTGATGAAGTGTTCAGAGCATTCACAGAAAATCTGAAGCGTGATATACGTACTATGGCGGTTTATGGCGGGGTTTCGATTAATCCACAGATGAAAGGAATGTTTGGGGTAGAGGTCCTTATAGCAACTCCTGGACGTTTATTGGATTTAATTGATCATAATGCCTTGAGTATTTCAGAGATTCAGCATTTGGTAGTAGATGAAGCAGATAAAATGTTTCAGTTAGGTTTTGGAGAAGAAATGAATAAGCTTTTTGCTCTGATGCCTGTAGTAAAACAAACCACTTTATTCTCAGCAACTTTAAATGATAAAATTGCTGAAATGAAGGAACGTTTATCTATTAATCCAACCATTATTGAAATTAAAAAAGAGGAAGTAGAGATTGATAATATCGAACAGTTTGCCTATCATGTTTCTCCTGAAGATAAAGGTCCTTTTTTACGATATCTTATTAAAGAAAAGAAAGTTGAAAAAGCGTTGATATTTGTATCGTCTACAAGATCTGCTGATAATCTGGTGGAAAAACTTAAAAAGAATAAAATCAAAGCAGTGGCTATTCACAGTCAGAAATCACAAGGCGCCAGAAGAAATAATTTGGAAGAATTTAAGTCTAATGGGGCTCAAATTCTGGTTGCTACAGACCTGATCGGGCGTGGGATTCATATTGATTATCTGCCTTGCGTTATCAATTACGAGCTGCCTCGTTCTCCTTTAGATTATATACACCGAATTGGTAGAACAGGCCGTGCCAACGAAAAAGGAACTGCAATTAATATTCTTACAGATGACGAATTGCAACACTTCAGGGTAATCCAAAAGAAAATGGGTAAAAAAGTCCCCTTAGAAAGAACAGAAGGCATTAACCTTCATGGATATTAATATAAAAAGCTTTGATTGTCTGCAATCAGAGCTTTTTATTTTCCTGTATAATCTTTATAATTAACATTTTTTTCATATTTAAATTTCTTGAATTTTAATAAATTTACAGAAGCGGAAATGGTTTGCCTAAGATCAAACCATCAAACAAACCTGCAATAATTAAAAGTTAAAACCTGAACAATGAGTAACATTGAGAATAAAAAATTTCCAATAGGACCGTTCGAAATGCCGGAAAACATCTGTGATACCACTTTAGACACCTATATTAAGGCAATTAAAGACTTTCCCGGAAAACTGAAGAATCTCATTGAACATTTCACAGACGAACAGCTTGATACGCCTTATAGAGAAGGAGGGTGGACGGTAAGACAGCTTGTAAATCATATTGCAGACAGTCATGCCAACAGCTTTATCCGTTTTAAATTAGCCCTTACTGAAGACAACCCAACCATAAAACCCTATGATGAAGCTAAATGGGCCGAACTTCAGGACAGCATCCACATGCCTGTAAAGCCGGCAATGAGAATGATAAAAGGAACTCACCAAAGATGGACAACTCTTCTTAAAAGCCTTACGAATAAGCAGTTTGAAAGAACTTTCCATCATCCTGAACACAACAGAAATTATAATTTAAGGGATAATCTTGCCTTATATGTCTGGCATTGTAACCATCATTTTGCCCATATTGAAAATCTGAAGAAAGAAAAAGGTTGGTAAAAAAACTTCTGATTCATCCAATATATTATAAGGAAATTATAGAGAGGATTTCCAGATTATCTGTAGACAGCCAAAGAAAGTGGGGAAAAATGGATGTCTGCCAGATGTTAACGCATTGTGACCTAGTTCTTCAGGTTGCATTATACAAAATTGAACTTCCTCCTATTAATCTTCTTTTTGAGACAATAGGAATCGTTACAAAACTGGAAATGTATGTTTTCAATAACGGAATTCCC
>NZ_MAYF01000129.1 GCF_001684955.1 Chryseobacterium contaminans | reverse complement strand
AGGTTAGGCTCATTTGCAAGCCAGTCTGCTCCATTGGTATGATTCGTATCGGCTGATTTCGTGGTCATAGTAGGAACCATGAAGATCATAGGATTTTTCACAGAATAAGATAAAACTTTGCTGATTTTATCCGCAACTTTATCAGTAGTCAATACATTCGCCTGTACAGAATAATCAGGATACTTTTTAAGGTAAGAATCTGAATAATACGTTGCGGCAGAAAGTGTGCTATAAGTAACAGTGCCATTTGACTGTACAGTCCCTAAATAAACAGGTGCTGAGTTTCTGTTGGCATTTACAAAAACAGGCAGTGGATCTTTTCTACCCCATTGGTAGTGTAATCCTCCGGTAGAAGTCGTTTTATTAGCTTCTGCAATAGCCTGATTAGCCCCGAGGTCTCTATCCATTATTTCTGTTTTGATAACTTCACCAGGCTTGATGTAATTGATATAATTAACAGCAGCCTGGTTAGGTAATTCAGTAACATAGGTAACAGAGCTGATAGGCGTATTGGTTACCCAGATATGCCAGCTCCAGTAAATAGGGTTGGTGATACTTCCATTATGTAATGTAACAACAGCATTCCCTGATTGGTTTGGAGCTATTTTAACATTGATATTCGTATTGGAAATATCAGCTAATGAAGCAGGAGCAGCATTAGACAATGCAATATTACTGATTAAGCCTGTGGCAGTAGACCACAATACATTAACCTTCAGATCATTGAAGTTTGATGGATTTAAAATATCAGGATTGTTAAGCAGTTTGCTTTGAGCAGAAAAAGCCTTACTGATTGGAATCTGGATGGTAGATTCTACAGTGCTTTTCACAATCGTATACGAGTTTGGATTGTTTAAGCCTTCAGCATATTCCACTGCATTATTAAAGAATTCGGTAGGGAAATTATAATTGTTTACTTCATACAGAGGGTCTTTAATACATCTGCATCCGTTAGCTCCGGAAGTTGCTCCAGTACCAATAGGATAATATTGATATCTTCCTGTAATAGAAGGTAAAGAAGGATCAGGAACATCCGGTTGATCTCTGTCAGGAATCATACGGAAGCCTCTGGCTGATACTACAGGGGTGGCATCAAACCATTTTGGCATTGTTGCAGTCCATAAATACGTTTCGTGTTGATCCGTGTACTGCCCTTCATGGTAATTTCTCACCAGAACGCCTGTACCTGGGAATAGCCCCATATTATTTCCTCCTACATTACTAAGGTCTACCCCCACATTGTTATAGATTTTGAACCCTTTCATAAAATCCGGAGTATTATTATCGTTAGGTTTAATGATATGATACTTATTGGCTTCAAAAGTATTGATGGATATATTATTCTTAATACCAAACGGACTGAAATCTACTCTTAAATCATCAATATAGCTTCCATTCCCTAAATTGGAAACCAATACAGAAGGGATTCTCCATCCGTTAGGACAAGGGTCAAAAGATGATTTATCTCTATACGGATTAGCGCTGTTATCACTATTATAATCTCCGCTTGTAATAAAGCCTTTTGAATTATCAGACCATAAGTTTAACTCACTTAATCTATTCGGAGGTAATGTAGCAGAATTACCAAACCAGTTTACCTGAAGATTGGCATTGTTATTATAAAGAGCCTGACCAGAATTATCATCTTTGTTCACATAAATTAAGCTTAATGGATTTTTAACAGATAAACGGATATTATTAGGAACTGTAGCATTGGATAAGGTTACTGTTTTAATTAAATTGTCGATCTTCTGGGAACCATTCGCCATATTCCTGGACTGTCTGTGTCTTATTCTTCCTACAGATCCGGAAGCTTCGTAAAAGTCATTTCCTTTGTATGCCAATGGAGGAATCGGGTCTTTTCGTCCCCATTGGTAAAGCAGACCTCCATTTTTGTTAAATTCAGTTCCGGTGATGGTATTACTTAGAGCACCCAGGTTCCTGTCCATCCATCCCCAATCTGAATCAGGAATTAATTCTACTGTTCCATCACTTTTTTGTCTTTTTACGCCATCAAAACTCTTATAAGTGGAGCCGTTGGTAGGGTCATCAGTAACCCAAACATGCCATGACCAGAAGATTTCTCCGTTTACTTTGTAAGCAATGACTGCATTTCCTTCCTTAGTCTTATTAATCGGAACTTTTATTTTAGCATCTTCTCCGGATCCTATAATTTCCAGGCTGTAATTGTCTCCGGATTTTATTAATCCATGGATATCTTCCCAATATACATCTGCAGTCACAGTACCCGTCGG
This sequence comes from Chryseobacterium contaminans, assembly GCF_001684955.1. Taxonomy (GTDB): domain Bacteria; phylum Bacteroidota; class Bacteroidia; order Flavobacteriales; family Weeksellaceae; genus Chryseobacterium; species Chryseobacterium contaminans. The sequence continues at coordinate 3,134 of NZ_MAYF01000129.1, read as the reverse complement.
GATAGGACTTCCGCCCATAAGAGGATTGGTATTCCACATTTCATATGCCTTTTTTACAGGGATATAAAGACCGTCTACATCTGCGTTGGTTTTCTTGTCCTTACCTGTGAAGATATAGCTGTTTGGTGCTTTAGACCAGTCTGCATAATCAGATACAGCTCCAGAGTTGATGGTAAAACAAGAAACAGGGCATTCTTCTGTAACAGGGTTGGTAAAAATCCCCACATACTTTATAAACTTATTGATCTCGCTTTCGATATCCATCAAAGGTCTTGACGGACCGTTCCAACTGGCAATTACTTTTCTGTTTCTGATAGCTCCAACACCATACAAAGATGCCTGAGAAGTGTTACTCAGTGAAAAGTTTTCAGAACCAGGACCTCTCTGCTTATTATTAAGCGGCGGATACCCAAAATCATTCGTTGTATTATAATTACTTATGGCAGAAAGAGAAACATATTCGCCGTTGGCTTTATATACTCTTAATCCGGTGACTTTACTGATCACAATAACAACTGGCTGCTGATTGGTAAATACATCACCCAGCTTTTCATTGATGTAATTATAAAGATTATAATATCGATTGACAAGAGCATTAGGATTTGTAAAATCAAGATATCCCCTACCCCAGGCTTCACCTCCCTGATCCGCTGGTAAAAACCAGTTGCTGAAGTTGATAAAGAAACTTTCATTGGAAAACTTTCCTGCAAACATATATACCGGATCATGATAAGAGAACTCGAAAGGACTGGTATCACTATTCTGATAAATATACTTTTGAGAACTGGCAATCGTAGGAAGGTTATTCGGATTTGTAATATTAACCACCGGCGAATTAACATTGGAATTATCTAATGTCGCGTTGCCCTGGAATGACAAAACAATATCATCAAGTTTCCTTACCAAATGCTGGGAAGTTACCCTATCCTTTACTCCTGAAACCGTTCCGTTAGGATTATATACAACAGTTCCGTTTTTTTTAGGCGTAAACAGAATGGTGTACTGGTTTTCATCTAGGTCACAGTTTCCATAGACATAATCCGATTGTCTGTAATGGCTTACTGTCTTGTTCCATACAACAGACGACCAGTTGGTTACCGTTTCATTAGAACTCAGTTCGATTTTTACAGAATGTGAAGCTAGAGCTGATTGTGGTAACTCAAAATTAGCTGTTAGATCTTCGTCATAGTCATAATTACCTGCAAAAGTTTTGCACCATACAGAGATCCAGTTGTTCTGGGCGTCCTTATACTTAATAGTAACTTTTACATCTCCTGCGGTAGCCGGTTTTTGAAAGTTTCCTTTCATAATTACCAATCCCTTCTCATTCACATTTTGTGAAATGATGATAAGCGGATCAAGATCATAGGAACTTGGGGGTAAAGCGTCCTTATGCTTGAATCCAATACTGGTCTCAACAGGTCTGGGGACAGATACTGCCCTTGCCCAGGTATGAGACGAAGCAATACAAAGTACTGCAGCAAAAATCTTTAAGGTCGATTTTTTTTTCATACGTATAGAATTAAAAGTGTTTTAGAGGGGTGAAATGAATATATAGACCAAATAATATTAGGAATTAAATAGAATTTAAAAAACTATTCCAATCCCAACCTCTACAATTAAAAAGTGGAATTTCCTATTTTATTATCTGGAAAAAAGCGTGATTAAATCAAGTCCTTATGAGTGGGGCTCATAGGCAGTAAAGAATATAATATCCCCATATGTAGAACGTATTTATTTTTTTTCATGTTTATCTATTTGAGTTTTCCTGTTATGTGTTTTTAAATAATTAAAGAGACAGATAAATCTGATCTTTAAATCATTAACAAAATTATAAAAAAAAAGATATCCCACAATAGAGAGATTGTGTTTTTGAAAAACAGAGTAGGTAAATCAAAAATGAGTGATTTACAGTTTCATAAAGTCAATTTATTATAAAAAACTGCCATTGTACTCGAAAAAGTAAATGACAGCTTCGATCTTTCAGACTTTACATGTTCAAATTTAAATTAATTATAAAAAATTATTGCTGATTAATTTTAAAACGTATTCAGATATCCTTGTGACAATAAATTGAAATCATTTTCAAAAAAAAAATTCTAAAACAGGCCCTTAACTCTATAAAAAAACCACCTCAGTTTTTGAGGCGGTTCCAAATTTCACATGCATTCATGTTACTCTTTAATAATCTTCACTATGGTTTCCGAGTTGTTAATTCGTATTAAATAAGCTCCGGATAGTAAAGAAGAAAGATCAATCTGTTCATTTTCAAACTTACCCGATTTTACCATCTCTCCTGCAGTATTATAGATCTGATAATAATATTCTTTAACCCTCTCATTCCCTTTGATGTATAATATCCTTTTCACAGGGTTAGGGAATAACTCAAACTTATTCTGGGTTATTTTATCCTCAATTACTGATTTGGCTAAAACATTAGTAGCTTTAGCCGCAGATAATGAAGTAACCTGTAGTTTAGGAATCGGGCCTAACTCATTTCCGTTTTCATCATATTTTACTTTAACACAACGGCAGTTTTGGGCAAAGTACGGATCAGCATTACTGCTAAACGGAATTAAGTAGTTCCCGATGTACTGTATCTCCGTTCTTAATGCTCTTCCTGTATAATTGGAACCTAAAGCTCCTAACCAAAAGCCTCCATAAACGTAATCGATAGCATTGAAATCCGGAGCGGCAGGGGTGGCTTCTATGGTATTTCTACCTCCTCTTACTCCCAGATTGGCAAAACTTCCTATATTATAAGCAGGATCACCAAAAGTATATCCAATAGCTGCGGAACTGTAAGGATTTCTGTTGATTCTTGTTCCTCCATAATTGTTAGGAATGCTTGCTCCAGCAGTAGGTTTATAAAAAGGAGTTGCTCCCACGCTTGTATTAGAAACACCTGTTACATCAGGAATCCTCCATCCTTCAGGACAAGGATCAAAAGGTGATTTTTTGCCTCCTCTACCCCATCTTTCCGGGGCCAGGTTAGGCTCATTTGCAAGCCAGTCTGCTCCATTGGTATGATTCGTATCGGCTGATTTCGTGGTCATAGTAGGAACCATGAAGATCATAGGATTTTTCACAGAATAAGATAAAACTTTGCTGATTTTATCCGCAACTTTATCAGT
>NZ_MAYF01000128.1 GCF_001684955.1 Chryseobacterium contaminans | reverse complement strand
AAAATATGGAGCTTCTATCGTAACCATTAATACCAGTAATTCTGCTCAGCACTTGAAAATTGAAGTTTCTGATAATGGTAACGGTATGGAAAGTAAAGAACTGAAGAATATTTTTGAAAAATTCTACAGGATACAGGCCAATAATGTTCATAACAGCAAAGGCCTTGGGCTTGGGCTGTATTTTGTAAAAGAAATCATTACATCTTATCACGGTAAAGTTGATGTCTCCAGTCAACCCGGTGTGGGAAGTACCTTTAAAATAACCATTCCTTATGAAAATTAAAATCCTGCTGGCAGAAGACGATTCGGATTTTGGAACAATTCTTAAACAATATCTTGAACTGGAAGATTTTGAGATCAGCTGGTATCAGAACCCTGAAGATATCGTTCCGCTTATTACAACAGACTTCCCTTTTCAGATCGGCATTCTGGATGTTATGATGCCTAATATTGACGGTTTCTCACTTGCGAAAATGATATTAAAAGAACATAACAACTTTCCGCTTTTATTTTTAACAGCAAAAAACCAGAAAATTGACCGATTAACCGGATTAAAAATGGGTGCGGATGATTATATCCCCAAACCATGTGATCCGGAAGAATTGGTATTGCGAATCAGAAATATTCTGAAAAGAACTTTACCACCCACTATAGACCCTCAGATAAAAATCGGAGAATATTCTTTGGATACCCAAAAACTTCTTTTGTCTCATCCTAACGGCAATGTACGAATGACCGTCCGTGAACAGGAATTGCTATTATACCTTCTGAAGCATAACCATTCTACCATTACAAGGAATAATATCCTGGATAACCTGTGGGAAACCAATGATTATTTTACAGGAAGAAGCCTTGATGTATTTATCAGCAGGCTTCGTAAATATTTCAGCCATGATCCGAAAGTAAAAATCCAATCCCTCAGAGGAATTGGATTTGAAATTGATTTTCCAACCGATTAATAGTTTAAAAGGAAAGCTTCACAATAACCGGAAAATGATCCGATGGATAAAGGAGATTCTCTCTTCTGTCATTAATATGGCGGTGTGATCTTATTTTGAACCCGTTTGTAAAAATATAATCAATTCTTTCTTTAGGTATTTCGTTAACATTAAAAGCAGTAAAGGTTCCTACAGGCCCATAATGTTTCGTTTCCGAATGATAAAAAGTATCCTTCATATTCTGGGAAAGAATTTTAACCGGTTCTGTATCATCCGTAAGGTTAAAATCCCCGCTTACCGTTACCGGCAGATTTTTAGGATTAAGCTCTTTGATCTTTTTCAAAATCAGTTCTGAAGACTTTACTCTGGCTACATTTCCTATATGATCGAAGTGAAGATTCATCGCAAGAAATTCCTTTTTTGATTTTTTATCTTTAAAAACAGCATAGGTACAGATCCTGTTCAATGCCGCATCCCACCCTTTCGAGGGCTTTTCCGGAGTTTCAGACAACCAGAATGTCCCGGATTTTATCACTTCCAGCCTTTGAGTATCATAAAAAATAGCAGAAAACTCTCCTTTCTCTTTACCATCATCTCTTCCTACTCCAATATAATCATAATTCTTCAGCCCATTTTTTATATCCTTCATCTGCTCCGGAAGCGCTTCCTGAACTCCAAAATAATCGGGATGATAATAGGTTAGTAAATCTGCAACATCCTGCTTTCTCTCCGGCCATGCATTTTCTTTATCTGAAGCAACATTCAGCCTGATATTAAAGCTCATTACGGTAAGGTCCTGTGAAAATCCCCATGTACACAGCATCAGGAACATCATTGAAAATCTGAAATTCATAATTATTTTATCAATTTGAGACAAAAATAAGACTTCTCCGTGACAGAGAAGTCTTATTCATATGATAATAATGTTAAATTAATTCTTTTAAATAAGCCTTTATAATACCAGACTGTTATTATTCAAATTAGTATCAGGAATTTGAGAATCCGGATCTACCTTCACTTCTTTTATGGCCTTGTCAGAATCTACTTTGAAAGTCCATTCCGTATTTCGTTTCCAAACTTCGATAGGTATTTTGACATTTTTGACCGTTCCATCTGCAAATTTCAGTTGAACAGTGGTAGGCATCGGTAATTGACCTATATTTTCAACCGTGATCAGAGCACCTTTTTTAAAATCTCCGTCAATGTATTTGGCGCTCTTCACGCCCTGATCTATTTTCCACTTATTGAAGAACCATCCTCTCCAGAACCAGGTAAGCTCTTCTCCTGAAACATTCTCCATCGTATGGAAGAAATCCCAAGGAGTAGGATGTTTGAACGCCCAACGATCTATATAAGTTCTGAAAGCTTTATCAAATTTTTCAGGTCCCAAAATAGATTCTCTCAAAATGGATAAACCAGCTCCGGGTTTGTAATAGGCCAGAGCAGCAATACTTCTTTCCTTCATATTATCCGGTCCTACCATTACAGGCTCCAGATTATCATTCATAAAGAAATTTCCTGCCTGTCCTAAGCGCTTTTTCCTGTAATATTCTCCTTTGTTAAAGGCTTCTGTGGAAATCTCGTTGATAAATGTATTAAACCCTTCATCCATCCAGGCAAATAACCTCTCATTAGAACCTACGATCATAGGAAACCAGTTGTGCCCGAACTCATGATCTGTAACACCCCAAAGATCTTCCCCTTTAGAATCCATATGGCAGAAAACAATTCCGGGATATTCCATTCCTCCTTCATTTCCAGCCACATTGGTTGCCGCCGGGTAAGTATAGCCATACCATTTGTTCGAATAATGTTCTATTGCTGCTTTTGTATATTCAGTAGATCTTCCCCAGGCTTTTTCTCCTGCACTTTCTACAGGATAAGCGGAAATGGCTAATGATTTTTTTCCATTCGGAAGATTGATTCTCGCTGCATCCAAAATGAAGCCAGCAGATGATGCCCAGGCAAAATCACGTGCCTGAGTAATTTTAAACTTCCAGGTTTTTGTTCCTGAAGGTTTATTTTTACCAATTTCAGTTTCCGGACGAATCATTACTGTTTTATCACTATTTCTAGCCTGATTCCACCTGCTTATTTCTTCTTTGCTGTATACTTCATTTTCATTAAGAAGCTCTCCTGATGCCACTACATAATGATTGGCCGGTACAGTAATATTTGCCGTAATATCTCCATATTCCAGGTAAAATTCAGACGCACCTACATACGGAAGTGTATTCCATCCCATAACATCGTCATACACACACATTCTCGGATACCATTGCGCTATGGTAAAGATTTTACCATTTTTTGTATCTTGCACTCCCATTCTGTCTGATCCATATTCTGGGGAAACAAAGGAATATTCAATAGAAATTTTTGCAACTCCACCTCTTGCTTTTAGTTCTCCGGGAAGATCAATCTGCATTCTTGTATCTGTAATGGTGTATTTTACCTCTTTTCCATCAAGTTTTACAGATTTGATGGTGTATCCACCATCAAAAGTTTCTCCATGGGCTCCGTTTCTGCTTCCTGATAAAGGAACAACGGCATTGCCACGTGAATCTTTCGCAAACAGGTTCTGATCAAGCTGAAGCCAAAGGAAATTAAGCTTATCCGGACTATTGTTGGTGTATTTAATCTCTGCAGTACCTGTAATTTCTTTTTTACTTTCATTCAGACTGACATTCAAATGATAATCTGCTGAGTTCTGCCAATAGGCATGTCCCGGTTGTCCGCTTGCAGAGCGGGTTTCCGTACCTGTCTGAGGATAGAAGAAGGGTTTAAAGGCCTCTACATAATCATACTTTGGTGCTTCCTGCGCTGAAACGGTTCCGGAAAAAAAGAAAACCGTAATAGCAGAAACTAGGGCTGGAAATTTTAAATTCATTTGAAAATTATTACGAATATAACCTATAGGTAAAAAAAATGCCTGGAATTGTTACAAATCCAGGCTACTTTTTTAAAATAAAATTAATTTAGTTTGATTTTTTGGCTTTAATCATTGCTTCCAATGCATCCCACATTTCCCGTGGAATAGCTTCCAACATATTAAATTCACCTGCTCCCTGAAGCCATTCTCCACCATCAATAGTCACAACTTCACCATTCATATAAGCAGAATAATCCGAAACAAGATAAGCCGCAAGGTTTGCTAACTCCTGATGTTCTCCTACTCTTCTTAACGGAACTTTTTTCTTCATATCGAATTTTTCCTGCAGATCTCCCGGAAGAAGTCTATCCCAAGCCCCTTTTGTAGGGAAAGGTCCCGGAGCAATGGCATTGAAGCGGATTCCATATTTTGCCCATTCTACAGCCAGTGATCTTGTCATTGCCAAAACACCTGCTTTTGCACAGGCAGAAGGAACAACATAAGCAGAACCCGTCCAGGCATAAGTAGTAACAATATTCAGTACAGTTCCTGGAGTTTTAGATTCTATCCAGTGCTTTCCTACAGAAAGTGTACAGTTTTTAGTTCCTTTTAAAACAATATCTAAAATAGAATCAAAAGCAGAATGAGTCAGTTTTTCTGTTGGAGAAATAAAGTTTCCGGCTGCATTATTCAAAAGAATATCAATTTTTCCAAATTCTTTTAAGGCTGCTTCTTTCATTGCTTCCACCTCATCCCAATTTCTCACGTCGCATGCTACACACAGAACTTTACCACCTGTTTCTGCTTCCAGCTCTTTTGCAGTAGTCTGTAATTTTTCCAGGTTTCTTGAAGTGATCACCACATTGGCTCCCAGTTCAAGAAAATATTTCGTCATTGCTTTTCCAAGGCCGCTTCCGCCACCTGTTACAATTGCTACTTTATCTTTCAGTGCACCTTCGCGCAACATCGGTTGTGTATATAGACTCATAAAATATTTTTTCTTAAAAATAATAAATATTGAATGGATCACGATTAAAATAACAGCATAAATAATGTTATAAATAATATTCGTTGATTTTTATTTAATTTTATCTGTTAATAATCTATTCGCTTATGAAAAATCCGGGGACTTCCATTTTTGCCGCATTACTGTTTTTCAGTGTATATGGTAATGCTCAAAAATTTGAAAAACTCTATCAATATGTAAACCCGCTCATCGGGACTGAAAAAATGGGACATACCTATCCTGGTGCTACGGTTCCTTTTGGAGCCATACAACTAAGCCCTGAAACCGATACTATTTCGTATGAACTTAACGGGAAATACAATGGAGAAGTCTATAAATATTGCGCAGGCTACCGTTACGAGGACAAAACTATCACAGGATTCAGCGCTACTCATTTCAGTGGTACAGGCCATTCTGATCTTGGAGATTTTCTGATAATGCCTACTGTGGGAGCCATTCAGCTTAATCCCGGAACTGCAGCCAACCCTGGAAACGGATATAGAAGCAGGTTTTCACATCAGAACGAAAAAGCAGAAGCCGGATATTACCGGGTAAAACTTGACGATCATAATATTCTGGCAGAGTTAACAGCCACTCCAAGAGTTGGAGTTCACCGATAT
>NZ_MAYF01000127.1 GCF_001684955.1 Chryseobacterium contaminans | reverse complement strand
GGCAAAAGTTAGATCGTTGCATTTCCTTCTACACCATCAGAATTATCGGTCTTGTTACCCGTGATAGCTGATATTGCAAAACTGAACAGACTCACTAATTTCCCTGCTTTTGTATCCCAATAATAAGTTTCCTGGGGTTCTACACGAATAATGGTTACATTAGGATCATCTTTGCCATCAAACCATGCTTTGGCTAAAGGGGACCATTTTTCTTCTATCGTTTCTTTATCCTTATAAACGGAAGCTTTTCCATATACGGAAAGGTATTGGGAGTCTTTATTGTTCATGAAGAACAACTGTACTCTCCGGTCTTCTTTAATTTCAAAATTCTTGTTGCTGGTTCCACTGCTGATAAACCAGAGATTACCGCTATCATCCGTTTCCTGCAATGTCATAGGGCGGGAATTTACAGGTACTGTTTCCAGTTCAGTACAGAACATACATATTCTTGCATTTTCCGACAGTTCTTTGATTTTTTTGATCGCTTCTAAATGGCTAAGATTTTGTGTTGACATATTAATATATTTTAGTGATTGATTGAACAGTAAAAATTCTACAGAAAATAGAATCATTTATATTAAAATATTCAAATACCTGACCAACTAGGAGAAAAATGTGGTATCTGAGCTTAAGTTTTGATGAGATTGTTGGAAAAATCCGCAGTATCTGAGGGAAAATTTAAGCTGTTACTACATATGATAACCACAAAGTCACAAAAGATTTTAAACACTTAAGATTTTTTAAAGTGACAAACTTTGCGTATAGAAGTACACATAAGTTTAGCAATATTCCTGATTTTCTTAACCATAGCATCTGTGGAAATCCGTGGAATTTGTGGGAAAAATAAACATATTTATAACCTGAAACAGATATCTGAATGCAAGACGACCGGAACTTTATAAAGATATTATCGGAAAAGAGTATTCCTCCAGGCAAAAAGTAGTGTGACTAAATGACAAAGAAAATTAAACTATTATTATTCTGATAATTTAATACAATTTAAATAATTTTTATAATACAATTATTCGTCGGAAATTTGCATTGTCAACATCAACAAAATTACAGTGCAATGAATTATCAAAAAGAAATACAAATCAATGCTGCATCAGAAAGTATAAAAAGTAAAGGTCTTCCTGCAGCTTTATGGGCACTCACAATAAGTGCTTTCGGAATCGGAACTACAGAGTTTGTGATTGTAGGACTTCTTCCTACCGTCGCCGGAGATCTTGGGATTACTATTCCGTCAGCAGGTTTACTGGTAAGCCTTTATGCCATAGGAGTGGCTATCGGAGCTCCTATTTTAACGGCACTAACAGGAAAAGTTCCCCGTAAAATGCTTCTGGTTTCCATTATGTTATTATTTGTCATCGGAAACGGATTAGCATCTATTGCTCCGGGATTTATCACACTGGTTCTGGCCAGAATATTAACCGGATTTGCTCATGGAGTTTATTTTTCCATTGGATCTACGATTGCGGCATCATTGGTTCCGGAGGAGAAAAGAGCAACAGCAATTTCCATCATGTTTGCCGGGCTTACTTTGGCTATTGTAACAGGAGTTCCATTGGGAACTTTTATAGGACAGCATTTTGGATGGAGAGCCACTTTCATCGGGGTTTCTATTCTTGGAATTATAGGATTGATCGCAAGTTTATTATTGGTTCCCAACAATTTAAAGAACGGAAAAACAGCCTCCATCAAAAGTCAGTTCAAAGTATTAGGCAATAAACGTTTGATTTTTGCTTTTTTAATGACTGCTACGGGATATGGGGGAACATTTGTAGTATTTACTTATTTATCACCCATTTTACAGAAAATAACTGGATTCCAGGAATCTACCGTTACTTTTATCCTGTTAATATATGGTATTGCGATTGCTCTGGGAAACCTGATTGGCGGGAAAGTAGCCAATAAAAATCCTTTGAAAGCTCTTTTATGGATGTTTGCCGCTCAGGGATTAACATTATTAGCTTTCTATTTTACAGTAAGCAGCCCGGTTTTGAGTATTATTACGTTGTTCTTCTTAGGAGCGCTTTCTTTTGCAACAGTACCTGGACTTCAACTTTTAGTAGTACAGATTGCTGAAAAGGAACTTCCCGGAACTGAAGATGTAGCCTCAGGAATTAATATTGCAGCTTTTAATATTGGAATTGCCATTGGATCTTATGCCGGCGGGCTTATTGTAACTTCTTCATTAGGATTGGGAAGTACTCCCTGGATTGGTGCGTTATTCTTAGTGGTTACTGTATTGATAACCATTATCAGTATTCGTTTAAGCAAAAAAGCAAACTAATATTCAACCTTGCCGAATATCGCAATTGAAGGGGTAAACATTCCCCTCCTTTGGAGGGGTGGCAAAAATTCAAAGAATTTTTGACGGGGTGGTCAATAGCACACATTACATTATATTTCCACACATAATATGTTAGATTGAAGTAAGTATATGAGGTGAGTTTATGAAAAGGGCAGATCAATGATCTACCTTTTCTATTTTAATTTGACACAAAGTTTTTATTATTATGTTGCTTTATTTTAAGGGAGCAAAGAAGAGATCAACCAGTTGATTTTGATTAAGCGAGTGATATGATGGTGTTTAATTTTTTCAACTATAAAATTCTTTGATAATACTCAGGTTATCTTGTTAAATAATAAAACCTTAACACCATTTTGTAATTAATTTTATTTAATTATATTTGGAAATAAGAACAAAGTGTTCTAAAAACTAATATTTTAATCAATAACTATGAAAAATCTAAAGAAAATTACAAGAGATGGTATGAAGTCAATCAAAGGAGCAGGTCCAACTTATTGCAGAGTTGGCTATATTTATAGATGTGAATCTATTTATGAATGCAATCCGGATCTAGACATTTGGGATTGTGTTTGCGGATGTGTTCCTGTTACAAAACCTGTATAATTGACATCTTTTACGGGATATCAATTTATAAGATATACAAGTAAGCCTTCTCTTTGAGAGGGCTTACTTGTTTTCGTTACATACTTTATTTTAAAGGAAACAAAGAAAAAAACCAACAAGTTGATTTTGACTAAGCGAATGATAAAACCTTACTATCTTGGCCTGTCTGGTTTTGTCGGATCAATGGTATCGTCTGGATTATCACCCGGAGTAGGTGGTGTGAGTTTAGAAGCAGAAGATCCTATTGTAGCAGAATCTTTTTTCATCCCTTGTCTGCTTAAAGCATCAGTTTTCATAGCAGCCTCTTTTGGAGTAATATTTTCATCACTTTCAGAAGAGCAAGAGTTAAGTGAAAATACAATAGCAGCACTTGCCGCTAAAAAAAGTAATTTTTTCATAGTTATTGTTTATATTAAGTGGTAAAAATACTAATTATTAGGCGATATTTTACTATATATATTTCCCGTTTTTATGAATTGCTGGTTCTTTGGATAAAAAAAATACGTGTGCTATAAAAAAATCTATACAGCTATTTGTTTTCTCAATGGAAATCATTATATTAGAGATAAGAAGCTCTAATGCTGTAAGATAACATTATGAAGAAGAATATTTTTGATCACATTTCGATAGCTATCGATCAAAATCCGAGTATGGGAATTTCTTATCAAGAAATTAATGAAAAATTTGCAATTTCCAATGCTGGTTTTATAGAATTGGTGAAAAGTGAATCTTGGCGTTATAAACTAAGGCCAACAATCACCAAAGATTGCATATTTTTTAGAAAAATTAAGTAGTTTACAGCCTTCTGTTTGAGAGGGCTTTTTGTTATATTTGTGAGAAACAGATAACAAAATGGAATCAATTATTGAATTAGAGAATTTAGATGCAGCCCAGAAATTTTTTAAAGACCAATCAATAGAACATTTTAAGGGGCTTACAAAAATACTCGCACTTGATATTGAAAGTTTGTCTTCTATAGACATTACATTATTAAAGGTTAGACTTAAAGAGGCTGAAAATTTAATATATGATATAAACTTTATACAAAAACACACTTTAATAGTAAGGAAAGATGAAACATTTAGAGTTAGTAGTACTAATACTTACTTTAATGGAATAGAACTTAACATAAAATATCAGCTGAGGGAGTCAATTGAGTTTATTAAAAATAGAATAATACAAATTGAGGGACAAACAATGACACTTAGGGATGAAAGTGAAAATGTTTATACACAGGAGGCTAATTGGGAGATGGAATTAAGAGTAAAAATGCAAGAACATATAATTAAAACACAAAACTTTAACAACAAGTACGAGGTTATTTTGAAATTTCTTAGTCGTGAAACAACAGCTTCCATTGTTGGTCTATTTTTGTTGTTAACATTAGGTATTTGTTTATCTGTAACAATGTTTTTAAATAAAGAGCCGTTAAAAATTATTGAAAGTGCATTCTTATTAATTCTCGGATATTTCTTCGGACATTCTAAAGAAAGTAAATAATAAAGTCTCAATTAAGAGGCTTTATTATATAATAGTAAATTCATTTTTTGGAGCAAAATATTCTCAACCCTCGGCAGTTACAATTCCTCACGTTATCCAAGGAAAGAATTAACGTAATGGAACCTACAACTCCTGAAATATGCTTTAACCTAGTCATATTGCTTTATTTCAAAGTCAACTCTTTTCCTTCAAGTGCGAAGAAAAGATTTTGTAGTTGAGGTTTATATATTAAAACCTCACACCTCATAAATCCCTTCACCAGTAAACACAAAAAACTTACTTTTTCCCGGCAAATTTTTAGTATCCAAACCAGTAAACTCACTAAAAGCAGGAAGCAACAGCTGGTTTTCACTCAGTGCAAAACAAGGAAGCCTGATGCTTTTCACAGCAGAATTTAAAACAATTCCCGGGTGAATATGTCCTGTGATCTGAAAACCGGATCTTTCATTATCAAACTCATGAATCAAAGTAAAAGCTCCCAGTTCCAATTGAGATTCTTTAAAATCAAGGCAGAGCTTTTTCTCCAAAGGCTCTGAAATACGGTCGTGGTTTCCCTCAATAAGATAGAATTTCAAATCCGGATATCGATTTCGCCATTGGCAGAATTCATCTACATCAGAATTGTCTCCGGCATGAAGCAGATCGCCCACCACAACAAGTTTTTCCGGCTGAAAATATTCAATCAGTGCAGATAGTCTTTCCAAATCACTTTTCATGATATGATTTGCCAGTGCAATACCGTTTTTACGGAAATGGGCAGTCTTTCCGATGTGAAGATCAGAAAGAAGTAAGGCCTTCTCTTTTTCCCAGAATAAAGCACGCTGATTGGTTAAGGTAAGAGCTTCATTTTGGATGATAATTTCTTTGGTAGCAATAAACATGGACAAATTAGTTCAAAGTTTTGGGTTTAAAGTTTAAGGTTCTCTTCTGCTTACATGAAAATTTTCATCAAAGATATAGGTAATCGGGATACCGGTTGCAATTTCTCTTTCCAGGATTTCTTCAGGAGATAAGTGTTCCAGATACATGAT
>NZ_MAYF01000126.1 GCF_001684955.1 Chryseobacterium contaminans | reverse complement strand
CATTATCTACTTTAAAAATGAAGGCTGATGGGCATTCTGAAACTTCAGATCCAATGCATACATTCTATGTTGGAGGATTGGTAGAGCACAAATTCGGAGATAAGTTTGGTATTCAGGGAGAAGTTCTTTATTCACCGCTAGGAGGTAAAGTAGATGAAACAGGAGCTTTTGAGGGAGATTTTGAAGGGAATGCCCGTGTGAAAGCTAAAACAACTTTCGGAACTTTATTGATCCCTGTTTCTGCAAAGTATTTTATTACTGAGAATTTAGCAGTTTCTGCTGGTGCTAGTTTCGGTATCATCCTTACTGCAAAAGCAAAATATGAAGTGACAGGAGGTGCTCAGATTCCTGAAGAAATGGCTACAGAATTTGGAATTGGAGATAAAGTGGATGTCAAAGATCAGACTAATACTTTAAATATTGCTCCTTTCGTTGGTGCTGAATATTCTTTAGAAAATGGATTATTCTTTGATGCAAGATATAACTATGGTGTGTCTAACTTAGCTAAACATGCAGATGGAGACGGTAAATTAACTAACAGTTTCTTGCAGGTAGGTGTAGGTTTCAAATTCGGAGGAAACTAATCCAAACAATAAAAAATAAACGTAGAAAACAGGACAAAATTTGTCCTGTTTTTTATTTTAAAGAATACCATTTGACAGGAATATGCTTCAATGATGAAAATAATTAGTATTTTTGATGCGTAAAATTTAAACTTAAGAAAATGAAAAAGCTATTATTAGTTGGTGCTTTTGCACTTTTAGGAGGTGCTGCTCAGGCGCAGGAAGGTTTAAAATTAGGTGGACACATTGGTGTTCCTGTATCTGATGCAAGTAATGTATCTTCATTTACACTGGGTGTAGATGGTGCTTATATGTGGAATATTGCTAAAGGTTTCGACCTTGGGGTAGCAACAGGATATTCTCACTTCTTCGGAAAAGATAATTTTGATGATTTCGGATTTATTCCTGTAGCAGTTTCCGGGAAATATAAGTTCAAAGGAGCGCCTATTTTTGTAGGACTAGACTTAGGATACGGAATTTCTACTAAAGATGGGGTAGATGGAGGTTTCTATGCACAGCCTAAATTCGGATACCAGATGTCTAAAGGAGAATTGTACATAGGATACCAGTCTATCAGCAACAGACGTGACCACGGTTGGTACAGAGAAGACTGGAACGTAGGTGCTGTTAACCTGGGTTACAACTTCTTCATTAAATAAGAATATGTTGAAATAACATAAAAAACTCCGGCCGAAGGCCGGAGTTTTTTATTGAATGTAGTATTCATACTAATAAAATATAGCTATGTTGTTCTATTATATTGCACCAAGACAGCCAAATTACCTTTGAATTATAAACATTTGTTTAATTTTTAAGGGTTAATTTCCTAAAAATTAACATTTTAACAAGATTATTTTGGTCTTATTTTACCAATTTATGATGATTTTACTAAAGTTTTTAAATTTTAAAAAGCAAATATATCAGGCTCTGGTTGATAAATTGTAGTTTTTTTATTCATAATATTGTGAAAAACTCAAAAGACTCTCGCTAATATGATTTATTTTTATAAAACATTAAATTTTAACAATGATATTAATCACATTAACAAATTTTAATATTAGTGGGGACCACTGTAAATTTGCCCTCAGAAAGTATTAAAATTTTTTAAAATGAAAAAAATATTATTAGCGGGTGCTGTTGCACTTTTCGGATTATCAAATGCTCAGATTGCTAAAGGTACTACATACATTTCAGGTCAATTAGGGTATTCTCAGAACGAAAACAACAATAACGATACTAAAATCGAGAGCTTCAAAGTTCTTCCAACTGTAGGTTATTTCGTAAACACTAACCTAGCTGTAGGTTTAGGTGTAGGTTACAAAAACGATAACGTTAAAGTAACTAAAGAAGAAACTATGGCTGGTTCTACTTTCGTTGGAGAAAACAAAAATACAACTTCTGCATTTGTTGTTGCTCCATTCGTAAGAAAATACTGGACTTTAGGTGATAAATTATACATCTTCGGTCAATTAGAAGTTCCTATGGAATTCGGTCAGTACAAAGAAGAAACTGAATCTACTTTAACAACTGGTTCTACTGTAACTAGAAAATCTACTTCTGACAAAGCTAACTACACTTCAATCGGAGTTAACGTTAAGCCAGGTTTAGATTATTTCTTAAACAAGAACTGGTCTATCGAAGCTACTTTTGGTGAGTTTGGTTACAACACAAACAAATTAGATGTAGACGGAGCTAAGAGAGTAAACGATTATAAATTCGGATTGAATTTATCTTCTGTAACTTTCGGAGTTAAGTATGTATTTGCAAAATAATAAACAAAGCATATAACAAGAAGCCCTGAGAATTCTCAGGGCTTTTTTGTATTTTTGCGGACATTTTTTAAATATAATAATCATGAAAAAAATCTTATTGGCATCTGCAATTGCTCTATTTGCAGGGCTTAATGCACAAACTAAATTTGGAGTAAAAGCTGGGTATGCTTTATCAACATTGAATTCTAATGATGATAATTTTGAAATCGATGGGATCAAAGCCAGTATGGAGTCAAAATCAGGATTCTATATTGGTGGATTGGTTGAGCATAAATTCAATAATAAATTTGCTTTACAGGGAGAAGTAGAATATGCAAATCTGGGAGGTAAAGCGGTTGTGAAAGCATATGGTGTTACCGTAACAGAAAAGCTTAATTTTAACAGAATTGTGATTCCTGTATCAGCAAGATATTATGCTACACCGGAATTGGGATTGTATGCGGGTCCATATGTGAGCTTTAGAACCAATACAAAAGTAAAGATGGAGGTGAGTGGAGCTCCTTCCGATCAGGCAGCTTTACATGAAGGGGAGAGATATATGGAAGACTCTTTTGATAATGGGCTTAAGTCTACGGAGTTTGGTCTGTTCCTTGGGGGAGATTATATCGTTTATAAAGGACTATTTCTAGATGCCCGTTATAGCTTTGGTCTTACGAATATGATTAAAAAGCCAGTAGATGGTGAAAAACTAAAGATGAACTTCTTACAGCTTGGAGTAGGATATAAATTTTAACAACTTAATTAATAATCATGAAAAAACTATTATTAGCAGGTGCAGTAGCACTTTTCGGGCTTTCTAATGCCCAAATGACTAAAGGGGACTGGGTAATCAGCGGAAACACAGGAATGGGTTTCAACAATACGACAACTACAGTAAAAGTAGGGGGTAAGTCTACTGATGGTCCAAAAGTAAATACATTCTCAATAACTCCTTCTGTAGGGTATTTCGTAATTGATAAATTAGCAGTGGGCCTTGACTTGGGGTATGTTAACACTACAACTAAATATCAGGGGCTTAAGTCTACAAATTCTACGTTCTCTGTAATGCCTACGGCTACTTATTATTTTACAAATTCAAGCAAATTTGTACCATTCTTAGGAGCTGGGATTGGATATGCTTCCAACAAGACAAAGTATTCTTTTTATAAGGACATCAATAATGAAGGGCTTGATCCTTTGTTGATGCAGGATACGGAGACTACTACCGATGGTTTAGCATGGAAAGTAAAAGGGGGAGTAACGTATATGGCGACTTCATCATTAGGAATCAATTTAGGGATTTCTTATGATCAGTTTTCAAATAAGGAAACTGTCATGAATACGGATATTAAGACAAATATTAAAACTTTCGGTGTGAATGTTGGTTTCTCTTATTTCATCAAGGGCAAAGCACAGAAATCCGATAAATAATCAGTTTATTAAAGCTAAAAACAAAAAATCCGGCTCAATTTTGAGCCGGATTTTATATTTTGATTAGATTGCTTTTGATTATTTTCCAAACATTCCACCCATTCCAGGCATATTTGGCATTTTGCTCATCATCTGCATCATTTGCTTTCCTTGAGGTCCCTGCATCATCTTCATCATTTTACCCATTTGATCAAATTGTTTCATCAATTGATTCACATCTTCAATCTTTCTCCCTGCACCTCTTGCAATTCTGTTCTTTCTCTGCGTATTGATGATGGAAGGCTTTCTTCTCTCTTCAGGTGTCATAGAGTAAATGATCGCTTCAATATGCTTAAAGGCATCATCACTGATCTCTACATCCTTGATGGCTTTTCCAACCCCAGGAATCATTCCCATTAGGTCTTTCATGTTACCCATCTTCTTGATCTGGTTGATCTGCTTTAAGAAATCGTCGAAACCAAACTCGTTTTTAGCGATTTTCTTGTGAAGTTTTTTAGCTTCTTCTTCATCAAACTGCTCCTGAGCTCTTTCTACTAAGGAAACAACGTCTCCCATTCCTAAGATTCTGTCTGCCATCCTTTCCGGGTAGAAAAGGTCTAAGGCTTCCATTTTCTCACCTGTAGAAATGAATTTGATTGGTTTTTCAACCACAGAACGGATTGTTAAAGCAGCACCCCCTCTTGTATCACCATCTAATTTGGTTAAAACAACTCCGTCAAAGTTTAGGGCATCATTGAAGGCTTTAGCAGTATTTACAGCATCCTGACCTGTCATTGAGTCAACAACGAATAACGTTTCATTAGGCTTAATGAAGTAATGAACAGATTTAATCTCGTTCATCATCTGCTCATCAATCGCTAAACGACCTGCCGTATCCACAATTACTACATCATGGTTGTTAGCTTTTGCAAAATTGATTGCGTTTTCAGCAATCGTAGAAGGGTTGGTAGCTCCTTCTTCAGTATAAACAGGAACATTAATCTGTCCTCCTAATACCTTTAACTGATCAATTGCCGCAGGACGGTAAACGTCACACGCTACCAATAAAGGCTTTTTATTTCTTTTTGTTTGTAAATAATGAGCAAGCTTTCCGGAGAAAGTAGTTTTACCGGAACCTTGAAGACCTGCAATAAGGATTACAGATGGCTTTCCTGAAAGGTTGATCCCTTCCTGAGAACCTCCCATTAGATCCACTAATTCATCGTGAACAATTTTCGTCATCAACTGTCCCGGAGTAAGGGAAGTAAGAACGTTTTGGCCTAATGCCTTATCCTGAACTCTTTTAGTAAGATCTTTTGCAACTTTATAGTTAACGTCGGCATCCACCAGTGCTCTACGGATTTCCTTTACGGTTTCCGCCACATTGATTTCGGTAATTTTTCCACGTCCGGAAATATTATGTAATGCCTTATCTAATTTATCCTGTAAACTATTAAACATATTTATTGTAAATTATAGGTTTGCAAAAATAAGGAATTTTTAAGAAACCTGAGTATGATAGACTTAATATTATGAGGATTTGATTGAAGTTGGAAGCTGGAAGCGGGGAGAAGGAAGTTTTTTGAGGCCGATAAAAGTAAACAAGATTCTTTATGAGATATTTTGTTGGGAAACTTGAGTGTGATAGTTTTAATATTATGAGGATTTGATTGAAGTTGGAAGCTGGAAGCGGGGAGAAGGAAGCTTTTTGAGGCCGATAAAAGTAAACAAGAT
>NZ_MAYF01000125.1 GCF_001684955.1 Chryseobacterium contaminans | reverse complement strand
CTTTTATACTTTCCCGAAAAGTTCACCATGTGGATTTTAATGCGTATTTTTAATTTTATAATTTTTAATGAATTATAAATAAAAAAACAAGATGAAAAGAAGTGAAGAAATAACCCAACAGTATTTTACTTTTTTAGAAGATCATATCCGGCAAGTGATTAAAGGAGATGTTTCTGAATTTATGGAGGTAAATGAAATTGCAGGAAGGCTGGCCGTTTCCCATAAACACCTTACCGATACCATAAAAAAAGAAACAGGACAGCATCCTTGCTACTTTTATGATGGAGAAATTATCCGGCAGGCAAAACAAATGCTTGCTGATTCAGACCACTCGGTTGCTGAAATTGCCCGTATATTTACTTATGACCCCTCTAATTTTTCAAAATTCTTTAAAAAGATGACAGGAGAAACTCCAGGTGAATTCAGGAAGTCATTAAAAAATGAACTTTAATTTCCAGAAACCTCTATGTGAATTGTTTTAGTTTTATTTTGAATATAAACTAAATAATGCGTTAAAAAACTTTACTAATTATCGGGTTGTTTAGCATATATATTAATGGGAAAAATAATGATTTATAAATGAGATTGTTAAGATAAATACTTATAATTTTTTGTTTTTTATTTATAAATATTGTTTTATTGTTTGCTTTTTTTTATTAAATTTATATGAGAAAAAACTAAATAATTTACCACCATAGAAAAAAAACAGGGTACAGATATAATAAGTTATTTGGTTTCCAATGACTAAGAGGAATTATTGTGTAATTAATAATATTTAATCTTTTACACAAGCGTAAGCCTTCCAAAATAGCTATATATTTGCTCCTTATAAACCACAACAAACAAGATTAAGGATGAGCATCAATTTCACAACAGCAACATTTAGGGATTTCGAGAATATTCCGGACTTTGATATAGTTAAAAGAGCTGATATATTTTATGATTTTTTAGAGTATATGAAATCTAATGGACATATGAATTACAGATTGAAAAATAATTCAGGTTGTAGTTCTGTGATGAATGTAGATATAGGAGGAAAACCAGATGATTTTGTAAGTTTTGTTTCCAATGATTATCTTGGTTTTACGCAACATCCGAAAGTGAAACAAGCTGCAATTGAAGGAATACAGAAATATGGTACAGGGGCAGGAGCTTCACCCCTTATTGGAGGGCATTTTGTCTTTCATGATGACCTTGAAAAAAAGATTTCTTCCTTTTTTGGAAGAAAACAGGAGGAAGCAGTCATATTTACAACAGGATATACTGCTAACAGTGCAACTCTTCAGATTTTATTACAAAAAGAAGATATTGCCATTATAGATATGGCTGTGCATGCCAGTGTACATGAAGGATGTGCTTTTACCAATACAAAAACATTTCCTCACAATAATTTGGATGCTTTGGAACACATTTTGAAGACATCTGAAGATAAATTTCGTACAAAGCTTGTCATCATTGACGGAATTTATTCTCAAGATGGTGATGTATCTCCTTTGAGAGACATCTATAATTTAGTAAAAAAATATAATGCCTATTTAATGGTAGACGATGCTCATGGTGTGGGAATTTTGGGAGAAACAGGGAGAGGTGCTTTAGAAGAGGCAGGATTGATGGATAAAGTTGATTTTATTACAGGAACATTCAGTAAAACATTCGGAAATGTAGGAGGTTATGTGATCTGTGATAAAAAAATGGCGGCTTTTATAAGATTTCAGTCCCGTCAACAGATTTTTTCTGCAACAGCACCGCCATCTATAATGGGAATTATCAAAGCAATTGAATTGGTAGATGAAGAGCCAATGTGGCGTATAAAGCTTTGGGAAAATATAAATTACTTTAAAAAAGGATTGAATGATATAGGGTTAGATACAGGAAATACCTGTTCTGCAATAGTTCCGGTGAAAATAGGTGATCCTAATGTAACCGGAGATGTAGGAAAGCTTCTTATAGAGCACGGTGTCTACACTAATCCCATATTATATCCGGCAGTAGCGAGGAAAGATGCAAGAATCAGAATGGCTGTCATGGCCACTCATGAGAGAAAACATTTAGACAAAACGCTAAATGCATTTGAAGATATCAATAATAAATTGCATATTGCAAAAAAATTTAATAACAACCATGCCTAGAAAAGTTGTACAGGGTCCTATCAGAGATAAGGAGAAGACCAAACAGAAACTGTTGGCCGCAGTTGGTAAAATTTTAAGAGTAAAGGGTTACTCTGGCCTAAAAGTAAGCAAAATTGCAGCAGTAGCTGGTTTTGATAAAAAATTGATCTACGAGTATTTCGGAAGTACTGATAAACTGATTGATGAGTATATCAAATCTCAGGATTACTGGAGCAATAACCTTGCAGGCGGTACCGAAATTGACCTTAGTGACGGAGGTAAGGAACTGTCTAAAATTGCTTTAATTAATCAATTCGAAAGCCTGAAGAAAAATAAAGAACTTCAGAAAATCATTCTTTGGGAGCTTTCAGAACATAAACCTATTCTAAGGAAACTTGCTGATGAACGTGAAGAAATGGGGGATGTGATGTTCAAGAATATTACAGATCCTTATTTTGGAGAAGACAAAGCAAAAAGATTCAGAGCTATTATGGCATTGCTGATTTCAGGAGCTTACTATCTGAATATTCATACTGCAGCTAATGGAAGTACTTTCTGTGGCTTGGATATGAAAAGTGAAGAAGGCAGATCTGAAATTGAAAAAGCAATAACTGATATTGTTGATTTTGCTTATCAGGACAAAAATAAATAATTAATTAAAAGTTTTCCAATTAATACAGAATTATACTTTTTGTGGATAATTTGAAAACTTTTAATTTTCAAATTAAAACTATATTTCTTATTTTTGACCAATGGAAAATTTTATAGTATCTGCAAGAAAATATCGTCCTCAGGAGTTTGACACGGTGGTAGGACAATCCCATATTACGGATACTTTAGAACATGCAATTGAAGAAAGCCAGCTAGCTCAGGCATTGCTTTTCTGCGGTCCTCGTGGTGTGGGTAAAACTACTTGTGCCAGAATTTTAGCAAGAAAAATCAATGAGAAAGACGGCTCTGTTTCAGAAGATGGTTTTGCTTATAATATCTATGAATTGGATGCTGCATCCAATAACTCAGTAGATGATATCAGGGAACTGATAGATCAGGTACGCTTTGCTCCTCAGGTTGGTAAATATAAAGTATATATTATTGACGAGGTTCATATGTTGTCTTCTGCCGCCTTCAATGCTTTCCTTAAAACATTGGAAGAACCGCCGGCTCATGCCATTTTTATTTTGGCTACAACGGAAAAGCATAAAATTATTCCAACCATTCTATCCCGTTGTCAGATTTATGATTTTAAAAGAATCACCATTGAAGACATTCAGGGACATCTTAGAAATATTGCCCAGAAAGAAAATATTCAGTACGAAGACGATGCTTTGTATTTGATCGCTCAAAAAGCGGATGGAGCATTAAGAGATGCACTTTCTATCTTCGACAGGCTTTCTACATTCTCCCAGAGAAACATTACCCTGGCAAAAGCTGCCGAAGTATTAAATATTCTGGATTATGATCAATATCTGAACATTGTTGATCTCGCTAAAGAAAATAAAATTCCTGAAGTTCTTTCTGCGTTCAATGATATCGTTAAAAAAGGTTTTGATCCTCATATTTTCGTTGCAGGATTAGGAAATCACTTCAGAGATCTAATGATGGCTCAAAATACTTCAACCATAGACCTGATTGAAGTAGGAGAAAAAACAAAATCAAAGTTTGTAGAGCAGGGTCAGAAATGGAGTGCACAACAACTTATTGATGGAATTGAGATCTGTAATCATGCAGATATTAATTACAAAAACTCCAAGAACCCAAGGCTTACTGTTGAGATTGCATTAATGCAATTGGCTTCGCTGACTGCTAATTCAGACGTTACTAAAAAAAAAAAATCCTGATACTGGCTCCGTTTCTCAGTGAGAAGCAGGAAGTGAAAATCCCTGAAAAAATTCAGGAGAAAAAAGAGCCTGTTACAATAGAACAGGCAGCTGTACAGATTGAAAATGTTCAGGCCGCTGTGATCAGCAAAACTTCAAAACCTTTATCCAGACCAGGAGTTTCTTCCGGTTTCAGCATCACTTCTTTTTTAAATAAAGAAGTGAAGACGGAAGTGGCAGAAGATATTGCTATAAAGACCGATCACCTTCCTAAAAATCATTTTACAGATACAGATCTCCAGACCGAATGGAAGATTATGCTTAAACAGTTGCAGAAAAAAAATACTTTCGTTTTTAATGCAGTAAAAACCTTTAAGTTGGAGAAAAAAGAAGAGAATAAGATCACCGTTTTGTTCCCTTCCGACTCCGCAAAAGTGGAATTTGATAAAATAAGTGGAGAATTTTTCAATCATTTCAGAAGAAAAGTTCAAAATTATTCTATTGAGGTAGAATACGTGCGAGACGTTGAAAATCTGAAGATTGAGGTTGTTACCAAAAGAAAAATTTACGAAAAATTCATAGAAAAAAATCCACTTTTGAAAGATCTTGATGATTTAATGAAGTTTGATTTGACATAATTTTTATATATTTGTCAAAGTTTTCTGCGAAAAATAACTTTTCAGCAAAAACAAAAATAGTAAGAAACGCTAAATAAAGACATTTCCAGAACAAAATGGAAAAATTATCGAATACATATCTGTCTTTCTTTACACCCGCTAATTATTTTAGCGGTTATTTTAGCTTTTCTGCTTCTTATTATAGAAATTTTAGAACGTATTACCGATTTTACTGGTACTGCTAATTAAATTTCTTTCCAAAAAATACAGGAAAAGTAGAGCCCTTTCATTTTCCTGATTCCTTTAAACAACTTTGAACGGCATTTTTTGAAAAGAATTATAAATTAAATTTTATAATCAAAGGGCTATTGCTGTGAACTTAACAAAAAATATAAAAACAATAAAATTTAGAATATGAATTTAAAAGACTTAAAAAACGAGTGGATTAGTGGGCTTACACAGCCATTAATGATTGCAGGACCATGTAGTGCTGAAAGTGAAGCTCAGATGCTCGAAACTGCCAGAAGAATTAAAGAATCCAATGCTCAGGTATCGGTATTCCGTGCAGGGATCTGGAAGCCTCGTACTAAACCTAACGGATTTGAAGGAGTAGGAGTAATCGGTTTGAA
The DNA here is from genome assembly GCF_001684955.1 of Chryseobacterium contaminans. GTDB lineage: Bacteria > Bacteroidota > Bacteroidia > Flavobacteriales > Weeksellaceae > Chryseobacterium > Chryseobacterium contaminans. The sequence goes on along the minus strand of NZ_MAYF01000125.1, from coordinate 300 downwards.
CTGGCTGAAAAAAGTAAAAGAAGAGTACGGTTTCAAAACAGCAACCGAGGTTGCCAATGCGCACCACGTATTCGCGGCGCTAGAAGCGGATGTAGATGTTCTTTGGATTGGAGCTCGTTCTACAGTTAACCCTTTCACCGTTCAGGAAATCGCAATGGCTTTAAGAGGTACAGATAAACCTGTATTTGTTAAAAACCCTGTAAATCCGGATTTGGCTTTATGGATAGGAGCCTTGGAAAGACTTTTAGGTCAGGATATTAAAAACCTTGGTGTTATTCACAGAGGATTCTCAACATATCA
>NZ_MAYF01000124.1 GCF_001684955.1 Chryseobacterium contaminans | reverse complement strand
CGAATCATTACAAAGAAATAATGATCAGATCAGAGAAGACCGTGCGCGAACGATCGGAGAAGATTCAGAATTGATCTACAGGCGTAAGGTAGAAGACATCGGGTTGAAAATAAAAAGACTTGAGCGTGAGCAGGAAGGACTTATAGACATCAGTCCTTTGGACAGAAACAGTTTGACTTTTGCGGATTTTAATCCCGAAGCATTCGTTCAGAAAGACATGGAATTATCATTAACAATCAGAAACCTGAATATTCAGTTAGAAGTTACTCAAAAGAGATTTGAATATTTATTCGGAAAAACATTTTAGTCATGGGAAGTACAAGATATGATATAGACGCTCGTTACGACAGAGCAAGCAAAGCAGGTTACAAAACAAAATCTGCAGGTGAAATTTTCACACAGAATGCCAAAAGACAGGCACATCCATCAATGATTCCTCATGGAATTTCATTTAGAGAATCCAGAGACTCTGAAGTACATCCTAATTCAGTTCCAATTATCCTGGGATTGGATGTAACGGGAAGTATGGGACATATTCCTTACGAACTCATCAAAGAAGGCTTACCAAAACTGATGGGTGGCATTATCCAGGGTGGAGTTCCTGATCCGGCACTGCTTTTCCTGGGAATAGGAGATCATGAATGTGATAGCTATCCGCTTCAGGTAGGGCAGTTTGAATCTGGAGATGAAGAATTAGATATGTGGCTTACCAGAACTTATATTGAATCCGGAGGCGGTGGAAACGCTGGCGAAAGCTATCTTTTAGCATGGTATTTTGCAGCATTCCACACCAGAACAGATGCCTTTGAAAAAAGAAACCAGAAAGGCTTATTGTTTACGGTAGGAGACGAACCTTGTCTGAAAGTGCTTCCGGCATCAGCCATCAGGGAAATCATGGGTTCAGGGCAGCAAACTTATACTCACTATGAATTGTTGGAAGAGGCTAAGAAACGATATGAAGTGTATCACATCAGTGTTTTACATTCCGATCAGGCAGTAAGAGCAGACAGAGGCTGGAAAGAGCTATTGGGGCAAAATTGTATATCAATAGAAGATCACAGAGATATTCCGGAAGTGATCAAAAGGATTATCTGTGAAAAGTTTAAAGATAAAACCTTTGAAATACCAAACCAGAAAGGATTAGACAACGTACAGATGCTTTAAAATACAAATTTGCCGATAGGGCAATAACTTTAAAAAATTTCAGACATGAAAAAGGCGCAAATAGTTATAGGATTAGGTTTCGGAGATGAAGGAAAAGGAATTACTACAGATTTTCTGGCTCAGCAAAATCCTGAGTCTGTAGTGATTAGGTTTTCAGGAGGACAGCAGGCTGCTCATACTGTAATGATCGATGATAGAAAGCACGTTCATTCCAGTTTTGCAAGCGGAGCGCTTCGTGGGTTGCCGTCTTATTTTACGGAACATAGCACGATTCATCCTCAATTTCTATTCAATGAAAGGGAAGAATTAAAAGCAAAAAACGGAAATACAGAACTTCATATTCATCCCTTAGCCAAAGTGACAACGCCTTTTGATGTCTGGCAAAACAGGAACAGTTTCAAAAATCTGGAACACGGAACCTGCGGAAAAGGAGTAGGAGCCACCATGAAAAGAAATGAAAGCCCTTATAAGCTATTCGCGATTGATCTTATAGCACCAAAAGAAATGTTGGTAGAAAAGCTGAAAGGTATTGCTTATTACTATGGTTTTATGGATGAAGATCAGATTAATGAACAGATCAATCCCTTTTTAGAAGTTATTGAACAAATAGATTGGAAAATTGATGATTACAGCTATCTGAACTCATTTGAAAACCTCATTTTTGAAGGCAGTCAGGGCATTTTATTAGATATGGATCACGGTGTTTTTCCGAATGTGACCTATGCGCATACCACTTCAAAAAATGCGTATGAGATCTGTAAAAGACTTCATATTGAAGATATTGAGATGTATTATGTGACCAGAAGCTACGCCACACGCCACGGAAATGGATGGATGAGCAATGAAAAAGAGATGCTGCTGAAAAACAATGAAGAGGAAACCTGTACCTTTAATGAATTTCAGAAAAACCTAAGATTCGGTGATCTGGATTATAAACTACTGAATTATGCCTTAAAACTGGATGGAGCGTATGTAAATTCAACAAAAAAGAATTTAATAGTAACCTGCCTGGATCAGATTGATGAGGAATTTAAGTTTGATAAACTGGAAATAAAATTTGATGCTATTTTCGGATCTTTTTCTCCTTATTCAAAAGATTTTAAAATGCTGATTTAATACTGGATACAGAGGTTTTAATCTTATATTTAAGGTGAGAATAGAATGATGAGGTAAATAATGCAATTTGAAAAAACAATGAAAACGATACACTATTTAAAAGGAGATGCTACCGTTCCACAGGCAAAAGGAATAAAAATCATCGCTCATATCTGTAATGATCTGGGAGGCTGGGGAAAAGGCTTTGTACTGACCGTTTCCAAAAGGTGGAAAGAACCGGAAAAAGAATACAGGAACTGGCATCGTTTCAGAAGCGAAAATAATTTTGGATTAGGCGAAATCCAGATCGTAAAGGTAGAAGAATACATATATGTAGCCAATATGATCGGCCAGAAAGGGATGAAAACCGGAAGCAACGGAATTCCCGTTCGCTATGAAGCCATTGAAAAATGTCTGGAAACATTAGCCAACAAAGCCTTAGAGCTTAATGCAAGCATTCATATGCCGAGAATCGGGTGTGGGTTGGCTGGCGGAAAATGGGAACAGATAGAACCTATCATAGAAAGAACCTTACTGAACAAGAATATTGAAGTGTATGTCTATGATTTTGATTAATAAGTGATGAAAGAATTTGAAATAAGAGCAGATTATACCCGAGATACCATTGTGGTCTACCAAGCTTACAATAAAGCCATTGCAAAAGCAGCAGTAGAAAATCAGAAGTTCAGTGCTCCTTTTTCATTCAGTAGAATGACGTGGATTAAACCTTCTTTCCTTTGGATGATGGAACGAAGCAATTATGGGCAGAAACCCAATCAGGAATGTACTCTTGCTATTCATATTAAGAGGGAAGCCTGGGAAAAAGCACTGGTGCTGGCTGTTTTAACCTCTCCTGAAAAAAGAGTCTATCCTAATCCAAAAGTTTGGGAAGAAGAGTTTGAAAATGCGAAAGTATATGTACAATGGGATCCGGAAAGAAATATCAAAGGAAACAAACTGGAATATCGCTCTATTCAGGTGGGAATCAGTCGCTATCTGATAGAAGAATTTAATGAAGACTGGATTGTTAAAATAGAAGATTATTCTCCTCTGGTAAAAAAGATTTTAAGCCTTACCAAACAGGGAGAATTTAATAAAGCAAAGAAGCTGTTGCCTATAGAAAAAATATATCCGTTATCCTATGAGATTGCTCAGAGGATTGGATCAGAAAATTAAAATGAACAAAATGAAAACAACAAGATTGTACAGACCGGTAGGAGAGAAGGAAATGGTTATTATTATTGAGAACGGATATAAAAAGTTCCCGCCAAGACTGGAATGGCAGCCCATCTTTTATCCGGTACTGGATGAAGACTATGCTTCAGAAATTGCTGAGAAATGGAATACAAAGGATGAGTTTGGAAACTATCTTGGTTTTGTAACCCGTTTTGATGTCTCAGAAGAAGCAGCCCATCAATATCCGGCACAGAATGTAGGTGCAAGAAATCATAATGAGCTGTGGGTTCCTTCAGAAGAGTTGGATGCATTTAATCAGGCTATTGTAGGTAACATAGAAGTGATCAAAGTATTTGTAGGAAACGACTTTAAAGGATCTTCAAATACAAAAATAGAAAGCCTGGTGAATGCTTTAAAATAACCGCTACGAATCCATAAGATGGTAAAAAATGTTCATGTAAAGAAAGGGAAAATGCTAGAACCATTTGAAGAAATATAATGAAAATTGAAGTTATAAAAGGAGACATCACAAAAATCCATGCAGAGGTCATTGTTAATGCAGCTAATTCTTCCTTATTGGGTGGAGGAGGTGTAGATGGAGCCATTCATCGTGCTGGAGGACCACGGATTCTGGAAGAATGCAGAGTAATAAGAAACAGACAAGGTAAATGTGGTACAGGAGAAGCCGTAGTAACAACAGCAGGAAATCTTCCTGCACAATATGTTATTCATACAGTAGGACCAGTTTGGAATGGAGATGAAGAAAAAAGTTCAAAACTTTTATCAGATTGTTATAGAAACTCTTTACAACTGGCAGAAAATCTTGGCATTAAAACTATAGCTTTTCCTAATATTAGCACTGGAATTTATAAATTTCCGAAAGAACTGGCAGGAAAAATAGCTGTTCATGAAGTAAGAAAGTTTCATTCAGATATCATAGAGAAAGTTATTTTTGTCTGTTTCGATGAAGAGAATGAAGAAATTTATAAAAAGCTTTTAAATCCTTCCTTTTAGAATCAATTATATTCGTGCATTAATGAGGCAAATATAAAGTGTACAAAACAAAATTTAAAACCAATGAAAAAACTAACCATATTAAGCGGAGCAGGAATCAGTGCAGAAAGCGGAATACAAACCTTCAGAGACGGAGACGGTCTTTGGGAAAATCATAATGTAACCGATGTAGCCAGTCCGGAAGGATGGAGAAAAGACAGAGCTTTGGTGTTGGAATTCTACAACCAGAGAAGACGCCAGCTTCATGAAGTACAACCTAATGAAGCCCATAAATTATTGGCAGAGCTGGAAAAATACTTTGATGTTCAGATCATTACTCAAAATATTGATGATCTGCATGAAAGAGCTGGTTCCACAAAGATCCTTCACATTCACGGAGAGTTGTTCAAATCATGTTCCTGTAACAATAAAAGACTGATCTATGATCAAAAAGATGATATCAATATAGGTGATAAGGCTGAAGATGGCGCTCAGTTAAGACCATTTATTGTTTGGTTCGGGGAAGATGTTCCTTTATACCAGGATGCCAGAGAAATCGTAAAAGAATCAGATATTTTGGTGGTGATCGGAACCTCTTTACAGGTTTATCCTGCTGCCGGACTCATCCATGATATTAAAGATGATTGTCTTTTAATCGTTATCAATCCTAATGAAACAGGTTTTGGTTACGGACAAAGAGCTGTAGTGATGAAAGAAACAGCAACACAGGGAATGAAACTTTTATTTGATAAACTGGTAAATCTTGCCTGATGGAAAATAAAATAAAAGGTGGAATTATGGGAGTATGCATTGGTGATGCCCTCGGAGTTCCTGTAGAGTTTAAAGATAGAGATTATTTAAAGCGATTCCCTGTAAATAAGATGCTGGAATATATGTCCTGGAATCAGCCCAAGGGAACGTGGAGTGATGACAGCTCTCTTACACTTTGTCTTGCAGAAGAACTTACAAAAGGCTATGATCTGGAAAAGATCGGACAAAGCTTTGTACAATGGGTGAAAGATGGGCATTGGACTGCCCACGGAAGACTTTTCGATATTGGAGAAACTACAAGACACTCTATTGCAAGGCTAATCAAAGGAGAAAGTGCCAGGTTTTCAGGAAATATTTTTGAAGAAGATAATGGGAATGGTTCTTTAATGAGAATTCTTCCCTTAGCTTTTTATCTTGAAAATGAAGAGGATATTCAGAAGCTATATCAGACTGTAAAGGAAGTTTCATCCATTACCCATGGTCATTTCAGATCTGTTTTTGCCTGTTTTATCTATGTAATATTTGCGATTCAGTTAATAAAAGGAAAAAATAAAGCTGAATCTTATGAATATATGCAAAATATGGTTTTGGAATATGCAGATTTACAAGGTTTTAATCCAATTGAGGTTGAACTGTTTCAAAGGATTCTAAAAAATGATATTTCAAGCTATCCCGAAGATGAAATCAGAGCAAGTGGTTATGTTCTTCATAGTCTGGAAGCCTCTTTATGGTGTTTTTTAAACTCAGAAAATTATTCAGAAGCTGTATTGAAAGCGGTAAATCTGGGTGAAGATACAGATACAACAGGAGCTATTACTGGTGGATTGGCGGGAATCTATTATGGTTTTGAAAATATTCCTCAGGAATGGATTGACGAACTTGTTAGAAAGAATGATATTGAAAAATTATGTGAAAAGTTAGACAATAAATACTCATAAGCTAATGAAGTCTTTTCTAAAAATGTTAACCAATATGTTTTCCAAATATAATCCAGAAAATGACATTTTGAATTTTCCTTTAAAGAAATATAAAGGAAGAATTGACATCAATAAAGCGTTGGAAATAGGAAACAGCAGTGTTCATTATTCACCGGATTATGCATATGAAACCCCGTTTGAAATTCTGGATAGGATAAAGGATAGTACCTTACTTTGGATAGACAATCAAAACAGCCTGCTGGGTCTTTCAGATCATAAGAAGACTTTATTAGTTCCTCTGAATAAAATCAATGGAATTGAAATTCAGAATATACTGAAAGGCAAAGGACCAGGAGAATCTGACCTATTCCTCTATCTTCATAATAATCCATTTGTAATGCTTTCAATATCACCAGATACCTATTATTTTGATCAATATGCAGATGAGATCAGTAAAACAACAGGATTTACAGTCACTTTTTCCCCGGAATATTATAATGCTTAATTAAAACAAAAACCATTGATGACTCTATATAAATTTACTTCAGAAAAAGAATTGCTGGAAATAGGAAGAACATCTTTTAAAGAATTTATTTCTGATATTCCCTTGCTTTTCTATACTGCTTCTATACCTGATCAGATTCCGGATCATGGAATGTTTCTTATCAATTGTGAGATCGAAGAGAATACAGTCAATAATTTTAAAATACTGAATGACGGAGAATTGATAATAAAAACTGATCAAATACCACTTTTCAATGTTTTACTTGTTGATAGAATAAAAATTGTTGATTTTTTTGGAGATAGTGAAGAAATTGGAAAAGAAACCCTTGAGGTTTTGGAAAAAGAAAAAAGATTTTCTGAAAGCAGGCTAAAGGAATATTTGGAAACAAACAGCAGAGATATTATCTCTTATGATTATTTTCGAGAGGTTTACAATCCTTCAGTTCCTATTGGAGAAGAAAATGAAGAAGAGCTTGAAAAATTGATTGAAGAAGAGAAGACCCATGCAAAATATTGTGAGGAGAAGATATCAAAAATAAACACAGTAGAAGAAGCTGTTGATTTTTTGATTTATGAAGAATTGAGTGAAGATAGGATCCTAGATATCAGGAATGAATCATTAGCTTCAAAACTTAATGATATGGGAGTTTTTTTTGGCTTAGGAATGTATCTTCGAAATGTATTCATTTACCCAAATAAAAACGAAGACTTCCTGAAGTATCTGAACATTTATGATCCGGGATATACTGTCAATAGAGGAGAGTTTGGAGAAGGTATTATTGAGGATTTGTTATGGCGCACACTCAATCATTACATTATAACGGATGAAAGTAAAAAGAAAATTGAAGTATTGCGTAAAGAAAAATATGATGAAGATTTGGCTTGGTCTAATTATATAAAGGAGAGACTGCTTTCGTATAATCTTGGTGAAGCCGTCATCAGTGAATATTTGAAACTTGAAGATCAAATGGATCTCTGTGTAAGTGATGAAGATTTTGAGCATTGTATGTATGAGCAAAAAAGAATATTGGAAGGATTATCAGGAGATGAGCTCTCTGTTTATAATCATTTGAAACAGGATTATTTTATGATTAGCAGACTTATTAAAAAATTAAAAAACAAATTATGAACGAAATAGAAACAAAAAGAATAAGTAAATTTTTAAGCCTTATTTTGAGGCACCAACCCGAGACGATCGGCCTAAAACTGGATGAAAACGGCTGGGCAGATGTAGAAGAGTTGAGAGCAAAATCAGCGAAAAAAAGAGTGCATTTTTCTCTGGAAGAATTAGATGAGGTAGTTGAAACCAATAACAAAAAGAGATTTGCCTTTAATGAAGATAAAACGAAGATCAGAGCCAGTCAGGGACATTCTATCAATATAGATTTATCCCTGGAAGCTATACAGCCTCCTGATTTCCTGTATCATGGAACCGCAGAGACCAATATCTCTTCCATTATGGCAAAAGGAATTGAAAAAAGAACCCGACAACATGTACACTTAAGTGCTGATAAAGAGACCGCTACAAAGGTGGGGATGAGACACGGTAAACCTATAATTCTGACCATCAGGACCGGGAAAATGTATGAAGACGGAGTCGCTTTCTTCCAATCAGCCAACGGAGTCTGGCTTACAGAGTTTGTAGATCCTCAATACATTTCAAAATGATAAAAACAACAGTATCGAACTAAAAAAGCCATTATTTTAAAGATAATGGCTTATCTTTTCGCCAACTAAAACATGAAATGAACAGGACATTAGTAATAGGAGATATTCACGGCGGGGCCAAGGCATTGCAGCAGGTGCTTGAAAGGGCTGAGGTTACCCTGGATGACAGATTAATTTTTCTTGGAGATTATGTAGACGGTTGGAGCGAATCTTCCCAGGTCATTCAGTCTTTAATAGGGCTTTCCGAAAAGCAGGACTGTATTTTTATCAAAGGAAATCATGATGTCTGGTGTGAAGACTGGTTAGCCCGTGGAGAAGGGCCTGGTGTCTGGCTTTCCAACGGAGGGAAAAGTACGGTAGATAGCTATGAAAACTATTCTCAGGAAGATCAGGAAATCCATCTAGAGTTTTTCCAGCGTATGAAAAGCTACCATGTTGATGACCAGAACCGGTTGTTTATTCATGCCGGATATTCTTCCATGCACGGCCCGGAAAAAGAAGTGTATTCCAGCAATTACCGTTGGGACAGAACCCTTTGGGAAACAGCCGTAGCCATGGATAAAAAATTGGCAAAAAATTCTTTATTATATCCTAAAAGACTGCTTCTTTACAAAGAAATATTTATCGGACATACTCCAACGTTGGATATTGGAAGTAAAATTCCTACTAATAAAGCCAATATCTGGAATATGGATACCGGCGCAGCCTTTACGGGAGCATTATCCATCATGGATATTGATACCAATGAATTCTGGCAAAGCGATCCGCTTCCATCCCTATATCCAGACGAAAAAGGGCGAAATTGAGATATACCGAACAAATAATATACATTTCATAACATAAAATCATATTCCAATGAAGAAAAATATTTACGAAATATTAACAGATGAAGAGCTGATTAAAAAAAGAAATACACTTAAAGGAGTCTCTGTTGGTTTCGGAGTTGTTTTTGCACTGGGAATCATCGCCTTCATCTCAATTCTGGTCATTAAAGGAGCTAAAGGATTTCCCTTTGTAGCATTTACTCCATTCATTGTAATGCCTGTAACGATGATCCCATTACTCATCAATTTAAACCTGGCGAATAAAGAAATTAAATCAAGGAACCTTTAACTTGATTGGAATTGAATAAAAAGCAGAAAAATTAAGATATTGATCTCTATTTTGTTTTTCTGGCAGGATCTTATTGACTAATTTTAAATCCCGAAAATATGTTAATAATGAAACTGAAATATCTGCTGCTTATTCTGAGTTCATCCCTGGTTTTTGGGCAAAAAACATTTCAGACCCCTTTTGAAAAAGGAAATGGTAACCAAACTGTTACTTATGATGAAATGAATACGTATTACCAGGATCTGGCTAAAAACTTCAATACTATTCAATATCTTAAAAAAGGAGAAGATGACAACGGAAAACCCATCTATGTGGTTGTTTACAATCCTTTCCCTGAAAAAGATCTTGAAAAACTGAGAAAAGATAAAGCCATTCTCTTTGTCAACAATGGCATTCATCCGGGAGAACCTGACGGAATTGATGCCACCATGATGCTGATGAGAGATTTGGCAACCAAGAAGATCAAAACTCCGCAAAACTTCATCATTGCTGCTATTTCAGCTTATAATATCAGCGGAATGCTGAACAGAGGCTCCCATTCAAGAGCCAATCAGAATGGCCCGGAACAGTACGGGTTCAGAGGAAACGTAAGAAACTATGATCTGAACAGGGATTTCATTAAAGCAGATTCTAAAAACGCCAGAAGCTTCCAGGAAATCTATCAATGGCTGAAACCGGATGTTTTCATTGATAACCATGTTAGCAATGGTGCAGATTATCAATATACTTTTACCTATATCTCAACCTTTAAAGAGCGCTTAGGGAATACATTAGGGAACTACTTTTACAACGAATATCAGGCTAAAAACCTTGAGGATATGAGGAAATTAGGCTATGAAAGTACCCCTTACGTCAACATTCACGGTGATATCCCGGAGGTTGGTTTCGCTTCATTTGAAGACTCTCCAAGATATTCTACAGGGTATACCACTTTGTTTAATTCGTTAGGAACAGTTCCGGAGACTCACATGTTGAAGCCTTATAATAAGAGAGTTGACGCTACTTACAAATACATGTTAGTAAATTTGCAAAACCTGGATAAAGACTATCAGAAAATAAAGAAGCTTCGTATAGAAAATCTTAAGCAGTATGAGGCAGGAAAACAATATGGAATCAGATGGAAAATAGACTCTACGAAGTACACCACCATGGATTTTAAAGGTTTTGAAGGTAATTACAAGCCAAGCGAAATATCAGGAAAACCAAGACTTTACTATGACAGGAATAAGCCTTTTACAAAAAACATCAAGCTTTTTACCACAGCAGTTCCTACAGGATATATTACCATCCCTAAATACTATGTGATCCCACAGGCTCAATACAGAGTTATTGAACAACTTAAAAGAAACGGGATCCAGATGAAGCCAATTCAGAAGGATAGCACTATTGCTGTAGAATCTTATAAGATCAAAGACTTTAAAACCGTAAAAAATCCTTACGAAGGACATTATCTGCATTATGAGACCACAGTTGACGCTTCTAAAAAAGACCAGACCTTTGCAGCCGGAGACTATATTGTTTCTACCAACCAGCCTGGGGTGAAATATATTATAGAAACCCTTGAACCAGAGGCATTAGACTCTTTCTTTAACTGGAACTTTTTCGATGGTATTCTGGCTCAGAAAGAATACTATTCAGCTTATATTTTTGAAGATACCGCTGCTGAGCTGTTGAAAAAAGACTCAAAACTTAAAGAAGCTTTTGAGTCAGCAAAGAAATCAGACAAAAAGCTGTCAGAAGATGGTGAAGCCCAGCTGGATTGGGTATACAGGCATTCTCCTTATTTTGAAGAAAAAACTTTCAGACAGTATCCTGTATATAGAGTATTGTAAGTAGTTGAAAATAAATAGTTAAGCTAAAAAAAAGACGTTTCATTGAAACGTCTTTTTTATTTATCTAGGTAAGCCTCTTTTTAAAGCGATTTCAGCTCGTTTGATAGCTACTTTCTCTTTCCAGTCCATGTATTTCTTTTTGAAATTAGACTTCATAATATCGTCAAATTTACGCTGAACTGTAAGGTTCCACAAAGAATGTGCTTTTACTGCCCATGATTTATCCCAGGCTCTTAAAGAGATAGAGAAAGATCCGTCAAGGTATTTCATCCAGTGCCACCATCCTGTAGGCATGAAAAGAGTATCACCATGCTCAAGGAAGCATTCAATACCCTCCACTCCATCCAGTGCCGGAAACTTCGTGAAATCAGGATTCTCAATATCATAATCCTCCAAAGCATAAGTTGCATAAGGAATCTGGTACAATCTTTCTCTCCACTTATAATCAAAAAGAAGAATATGCTTTCTTCCGTTGAAGTGTGTGTGGAAAATGTGCGCCATATCAATATCGAAATGAAGGAAAGTTACAGATCCCTTTCCGCCGAAGAACATATTCGGATATTTATCAAGGAAACCTCCCATCAGTTCTTTAGGAGAAATATAATCTTCCAGAAGTTTCGGGGCATATTTTATCGGGTCAAAAAGGAAAATTCTAAGATCAGTAGGCTCTCTCTGAATAAGATCTATATAATCCCCGAATTTCATTTTGGCTGCAGAAGCATTGATGGGAGCAGAAGGATCTGCCTTTGAGCTGTCATATAACGGGACTTCCACATCTCCTACAACCTCCTTCATATATTCCATTGTCCATTTCTGATAAGCAGGCCACTTTTTTGCCATATTTTTGATGACAACGGGCCTTCTTGGCTTTAGATATTTTTCGTAGAATTCTTCTTTAGAAATATCATCTACAACATCTATAGGCTTTAAAATAATTCCCATTTTGTAAATTTTATGTTACAAAATTATTAAATAAATATTTATGTACCAGCGTTTAATTTTATTTTAATCTATGATTCAAATCAGATTTTATTATTTAGTCTAAATAAAAAGTATAAACATTTAAAATTGTCTGCCCATCTTTCCGTTTTTCTTATGAATACAAAAAATACCCTGCAATAGAATTACAGGGCAAAAACACAAAATAGATGAATAAAAATCCATTCTGATGCGAAGGTATTACTTTTATTTTACAGATTTTTTTTACTAAAAACGGATAAATTAAAGAATAATAGAGAGTTATATTATTTGAATTCAATGTTTGGAGAAATATTTTTAATTTTTATTTTTGAAAACAAACCACATGAGAATATTTTTTATTTAAAAATAAATATTCATATTTTTAATATTTTAGTTTAAATCATTGATTATCATTTTGTTATTTTTTTATATTATTCAATATCTTGTGATATTTAATTACTTAGGCAGGTTCAGTTTTATGAATAGTATTAAGTTTTTCTTCTAAAAGGAAACAATAACTGTTTTTATAGTGATAATATTTAACTTTTTATCTCAAAATATATCTTTAAATAAAATGTAACGAATAACTGTAATGGTTAACTAATTATTCAAATAGTGAATATGAAAAAAAATATTTCCTTATTTCTGGCGCTCTTTATAACGGTATTTACCTTTGCACAGAAAACAATTTCCGGAAAAATTACAGATGATGACGGGGTAGGAATACCAAGTGCGAGTGTAACGATAGAAGAACCCGGAAAAGATGCCATTCTTGCTTACGGAATTACCAATTCCAAAGGAGAATATAAGGTTACTTTTACCTCTCCTGAACCGAATGTGGATCTTAAAGTAAAAGCTTTCAACCAGAAACCTCTTACCAGGCAAATCAGCAACAGCGATCAGACCCTGAATTTTAAAATGCAGTCTGAAGCTACAGAAATTAAGGAAGTACAGTTGAAAACCAAAATGATCACCGCAAGAGGTGATACCATTTCTTATGATCTTAAAGCTTTCAACAGTAAAAACGACAGAACGCTGGCCGATGTCATGAAAAAAATTCCGGGAATAGAAGTCAGTACAGATGGAACCATCAAATATCAGGGAAATGCCATCAATAAATTCTATGTTAACGGCAAAGACCTTATGGAAGGTGGTTATGGGACGATCAACAACTCCCTGCCGAAAGATGCCGTACAAAAAGTAGAAGTCCTTGAAAATCATCAGCCTGTAAAGATCCTTCAGGATAAAGTGCCTTCAGACCAGGCTGCTATCAATATTAAGCTTAAAAATTCCGTAACAATGACCGGCCGTGGAGAAGTAGGTTCCGGTTTTGGGGATCCCTGGCTATGGAATGTAAAGCTGACGCCTATGTTTTTCGGACAGAAAAGCCAATGGGTGGTTAACTACAAAACCAACAATATGGGGGAACAGGTGGAAAACGAAGGGAATATTCTTGCTTTTGGAAGCGGATGGGAAGGAAAAAGAACCAATGTTTCTCAAAATAACTGGTTGAGTGTTGAAAATGCAGAAGCACCTAATCTTCCTGTTAAGAGGTATTTATTAAACAGTGTACATTATCTTTCAGTAAACTACCTTACCAATATTGATAAGAAAAAAGAATGGGAACTCAAAGCCAATGCCAATTATACCAATAATGCAGTAGAAAGAGAATCAAACACGATATCGAGAGATATCCAACAGGGAACACAGTTTAATACCAGATTTCTGAATAATTTTTATACAGATAAACTTAAAGGAGAATTAATTTTCACTAAAAATGCTAAAAAAGGGTTCTTTAAAAATACAACAACCTTTTCACAATATTGGAATGCAGACAGGGCTTTTGCAGAAAGAAATGATAAATTCGGATTCAGATCAGGAAACGAAGCGTTAGAATCTCCAACTTCATCATTTCAAAACTCTTTGAGTACCATCATTCCATGGAAAGAGAAAATGGTCAATTTTAAATCTTATATCAGTTATCAGAACGATAAACAAATATTGGAGATCTCTCCCGCAAATTATTTGCTGATTCCTTATAAAAAAGAAGGAAGCGAGGATGTTACAGACATGAAATTTACCCCGGGAACTACTGCTTTACAAAGCTTCAGAATAAAAAGTCTGGATACATCACATTCAGCAAACATTAGTTTTTCAGCAAAAGGATGGACTTTCACTCCACAAGTTGGAATTGATTTCTCTACAGATAAATTAAAGAGTAATTTTGATGCAACTACAGAGGGTAACGATCCTGATTTCAGTACTTTGGCCTATGAAAATGATCTAAAATTCACAAGAGTGAATCCATCTGCTTCAGTAGGAATTAACTATAAATCCGAAGCATGGAGTATATTTTCCAGTTTTCCGGTTAATTTTAATAACATAAAAGCAGAAGATCAGTTCAGAAATGTATCAAAATCTTTAAATAAAGTAACATTTACCCCGAATATTTTTGCTCAATATTCTTTTGCATCATTCTTTAAAGCAAGTATAAGTGGAGGAATCAATAATAATTTCGGAGATATACAAACCGCTTATGCAGGATACATCCTTACAAGTCCGGGCGGATTCAGTATAATGAGCCCTGAAAATCCAATCCCTCAGACTACTACAAAAAACGGAGGAGTAAGACTGGAGTACAGAAATCCACTTAATAATCTTTTCTTCAATGTAGGGTATAGACTAAGTGATGCTAAAAATAATTTACTGGCTTCAAGCGTTGTTAATGCATCTGGGATCAGTATGATTAAATATATTGAGCGTGAAAATAAAAGAACAAGTAACAGTTATTATGCAGAGATTGGAAAATATTTTCCAAAGTTTAAAACGAATGCATCATTTAGCTTTAATAATAGTCTCTCAAAATCACAATTGATAAGAAATGCAGATTTGATTGATAATAAAACTGATGCCAATACATTAGGGTTTAAATTAAACAATACGTATTTCTCGTGGATGAGCATAGATTTTAATGCTACTAAAACATGGAGTAAGCAAACCAATGCTTATCTTACAGGAAATTTAGGTAAAGTAGAAGGGTATACACACAATTTGAATTTATTCTTCTATCCTTTGGAAAATCATACCATCGGTTTTTATTGGGACCAGATTAATTCCAAATTGGGAGATAGAAAATTTAATAATGGATTTTTCGATGTATCATACCAGTTTAGCTGGGCAAAGAAAAAAATTGATTTTGAACTGAAGTGGATGAATATTGCAGACAGAAAAGTATTTGAAAAAGTTACTGTACGAGATGCAACAATTGAGCAGGCAACCATGCAGCTACGCCCAAGCCAAGTTATGCTTACTGTAAAATTTAACTTTAAATAAAATACAAACCAATCCGGAAGGATTGGTTTTTTGTTGAGATATATAGGAATAATTAAAAAGCCTGATGATCAGCAGATGGGCCATAGCTTCCTGGTAAGGGAATATCATTGATCCTGTAGTATACACCCAATTGTGCTCTGTGATGAGTAATCTGGTTTAGAGCATGGCGGATGGATTCGTATTTAGACCATTTTGCAAGCTCTTCGCCATTGTTTTTCAATGCCCAGGTTGCATTAAGGTCATTTTCATTGGCATTTTCAAGAGCTTCTTTTCCCAATTTAAAATTCTGATCGAGAGCCTGAATAAGATCCGCTCGCGTAGAAAGTTGTTTAGGCTGATAATCCCCACTGCCAAAATCAAGTTCTGAAGTATGGAGCATGGTATTGGGCCATTCAAAAATTTCAGCAATGTGAGTGGCGAGAGGCAGCATTTTCATGCTTTTTTCATGGGGAGCATAATCATTTTTTTCGTCAGGATAAGTTTCAAAGAATTTTCTGGTCGTCTGGTATTCAGCTTCCAGCTCGTTTTTAAATTGTGATAGAGTATCCATAATATTTTGTTTTTGAGGGGATTAAAGTTAAAACTTTTAATGTTGAAAATGTTTTAAGAGAATCATAATTTTTCCATCAATATTAACTTCAGTATCTCATCTTAAAAAAAATGAATAAAAACTGTAACAAATTTTCAAAAGTGATTACTAATTATTAAAACTTGAGAAATGAAAAAGCTGTTTTCAATATTTCTTATCGCACTTTTTTCCTTTGCTTATGCTCAGGATACTAAAGAAACGGCTAACCGATTCTTTTATGAACTTACCTTTAAGCCTAAAAAAGATTCTGCCAGGCTGGATAAACTGATTACTATTTTGGATATTACTCCCAAAAAATCTATTTATCAGGACTATACCCTTCCTTCACAGGATTCCATTATCAAGCTTACAGTAGAGGAAATGGAAAAAACAAAAACCTGGAAAGATATTTCAAAGCTTATCAGAATGCCTAAGTTTGCTTACAAGATTGTAAAAACATATCCTGAAATGAAAGTGCAGTATCTTGATAGAGTAAGCATGAATTTATTCGGATACGATGATCCTGTAAAGTTCACCTGGAATATTCTGCCGGAAAAACAGAAAGTAGGAGAGTATAATACCCAAAAAGCGACTACAGAATATGGAGGCAGAACATGGACTGCCTGGTTTAGCTCAGATATTCCTTTTCAGGATGGTCCATATAGATTCTATGGTCTTCCGGGATTAATCGTTAAAATTGAAGACACTGAGAAAAATTATTCTTGGGTGTTAAGCGGTAATAAGAAGATCGCAAACTATGATGAACTATCCTATTCAGATAAGATCAATGCAAAATATGGTGTTTCCAATACTGTAAAACCTACTACCAAAGAAAAATTTGATAAGGCCTATGCAAGCTTTAAGGAAGATCCAATGGCTGAAATTCGTCAAAAGGTAAGTCCGGAAATGATGAATATGAAAATGCCGGGCTCGGACGTAACGATCGGAGAGAATCTTAAAAAACAGGAAAAAATGGCCAAGGATTATTTTAATGCCAATGATAATCCTATCGAAAAGGCAGAAACTTCTTCAGATAAAAAGAAAAAATAAGCATTCATATCAACTAAATTATATTCCGAATCAACCCAGGTACAGTAATGTATTTGGGTTGATTTTTTTATCATCGAAACGTTATTTAGATTAAATTTAAATAGCGTATATTTGCACTACAAAAAATCAGGGCTTTGAAAGAGAAAGAATTACATAAATTAAGTGGATTTCCTAAAAATAAAATGGGAAAGATATTGGGATATGATAATGACCATCTGAAAATGCCCAATAAAATCATTGAAATGGGGCTTCTTCCGGAGACTTCCTTCAGGATTTTATACCAGGCTCCGTTTAATGGACCGATGTATGTGGAGTTCGGAGCAGAGAAAAGCCGGATTGCTCTTCGTGAGGAAGAAGGAGATTATATTATTGTTGAAGAATTGAATTAATGCAGGCAAACAAGAAAAAACAGATACTTTTAGTTGGGAATCCTAACGTAGGGAAATCAACGGTTTTTAATGCACTTTGTAATAAAAAGCAGAAAACCGGAAACTATGCTGGTGTTACCGTTGCAAGCCATTCCGGAAACTACACCCATAAAAATGAGGACGTTGAAGTAATTGACCTTCCCGGTTCCTACAGCGTTTATCCAAGTTCAGAAGACGAAGCTATTTTCTCAAAATACCTTCTGGATGAGCAGAACAGCTACGCAGGAGTTGTTTATATTCTTGAAGCATTAAGCTTAAAAAGAGGTCTTCTTCTATTCCAGCAGATTCAGGATCTTGGAATCCCGATGATTCTGATTGTCAATCAGATTGATCAGGCAGAAAGAAGAGGAATTACAATAGATATTCAAAAATTTTCTGAGGCATTAGGAATTAAAATTATCCAGACCAATGCCAAGGAACAGATCGGAATCAACGAAGTGAGAGAGGCTGTTTACAACAACGAGTTTGTAAAAACAGATAAAGTATCCTTTGAAACTCCAAATGAGCACAGAGATTTCATTCAAAAGATTGTGTCTCACAAAGGGTATGATAATGAGTATAAAGCATGGATGAGCCTTTCTTTGGGAACAGATCTTGGAAGAATTGAATCTGTAACGGATAAGATCAATGAGCCTGAATCTAAAAGTTTGGTCCCTAAAAGATTACAGGTTCAGGAAACCGTTAGAAGGTATCAGAATGTAGATAAGATACTGGAGAACGTGATCTCCAAGAAACCGCAGTTCAAAGAATTATTGACAGAAAAACTGGATAAAGTTTTGGTACATAAATTCTGGGGCTATGTGGTTTTTATGTTGATCTTATTGATGATCTTCCAAAGTGTTTTCTTTCTGGCAGAATATCCGATGAACTGGATTGAAGAATTTTTCTCATGGTTATCAGGTTTTACCAGTGAGCATCTTCCGGAAGGGCCCGTCAATTCACTGATCTCCAACGGAATTGTTCCGGGAATCGGAGGAATTGTAGTTTTTGCACCACAGATCGGGATTCTACTGTATTTCCTTTATTTATTGGAAGATTCCGGATACATGGCAAGAGTGGTCTTCCTGATGGACAGGCTTCTTCGCCCTTTTGGACTGAATGGGAAAAGTATTGTTCCCCTTGTTTCAGGAACTGCTTGTGCAATTCCAGCCGTTATTTCCACAAGAAATATTGAGAACGTTAAAGAAAGATTGCTGACGATATTGGTTACACCATTCATGACATGCTCTGCAAGGCTTCCGGTGTACAGTATCATTATCGGGCTGATTATTTCAGAAGGATCATTCTTAGGAATAAAATATAAGGCTCTGGTGCTGATGGGAATGTATTTGCTGGGATTCTTAGTCGCTTTATTATCAGCATCAATTCTTAAAAGATTTATTAAAGATAAAGGAAAAACTTATCTGGTAATGGACCTGCCGGCCTATAAAAAACCACTTTTCGGCTACGATTTTAAAATGGTTTTGGGTAAAGTTTGGGATTTCATTACCGGAGCCGGTAAAATAATCTTCATTGTAAGTATTATTATCTGGGTTTTAAGTTATTTTGGACCTAAACAAAAACCTGATGAATTGGTTGCCGCAGATGTTCACCTGGATCATTCTTACCTTGCTAAAATGGGGAAAGGAATAGAACCGATAATTGCTCCGCTGGGCTACGACTGGAAAATGGGTGTAGGGATTCTGACGAGCTTTGTAGCCAGAGAGGTATTTGTAGGAACCATGTCAACGCTTTATAGCCTTGAAGATGATGCTCCGGAAGTAAAAGTGATTGATAAAATGAGAAGAGATGTGAAGCCTAACGGAGAAAAAGTCTTCAGCTTCGCAACCGGAATATCGGTGCTTCTTTTCTACGCGTTTGCAATGCAGTGTGTTTCTACACTGGCAGTAGTTTATAGAGAAACCAAAAGCTGGAAATGGACCGGCTTTCAGGTGGCGATGATGACAGGTTTGGCATATTTTGTGTCGATGATAGTATATCAAATTTTAAAGTAATGGATTCTTCATTAATTTTTCAATATGTACTGATTGCATTAATAGTAGCATTTGCCTGCTACTCTTTATTCAAAGTACTTAAAAAGAATTTTGCCCCTAAGAAATTCAGCTCCAAAAGATCTGCTTGTGATAAAGATTGCGGGTGCTCTTAACATAGATTTCAACGGATAATTGAAAAAAATGTAGTATTTTCATTTTTTTAATTTAAAATATTCAGATTGAGTCTTATAAGAGTAGGAATTGTTGTATTGTTTGCTTTATTGGCCATTAAGGTCAATGCACAGCAGGATACCGCAAACATTAAGTCTTACGAAAACCAGGTGATGATCCGTGCCAATCTGGATACCAATATTGAAAGCTATATTGTTAAAGAAGGTGAAGGAGAAAATGAGAAGCAACAAATATTCTCCATCAATAATAAAACGAAAGTTTCCCTTTCCATCGATTATAGGATTATCAGTGCTACATTATCATTTGCTCCCAAGTTTTTTCAGGAAAATGAAGACAATGATCTGAAAGGGAACAGCTCTTATACAGACTTCAGCGTCAGATTCTTTCCCAGAAGATTAATTCAGACCCTTTACTATAAGAATGTCAAAGGATTTTATATTGAAAATATGAAAGAGAACTTTCCAGACTGGAAAGAAGGAGCGCCTTATCTACAGTTTCCCAACTTAAGAGTACAAAGTTTTGGAGGTTCTACAGCCTATATCCTTAATGAAAATTTCTCTGCAAGAAGTATCTATACTCAAGGGGAATGGCAAAAGAAAAGTAGCGGTAGCTGGGTTCCATTCCTGGATTATGACCTTACCATTTTCAGAGACAAAGTTGCTGAACAGAACCTGAAAGAAACCCAATATAAAATCGGAGCCAATATGGGCTATTTCTATAACTGGGTGCTGGGAAAGAATGTAAATATCTCTCCTTATCTGGCACTTGGGCTGGGTGGAAAATTTTCAACTTATAGAGATGTTCGGGGTGATGGTACAATAAAAAATGCCCAATATATAACCTTAAGAATGGAAGGCGGCCTTAATATCGGATACAATACCGATAGGTTTTTATTTGGTGGAAGAATGAATTTCAGTGCATATACCTACAATCAGAATAGAGACCGCGCAGTACAGAATAACAGTCTGTATGGCTTACTATACATAGGCTATCGCTTTGCCCCTCCGAGAGTTGTAGAGAATACCTATGATAAAATTCAAAAAAAGATTCCCGTTTTATAAGATGATTGTCTTTTTAAGTATCTTTGTTTCGCATAAATTATTACACTAATCAATAAGAAATAAAAACAGAATGTCGTTAATAAAATCTATTTCGGGAATTCGCGGAACCATTGGGGGAAAAGTAAATGATAACCTAACCCCTCTTGATGTGGTAAAATTCGCTTCCGCATTCGGGACATGGCTTCAGAATAATAAAAATAAAAAAGACTTAACCCTTATCATTGGAAGAGATGCAAGAATCTCAGGACAGATGGTTTCTTCGCTGGTTACGGCAACGTTACAAGGGCTAGGAATCAATGTGATTGATTTAGGTCTTTCTACAACACCTACTGTTGAAGTAATGGTTCCTGAATTGAAAGCAGACGGAGGAATTATCCTTACCGCATCCCACAACCCAAAACAATGGAATGCCCTTAAACTTTTAAACGAAAAAGGAGAGTTCATCAGCGGTGAAAACGGTGCAGAAGTTCTTGCTTTGGCAGAAAGTGAAGATTTCAACTATGCAGAAGTAGATGATCTTGGAAAATACGAAACCAGGGACGATGCTTTTGATATCCATATTCAACAGATTCTTGATTTACCAATGGTAGATGTGGAAGCCATTAAAGCTAAAAACTTCAAAGTGGTATTAGACGCTGTAAATTCTACAGGAGGAATCGCCATTCCAATGTTGTTAGATAAATTAGGTTGTGAAACCATTAAATTATACTGCGAACCAACAGGTCATTTTCCACACAATCCAGAACCTTTAAAAGAACATTTAGGAGACATCTGCGAACTGGTTAAAAAAGAAAACGCAGATTTAGGAGTAGTAGTAGATCCGGATGTAGACAGATTAGCGCTGATTGATGAAAAAGGAGAAATGTTTGGCGAAGAATACACACTGGTAGCCGTTGCAGATTA
Source organism: Chryseobacterium contaminans (assembly GCF_001684955.1). Taxonomy (GTDB): domain Bacteria; phylum Bacteroidota; class Bacteroidia; order Flavobacteriales; family Weeksellaceae; genus Chryseobacterium; species Chryseobacterium contaminans. Next base: position 24,340 of record NZ_MAYF01000124.1, on the reverse strand, counting down.
TCTGTTAAAACATAAAAATGGAGTAGCTGTATCTAACCTTTCTTCAAGCCGTGCCTTGAGAGATGTTGCCCGGTCTCACAATTCAGAATACTTTGCAAGTGCTGTAGGAGAAGTAAACGTGGTTACTTTAATGAAAGAGAAAAATGCAGTAATTGGAGGTGAAGGAAACGGGGGAATTATTTATCCTGATCTTCACTACGGAAGAGACTCGTTAGTGGGAGTCGCTCTATTCCTGACCCATCTGGCAAAAGAAAATAAAACAGTTTCCGAATTAAGAGCTGGTTATCCAAGCTATTTCATGGGGAAAAAGAAAATAGAACTTACTCCGGAGATTGATGTAGACGCAATCCTGAGCAAAATGGAGAAAGAATATGAAAATGAAGAAGTTTCTACCGTTGACGGTGTTAAAATAGACTTTGAAAACAACTGGGTTCACCTTAGAAAATCCAATACAGAACCAATCATCAGAATTTATACTGAAGCTAAATCTCAGGAAGAAGCAGATAAATTAGGAGATGATATTATTGCTAAGATTAAAAGTTTAATTTAAATAAATCATAAGAACGGACTCGCTCCGTTCTTTTTTTTACCCGATGTTTGAACATATCAAGAACAGATTTCCCTTTCCTAAAGAGAAATGGAGAAAATTCATAGGAAATTTTGAACGGATGGAAGTGCCTGCCAGAACCCTGCTTTTGAATGAAGGAGAAGTTTCAAATAACGCATTCTATCTGGAAAAAGGAATTGTAAGAGCCTGGTATAACAATGACGGTAAAGATGTGACATTTCAGTTTTTTCTTGAAAATACTATGTTTTCCTCTCTCGAAAGCTTTAAAAAAGGACTTCCCAGTATGGTTTCCTTTGAAACGGTGGAACCATGTATTTTATATAAAATTAAAAAACCGGATGTAGAAGCCTTTCTGGAAGACGTATATGAGCATCCCGAACTCAGGACCTTTTTTATGGATGCTCTTTTTGAGAGAATCTTCGATTACATGAAACATTTCTTTTCCTTTATAAAAGATACTCCACAGCAAAGGTATATTCAGCTCACTCAGCAAAAACCTGAAATCATCAAAAGAGTTCCCCAGCATTATATTGCTTCCTATCTTGGAATAACAACAGTACATCTCAGCAGGATAAAGAGTAAAATATTGAAAGAAAATCTTTCTTAAGCTGGAAGATGGAGGCTGGAAGACGGAAGTTTCTGGCAGTCGATACACAGCTGCTGTCCAAATAAATTATTTTTATTGTAACAGACGCTAAGAATTTTCAAAATAATGCTTTAAAAAACGTTCGCAAAGGTGTTTCACTCAGGAATGAAACGCATTCTTAGCTGAACGAAGTGCTCTTGCACCCGAAAATAAGACGGCAAAATAATCATCTTGCGAACCTTGCGTTTTAATCCTTTCAGTAGTATTAACAGCTTACAATAACTTCCATCCTCCCGCTTCCATCTTCCCTCCTAATTGATAACAAATGTTATCGCCTGCTCAGCCCTCCACCTCATAATTTTGTACAAAAATATAAAACAATGAAAGCAGCAGTAGTATTTGAAAAAGGGAGATCTCCTCAATACGCAGATTTTCCAGAACCGGAAATATCAAATAAAAATGAAGTCTTAGTAACTGTAAAAGCAGCATCCATCAAAAACCTTGATAAAGCAAGAGCCAGTGGAAAGCACTATTCTACGGAAAACGAAGCTCATCAGCCAGCAATTGTAGGTTCGGATGGTGTTGGTTATCTTGAAAACGGATCGAAAGTTTATTTTTTCAGTAAAAAAGGTACTGTTGCTGAAAAAGCAATCGCCAATTCACAAATGATGGTGCCTATTCCTGAAGACCTGGATTTTTCTGTAGCTGCAGCTCTTCCTAATGCAGTAATGGGCTCTGCGCTGGCATTAAAGTTCAAGGCAGATATAAAACCCGGAAGTGTTGTTCTTGTCAATGGAGCCACAGGAATTACGGGAAGAATTGCCGTTCAGATTGCGAAAGTGTATGGAGCCTCAAAGATTATTGTTACCGGAAGAAACGAAGAATCTCTGCAGGCACTCCTTGAACTGGGAGCTGATGAGGCTGTTTCTCTGCAATTAAGTGATGAAGATTTTAAAAAACAAATAAAAGAAATCCATAAAGCAAACCCCGTTGATATTATTATCGATTATATCTGGGGACACTCTGTAGAAATGATTTTAACAGCATTTAAAGGTGACGGAACATTTTCCCATAAGACGAAACTGATTACAATTGGCGGGATGAGCGGTGATACGATCCAATTATCCTCACAGATTCTCAGAGCAACAGATATTCAGATTTCAGGATCAGGACTTGGAAGCTGGACCAAAGAAGAATCAGCTCTTTTATTTTCAGAAATCATTCCCGAAATGTTTCAGGCTGCCATAGAGGGAAAAATAAAAATAGAAACAGAAAATGTTGATATAAAAAATATCGAAGCAGTATGGAATGCTGAGCTACAAACCGGAAAAAGGCTGGTAGTAAGAATTTAACCCCAATTTCCGTTTTTTTATCCACAATCCTTTTATCGGTTTTCTTTTTTTACTATTTTTATAATAGAAATTTATGAAATGGTTAATTCAAAAAAAAGTTGCAACTTTGCATAAATATTTGAATATCAGTTTCAGATATATTATTAATTAATAAAGTTTGCCGAGGTCTGTAAGGAAATTCAGGCATTGGGCTGACGAAGAGGACACTATTGGAAGAGTATTTTGGAAATGAACTTGTAAAAAAGTTCGAAGAAATGATGGAAAACAATGACGAATTCTACTTCGATACTGAGGAGTTGGAAGATATCATTGTTTATTATTTGGAGCTGGGTGATTTTAATTACGCTGATATAGCTGTTAATTATGGACTAAAGCTTCACCCCAATTCATTAGATATCAAGATCAAAAGACTTGAAATTCTTCTGGAGTGGGAAGAATATAATACGGCGAAAGAGCTTATAGACGAACTGAAAGGTTCCTCTATGGAAAATACAGACTTTTTAGTTTGCTACGCCAAGTATTATTCGAACCTGGGTAACCCTAGAAAATCCATTGAAATCTGTAAAAAAGCCCTTACGCTGGAGGAAGAAGAAAACTTCCTTCACAACTTTATTGCAGATGAATATGTAAACCTGGGAGACCCTTTTAACGCTCTTAAACATTACAGGAAAGCACTTAAAGAAGATCCTGCCGATGAATATTCGCTGGAAAACGCAATGGTGTGTTTCAGTGATCTGAATAAGAGTGAGGAAGCTATTGCCTTTCTTAATGAATATTTGGACGAATTCCCTTATTCCGAAACGGCTTGGTTTGAATACGGACAGTTCTACTTCAACAGAAAGAATTTCGATGAAGCTATAAAAGGATACGACTATTTATTAGCCATTAATTCAAATTCTGTAGGAGTATATGCTAATAAAGCAGCTTGTTATGAAGCTTTAGGACAATATCAGAAAGCCATTGATACTTATGAGGAAATGCTTGAGCTTGAATATACCAAAGCATTCACCTACTATAAAATCGGATTGTGTTATAAAGCTCTGAAACAACCTATTTTAGCTTTAAATTCATTTCAGAAATCACTGAGAGAAGATCCTCAGTTTTATCTGGCCATGATGGAGCAGTCTTATTTATACGAAGAAATGGGAGGGATGTCTGAAGCCCTTCATTTTGCTAAAGAAGCAACACAGCTGAATGAAAATAATCTTGATTATCAGAAAAGATTGGCATTCCTGTTCATTGATTCAGGGAAATTTGAAGAAAGTCTTTCCTGTCTTAAAAAACTGGTAGATGCTGAACCGTCAAGATTTTACAACTGGTATGCTTATTCCGAAGTTTTAATGCTTGTAGGGGAATATGAAGAAGCGGTTACTGTTTTGAATGCAGCGATTAGGCATCATAACAGAGCAGAATTATATTATCAGTTAAGCAACTGTTTTTTTAATCTGAAAGATCAGGAGAAAGGAATAGAATCACTTCAGAAAGCTTTAGAACTAGATCCGTCTCTGGTAAAAGATATGCAAAAGAAATATCCGTTTATCAAAGAAGAAGTAAAAAAGGTGAAGGTAAGTAAAGTAAAGAAAAAGAACTAAACGTAACCCTAAATAAGTTGAAAGCCTGCAGAAATGCAGGTTTTTTTTATTGATAAAATATTTAGCTGCAAGCGATAGATAACACGGTTATTTAATCATTAAAGCTAGAATTAGATATACACTAAAAAGTAATTTCCAGCTTCATTCTTCCAGCTTCCAGCCTTTAAAATTATTTTTTCGGATTGCTTCTTAAAAAGATTAATCCGCCAATAATAATTCCTGCTCCTATAAATTGCAGAACCGTTAGTTTTTCACCATCAATGATTCCCCAGATAATAGCAACAATAGGCATTATAAGAGTAACTGTGGAAGCAAAAAGAGGTGAGGAAACTTTTAATAGCCTGTAATTCATGGTCATAGCAAGCCCGGTTCCGAATATAGAAAGTAAACTTACGAACATTAGCCCCAGCATATTGTCTTTGGAAAAAGTAAATTCAGAAAAGAATCCTGTACTGGTAAGAGCAATAATAGACGGAAAAAATAAAACAAAAGAAAAAATAAAAGAAGATAAAACAACGGAAGAAACGTCCATAAGTTTTGACTTCACAGTTGTTGTGCTCATGGCATAACATAAAGTGGCCAGTAATAGTAGTAAAATCGGGATCATTTTCAATTCTCCGCTGCTACCACCTCCCAAAGCAAGTATACAGACTCCGGTAAAGCTTATGAGGGTTCCTATGATTTGTTTTTTCGTTGTTTCAAACTTCCATACCAAAGCGCCTACAATAATCACGAATATAGGCATCATAGAGTTGATAATTCCTGCAATACTGCTGGAAACTTCCTTTTCTGCAATCGGGAAAAGGAACATAGGAATAAAATTTCCGGTAAATGCAGCCAGAATAAGCCACTTTATATGTTTTTTCGGGAAAAGCTTATAATTGGAAACAGCAATCGGAAGTAAAATAATTCCGGCAATAAGAACCCTTAATGATCCTACCTGATACGGATTGAAATGGTCCAGAGATTTTTTGATCAAAATAAAAGAAGACCCCCAAATAATGCTTAGAGTTGCCAGAAGAAGCCATTTTTCTTTATCTGCGTTCATTGTTGTCGTGTAAGATTTTTAAAAATTCTTTCTTAGGAATCATTTTGGCACCAAGGCTTTCCAGGTGTTCTGTATGAGATTGGCAGTCAATTAGTTCAATATTGTTTTTGTTGCTTTCCACAAAGTGAATAAATCCTGCTTTTGAGGCATTACTGACTTTCGCGAACATACTTTCACCACAGAAAACATTTCCAATCTGCAAACCGTAAAAACCACCTACAAGTTTCTCATCCTGCCATACTTCAATGCTTCTGGCCAGGCCATATTCATGAAGTTTGATGAAAGACTCCATCAGTTCATCAGAAAGCCAGGTTCCGGATTGTCCTTTACGCACAGTTTGCTGACAGTTTTTAATGACCTCTCTGAAGTTTTTGTTCTCCGAAAAAGTAAAAACATTTCTGTTTAATATCTTTCTCATTGATTTGGAAACTTTTATTTCATCCGGTACCAAAACAAATCTTGGATCAGGACACCACCATAAAATCTCCTCTCCCGGATTATACCAGGGGAAAATTCCCAATTGATAAGCGAACCAAATGCGTTCTATAGATAGATCTCCACCATAGGCAATAAGCCCGTCATGTCCATCATATACCTCAGGATCAGGGAATGAAATCTCGTTTTCGTCTAGTCGGACCATTTTTTTAGAAAAAAAATCCCACTTTATAAGAAAGCAGGATTTATATATGATTTTAACTCTTTAATTAGAAAGGTAAATCGTCATCATCGTCTCCGGCAAACGGATTCTCGTTAGAAACAGGAGTTGCTGATTGTTGTGGCATAGCCTGAGTAGGTTCTGATCCGTTATCAAAAACTTTCTCTACTCTCCATCCTGTAATAGAGTTGAAGTACTTAGTTTCCCCTTGTGGAGAAACCCATTCTCTACCTCTGATATTGATTCCTATCTTTACATTTTCACCTTCTTTAAGGTTATCTAACAAACTAATTTTATCAGATAAAAATTCTATGTTTATCGGCTGTGGATACTGTTCCTGGGTTAAAATAACCAATTCTCTTTTTTGAAATCCACTTGCAAAAGTTTGAGTTTCAAAAAGTTTCTTTACCGTTCCTTGTAATTCCATATCGTAATTATTAACGTTGTAAAAGTAAGAAAATGAAATGTAATAATAGGTGCTGCTGAAAAAAAATCTGGAAATTTTAATTTTTTTCCAGAAAAAGTTTGGAGATAAAGGAAATTGTCCTATATTTGCACTCACAAAAACGAAGCAAGCTCTTTAAAACTTACAATACAAAAAACCAGCGGATGTGGTGTAATTGGTAGCCACGCCAGACTTAGGATCTGGTGCCGTGAGGCGTGGGGGTTCGAGTCCCTTCATCCGCACTATGCGAAAATAGCTCAGCTGGTAGAGCACAACCTTGCCAAGGTTGGGGTCGCGGGTTCGAATCCCGTTTTTCGCTCCACACCATGCCCTGGTGGTGGAACTGGTAGACACGCAGGACTTAAAATCCTGTGTCCGCAAGGACGTACGGGTTCAAGTCCCGTCTGGGGTACAAAGCCCTCTGTATTTGCTACGGAGGGTTTTTTGTTTTAATAGAGAGAGATCTTTTAAATAATTTTTTTATATTTGTAAGAATTATCGATTGTATCTGCATTTGCAGAGCAATGTAACCAGCGGATGTGGTGTAATTGGTAGCCACGCCAGACTTAGGATCTGGTGCCGTGAGGCGTGGGGGTTCGAGTCCCTTCATCCGCACCATACAAAAAAGGATTTGAAAGCAAATCCTTTTTTTGTACCACACACCGGCCCTGGTGGTGGAACTGGTAGACACGCAGGACTTAAAATCCTGTGTCCGCAAGGACGTACGGGTTCAAGTCCCGTCTGGGGTACAAAACCCTCTGTATTTTGAATACGGAGGGTTTTTTGTTTTTATATTTTATCAAAGGCTTAAAAAAGGATTTGTATCACAGGCGAGAAAGCCCCTGCTTTATTTCTTGCTTTAAAACCTGTTTAAAAACTCACTAAGATCAGTTTCCTTATCTAATCCAAGTTTGGCCTTCACCTTCGCCTTATAAACCCTTATGCTGCCAACGGTGAATTTTTCAAGAAGTGATATTTCCTTTGCAGCCAGGTTCAGTTTAAAATAAACACACAGTTTGAGCTCCTGATTAGTAAGAAGAGGAAATTCTTCAGAGAGCCTTTCCATGAATAATTTGTTTTCGAGTGAACTTTCATTAACAAGGTCGTTGCTTTTCCTGTCAATCATAATCAGATTATTGATTTTGAATTGAAGATCTTTTAAAACCTCTTCAGTATCAATATTTTTGGATTTTTTTATCTTCTTCAGATTTTCAAGAAATGCCCGCTCTGTTTCTGTTTTTAAATTCAGATTCAGATGAAGATTCCTGATTTTCTCTTTTTGAAGTTCTATATCCTGTTCCAGAATTTTATGCTGAGTGTCTGAAATTACCTTTTCTTTTTTCGCAAGTTCTTCTCTTTTCTTTCTGGATTTAATAAGATTTATAATGATAATCAAAAAGATAAGACATAAAAGAATAAAAGAAAATAACAGTAAGTAATTGTTTCTTTTATAATAATTATTCTCAGTATTTACATTTTTGATGATATAATTATCTGCAATATCAAAATTGATCTTTAGCTCTTTGCTAATCTGGTTATTGCGATCCTTATTTGCCTCAACCAGTTTTTTGGAAACTTTTTTAAAATTTTCAATATCATTTTTACCAGAATAGTATTCCTGTGTAAGTTCATACAGTTCAATTCTGTCTGCTGCTTTTTTTAAATTGGGTTCAAGAAGGTTTAATGCCGAAATGATATTTGCTGTTTTTTCAGGTTGATGAAGGGTATTTTTATAAAGATCAATAAGTCCCTTTCCTGCATAAAGAGCCATGCGGTAATTATCGTTATGAAGTGAGAAATTCAGTTTTTCAGCTAAAAGAGTTTCTGCTTTTTCATAATTTTTGATTTGCATGAAATAGTCGGCAAGCCCGCCTTTCATATAGTTTATAAAAACCAGTTCAGCATTATTGGGAATCCGGTTTTTTTCCAGGAGATTGATGGCTTTATAAGTTTCACGGATAGCGCTGTTGGGGTTTTTCATTTTATCATAGCACATTCCGATGTTATTATACATGGAAGAAACGTATAATATATCTTTTTGAGGATTATATGAGTGCAGAGCCTTATTAAAATAGATCAGGGCATTCTTCGTATCGTTTTTATTATATAATAACCGTCCTTTAAAATGGTAAAGATGGGGTAGAAAATATTTTTTATTACTTTTTTCACTGTAATCTATTGCATTATCAACGCATTTTAAAGACCATTCCGGAGAGCTGGTCTCAAATTGCAGCGCCAGGTTATAATTGCCTATGACATCAATAAATTCATACCTGTTGTTGTTTAACCGCAGTAGCTCATATATCATAGGAATCTGTTTAAGCCTTTCGTCACTTGATAAAGCGAGTTCAGCATATTTGCTGCTTAAAAGGAACACCTTTTTATTACTTTGGTTATATTTCCTGTACTCCCTTTCATACACTTCTTTCACTTTTTCAGGATTCTCCTTCTTAAGAAGAGAAATTTCATCAACGACAGTATTAAGATAATCGTTACCCTTTTCTGATGTTTCACAGGAGGTGATTATAGTAGAACAGAATAAAAAAAATAGAATTAATTTCATAGGCAAGGACGTTTTTAAGGAACATTATATCTGATTTTTATTTTAAAGAAATAAAAAATACTTAATATTTCTCTTTGAATATAAATTAACATATTTAAATATTTATTTTATTGAAAATCATTTGTTTGTATTTTTAAAATTAATGATTTAATCTGTAAATCAAGAAATTTATTAATGTTAATTAATACCTTCTTTTTATAATTTTTTTTAATGACGATTTACTTTTGATTATCCATAATTACCGGAGCCGGAAATTCAATAACTATTCTCGGACTGCCTGAAGATATTATGGAGAAAGCAAATGAATAATTAAAAAAAATAAGAATGTATGAAATCTATTTTGATAACCCTTAGCATGCTAAGTGGAATGGGCTACTTATATGCTCAAAGTGGTAATGTAGGGATTGGGACTTCGGTGCCGGGATCAAAACTTACAGTGGATGGCTCTTTTGCTGCAGCTTATGGAAATATTACCGCCAATACCTATAATATTGGTGAAAACGATTTTTATGTTTCCTGGGCCGGAACAGCAGATGGTACAGCCACACTTCCTGATTCTACTACAGGGGTAGAAAGAAAAGGCAGAACCTATTATATTAAAAATACTTCGCAGATGTATACGCTTACCATTGATGCTAATGGAACGGAACTTATTGATAATGTTCAGAATGTGTCAATATTGCCGGGAGAGTCTGCTTTATTGGTAAAAACAGATAATAATACTTCTACAGGAGTCACTTATGAACTGGTTATGCTGTCTAAAGCTGATACCAGCTATATTTGTGCTGTATCTTCTTCAACTGCAGAAACACATAATCAGGGAACAACATATAAGGCTAATTTTACCAATGTAGATTTCAGTACCAACGGTGGAGCAGACTTTAATCTTACAACGGATACATGGACCTGCCCGAAATCGGGATATTACAAGATTGAGTTTATGGAAAGCGGGTACCATACAGCCACGAATGTATCAGCACACCGCTTAATGTCAATTCTTAAAAATGGAGTAGCACAATCCCAGCAGTATTATACAATGGTACTGCTGAATATTTCTGCATCCCAAAGAGCGGGAGCGTATGATTCTGTAGTTCTTAATCTGAAACAGGGGGATACTATTACAGGAAGTTTGGTGATGTGTAACGGATGTGGCACTCCTACAATGACTTCTTTTGTACGAAGAATGGTTTTTACCAGACTTTAGTAAACTCAGATTTAGATTTTTATAACAAAGTTCTCTGCAGTCTTTGCAGTGAACTTTCGTTTTTATAATTTATTGCATCCTCTTTCCAGCTTTTCCAGCCTTTCAAAAATATTGTTGAAAACATTCTTTTCTGTAGTGGAAACGTGCCCTACAATTTTATAAAGGTCCCGGCTTTCAGTATTGGCTGCATATTCTAAATTTCCATGAGTATATACCAATAAATGATGACTTGGGTCCTTTTTAAGATCAGCTTTATTCAGAAACAGGATATCACCATAATGATAGGGGGAAAGCAGCCGTTTTTCTGTGGTAAATTCATAGACCAGATCTACAGACGCTAATATTTTTTGGAGGATAGCATTATTCTGAGCATTATTTGTCTTTGGAGGCATTGTTTCTTCCTCTGGTTCAGGGAAAAGCATAAGTTGGTTAACGCCTGAAATACCAGTTAATTGATTTTCATGAAGATCTTCAGTTAGCAACTGGTCGAGTTCAAGATTAAAATGGCTAGCCACCTTGAGTATGGTCTCAATCTTTGGCTCTGCACGACCTTCTTCATAAGAGCTTATCACTCCTCTGTTTAAGTCGAGTAAATCAGCAAATGTCTTTTGGCTCAAACCTTTAACCTGTCTTATTTTCTTAATGTTCGTTCCAAAGAAACTCATCTCCCTTTCGTCTTTTATGCAAAGATAGAGGTTTTGAAAAGAGTGATAAAGGGAATAGCAGCCGGAATTTTATACTATTTATAAAGAATAGGTTAAGAATATCTGTATCCGTAATATTCTATACTTCTGTATCTGTATCCAGACTCAGAGACTCCATAATTTTGTTTTGTTAAGAAGAATACTATGGAAACCAAAGTTCAATATCAGGAACAGTTTCAATGTGAAGAAGTCTATATTTCAGACATGTTGGTGCTAAAAAATCTCTTTCTGCAGATACAGAAGACAGGTAAAGTGAACCCAGATTTTGGTATTCCTTTCCTGCTGGCTAAAAAGAAATCTGAAGTTATTGCCTTTGCAAGTCTGGTTATAAGTGAAAATGGAGGAATTACTTTTAATATTTATAATAAATCCGATGTACAGCATTCTGAAAAGAAATGTTTTATTTCCCGGGCAGAACATTATTTTAAAAATAAAAATACTCCTAACTTCCGTAATCCGGAACAGCTGAAGAATAGCATCTATAGGATGGTTAGCTGGCTAAACCAATAACCCCAAAGGGATAAAGTTGTACATTTACTTAAAACAGTGATCGATGTCTAAAGATGTTCTTTACCTTAAAATTGCCAATTCTGTCACGGAGCAGATCAAAAGTGATACGCTGCAGTTTGGAGACAGATTGCCATCATTAAGAAGCGCTCAAAAACTATATAATGTTAGTTTAAATACTGTAAAACAGGCTTATATGGAACTTGAAAGCCGTTCTCTGGTAGAATCAAGGCCCAAATATGGATATTATGTAAGCCAGACCTCACAACGAAAATTAGCATTGCCCTCTGTAGCAAAAATGAAAGTTTCAGAAGGGAAAAACAGTCCGGAAGATCTTATAGGGAAAGTATTTGGCTCCATTGCAGGAACAGATGTTACTCAGTTTGCCCTCGGAATTCCTGGGAAAAGCCTACTTCCCGTTGCCCAGATGAAGAAATGCATGATTAATGTGATAAAAGGCAAACATGACAGTGGAACGAATTATGAACCTGTACAGGGAAGTGAAAAGCTCCGTAGAGAAATTGCCAAGTGGTCTATAGTAATGGAAGGGAAAATTACTGAAGATGATCTGGTGATTACTTCCGGCGCTATGAACGGGGTTTACAATTGCCTGATGGCAGTTACCAAGCCTGGAGACTCTGTAGCAGTAGAAAGCCCGGTTTATTTTGGGATTCTTCAGGCGATCCAGCTGTTAGGTTTGAAAGCTGTGGAAATTCCTACCCATCCTATTACAGGAGTAGATCTGGATGCCTTAAAAAAAGTGCTTCCTAAGCTTTCTGCCTGCTGTTTTGTAGTGAATTATAATAATCCGCTAGGTTTTCAAATGCCGGATGAGAATAAGAAGGAGCTGGTAAGGATGCTTACTGAACATAATGTACCTTTGGTGGAAGATGATGTCTACGGAAATATCTATTTCGGGGCCGGAAGACCAAAACCTTGTAAGTTTTATGATGAAGCGGGAATTGTAATGTGGGTAGGCTCAGTATCCAAGACGTTAGCTCCTGGTTATCGGGTAGGTTGGGTAGCACCTGGAAAATTTAAAGAAAAGATTATCCGACAGAAACTGGTGCAGACCGTATCAAGCCCGTCCTTATTTTCAGATGTGATTGCTGATTTTCTTGAGCATGGCCGTTATGATCATCATTTGAGAATGTTCAGAAAGAAACTGTATGCCAATTATCTGCAGATTCAAAAATCTGTAACGCAATATTTTCCTGATAACACTAAAGTTTCTGAACCAAAAGGCGGATTTATGCTATGGTTGGAACTTGATAAAAGAATCTGTACTGAAGATTTGTATGATGAAGCCGTCAGCCAGAAAGTAAATTTTGCTCCGGGAAGAATGTTTTCACAATATAATCAGTACCAAAACTGTATGCGATTAAACTATGCCCTGGAATGGACAGATCGTGTAGAAAGCGATCTGGAAAAACTGGGGAAAATGATAAAAAACAGAATATAATAAACCTGAAGCGATGAACGATAAGAATAATGAAGTACAAATTATAGCCTACGAATCTCAGTATAAAGAAGCCTTCAGGGCTTTAAATGAAGAATGGATCAAAACATTTTTTGTTATGGAACCCAGTGATTATAAGTTGCTGGACCATCCCGAGGAGGAGATTATTAACAAAGGCGGGTATATTGCTTTCGCTTTATTAAATGGTGAAGCAGTAGGAACATGCGCTCTGGTAAGGGCTCACGAAGAACCTCTTGCTTTTGAACTGTCAAAAATGGCGGTAAGCCCTAAAGCACAAGGAAAGAAGATCGGTTACCTGTTGGGTAATACTCTTGTTGAAAAAGCCAGAGAACTGAAAGCAGAAAAAGTATTTCTGGAGACCAATTCCATATTGGTTCCTGCTATAAAGCTATATGAAAAATTAGGGTTTAAACATATTCCTATTACCAATCCGGGCTACGATCGTGTGGATGTACAGATGGAATTGAAGTTATAAGAGAATAATAAAGAAATATTACTTTAGGATAAGAGAGCGGTACGATTAAGATAAGGACAGAAAGGATAATAAAAACTGAATAAATAAGAGGAAATCTTCTTCAACATTCAACGTTTGCCCATCCCAATAAAATTTCCCTATTTTTGTAAAACTCCTTATTTCATGTATGAAAAAAATAATTCTCATCGAAGACGAAACCAGTGTAGTGTCTTTCATTAAAAAAGGACTTCAGGAAAACGGGTATGAAATTTCCGTGGCCTTTGACGGTCGTACCGGTGTACAATTGGTGCAAGCCAATGATTTCGATTTGGTGATTTTAGATATTATGCTTCCGGAAATGAACGGACTGGATGTCTGTAAGGAGATCAGGAAAACCAACCAGAGTGTTCCTATTTTGTTCTTAACAGCTTTGGGAACTTCTGAAAATATTGTTCTGGGGCTGGAAAGTGGTGGAGATGATTACTTGGTGAAACCTTTCAAGTTTATTGAATTGGTAGCCCGTGTAAAGTCTTTACTGAGAAGAAGCCACAATAATGTTCCCCAGGAAATTATTGAGCCGGAGCCGGATAATGAACATATATTTCAGTTCTCGGATTTAATGGTAAATGATTATACTAAAAAAGTAACCAGAGCCGGAGAAGAAATTACTCTTACTTCTACAGAATACAAATTATTGCTTTACTTCCTTAATAATCCTGAAAAAGTGATTTCCAGAGCTGAAATTCTTGATGCAGTCTGGGGAGTAAACTATGAATTGGGAACCAATGTGGTAGATGTTTACGTGAATTATCTCAGAAAGAAGCTGGATGACAGAGATGATAATAAATTGATTCACACTGTGATAGGTATGGGATACGTTCTGAAAAAAGCATAATGAATGTTTAACAAAGTGATTACAAATCAGACCAAAACGATGGTGCTTTTAATGTTGGTTTTTACCGCCATTATATTGCTGTTCAGTGGTTTGGTTTATTTTTCAATTGTTAACTTTTCTCACCAAAGGTTCTATGAGCTTTTAAAGATCCGTACGGCTACCATTGTTCAGATAGAAAAAAGCAAAGATCATCTGGATCTTCCGGAAAATTATATTCTCAGCAGTCTGAATGATGAAGAGCTTCCCATGGAAAAAGACTATGTTTTTGCCGTTCCAACAGATTCTAACTTTAGAAAAATCTCTCAGGAAGTTCATATCCCGGATTATTTCTTTAAAAATATTCTTAAAAAAGGAGAAGATAATTATAACGATAAAGAATTCTATTATATTGGTCAAAGCTTTAAGTATGATGATAAAGACTATATTGCCATTGCTTCAGCCAAAAACCATTATGTGATCTATTACCTTGGTTTCCTGAAAAGAACATTGCTTACCTGTATTGTGCTTTCGTTATTCTTCAGTATGATTTTCTCATTTTACCTGTCGAAGACCCTCTTTAAACCTATTCTTAAAATTACAGGGAAGGTAAAAGAGATCAGTTCTGAAAATCTTCACCTCCGATTAGAATCTCAGCCGGACAATAAAGAATTGAATGAGCTGGTAGATACCTTCAATGATATGCTCAACCGCATTGAAACCTCTTTTGAGACCCAGAATCATTTGATTGGAAATGTTTCGCATGAGCTGAGAACGCCCTTAACTTCTATTATGGGAGAGGCGGACGTTGCCCTTTCCATCAGCAGAACACCGGATGAGTATAAAGAAACGCTGGAAATTATTCTGGATGAAGCTGAAAAGCTTGATAAAAAGATCAAAGCCCTTTTAATGATTGCCCAAACCGGATTCGATGGCAAGATCCAGAAAATGGATAAAGTAAGAATGGATCAGCTGCTCTGGGATGTTATTGAAACCCTGAGAAAAATTGATTCCAGAAACAATATCTATCTTGATATCAGTATGCTTCCTGATAATCCTAAAAAGTTAAAAGTTCAGGGTAATGAGCAGCTTCTGCATCTGGCTGTTGCCAATATCATCAGCAATGGCTGTAAATATTCTAATTTTCAGCAGGTGAAAGTTTCCCTTGGTGCTACTGATGCGGACGTTTATATCATTGTAAAAGACAACGGGATTGGAATTCCGCAGCAGGAAATGAACAAAATCTATGACCCTTTTTTCAGAGCTTCCAATACCAATAACTATGAAGGCTACGGAATAGGGCTTCCATTAGCAAGAAATATCGTAAGAATGCATCATGGTGAACTGATTGTGACCTCCAATGAAAATCAGGGAACTACAGTGCAGATGCGTTTTCCTAACTTTTACAGCACGCAGAAAGAAGCTTAATTGTTAAGTTTTCAATGTGCTGTGGCTGCTTCTCAATGGCTTTTTGAACCTCTTTTGTTCTCAATATTAATATCCGTTAACAATTTTCTAATCTCATTTTAATCTCTTTAATGACATTTTAATTCCGTTCCAAAGACCTTCTAATCTGGCCATTCTAATTTTGTATCATCAAAAAAGATAAACACAATACAAAATAATAAGAACATGGCTAAAACAATTTTAATTGCAACAGATTATTCTCTTGAGTCATTAAACATATTGAAAAAAGTACTGAGAGAAAAAGATGCTTCCGAAGATCAGAATCAGTACAATATCCTTCTGGTTTCAGGATATGATTCAGGAGATTCTATCAGAGATCTTTTATTTAATACTAAGACAACTATTTTCAACAAGATCAGACCTGCAGAGTTCTGCGATGGCTATGAAATCATTAAAAACAAGTATCCTCATTTAGTTAATAAAATTATCTGCGACATCTTTACAGGAAGTTTTCAGAGAACCTTCAACCAATATGTAGAAGCGAATAATATTGAAGAGGCTTACTATTCTACAGCCATTAAAAGTAAAGGAAAAGGAAAATTTGACCTTGTGCCTTATATCAAAAAATGCAAAGCGCTTCAATCCGGGGAAATTGCCCTTGAAATTAAAGAAAAGCTTCCGGAAAGAGGAAGACTGGCGGAAATCTTTGTTGAGGTCTAATTATCACCATCATCATAATTTAAAAAAGATTAAAAATGTTAAGAAATTATAGTAACAGCAGAACATTGGGAGACAATATCAGGTTGGGGACGCTGACTGCCTTCACGGCAGGTACTATAAATATTGCATCCCTACTTATATTTCTCTCTTTTACATCCAATGTAACAGGTCACTATGCGATTTTAGCGGCAGAAATCAGTAAAGGAAACTGGTCTCAGGTAGCTGTAATGGGCAGCTGGATCTTCCTGTTCTTCTTCGGAAGCTTCCTGTCTAACTTCATTGTGATTAATTTCAATAAGAAGAGCAAGTATTTTGCTCACGCATTGCCTCTTGTTCTGGAAATAATATGTTTGTTTGGAGTAGGAGTATACGGACAATTGTATTATCAGAAAACGTTGGCGGAAACAGAAGTTTTAGTAGCCATAATGCTTTTCGCAACAGGATTGCAGAATGGTTTAACGGCAAGTATTTCCAACTTCTCCGTGAAAACCACCCATCTTACGGGAACAACCACCGATTTAGGAATCCTGGTTTCCATGTTTACTCAAAAAAAATACAGGAAAAACGGGGAGTTAATAGGAAGGGCAAAATTGCTCATGAGTATTATGGTGGCGTATGTGTTAGGCGCTGTATTCTCAGGATTAACTTACTATTATCTGGAATTTAGAGTATTCTATGTAATCAGTGTATGTCTGATGATTGTTATTGGATATGATGCCTATAAAATTCATGTAAGACACTTTAATACAAAATACAGATACAACAGGATTTATAAAAAACCGAATCTTTTGGCCTATCTGTATGAAAAGATCCATGGGATTCCTAAAAGTAAAAAGAATAGAAAACTGGTCTTTGAAGACTAGGATTAGATACCTGCTGCAGGGTAAATATCACTATTAATTTTTTGTATAAACTAGCTGGTTCAATCCTCTATTGGTAAAAAAACAATGGGGGATTGTTCTTTATTAAAAGCTGATACCACAAACAGTTTGGAGCAGAATTTGCAGAAAGCTGTATTGTTGAAATGTTGATAATTAAATATTAATTCCCGTTTTTAATGTTTTAATTCCCGTTTTCATTGACTATTTTTGTAAGTTGATTTACGTTTTTATGTCAGATATTATTCAGCTTTTACCGGATCATGTAGCCAACCAAATTGCGGCAGGAGAGGTGGTGCAGAGACCTGCGTCCATCGTGAAGGAACTTTTGGAAAACGCTATAGATGCAGATGCAACGAAGATTGAACTGATTATCAGGGATGCCGGCAAAAACCTTATCCAGGTAGTAGATGACGGAAAAGGTATGTCCGAAACAGATGCCAGACTGGCATTTGAAAGACATGCTACCTCTAAGATCAGAGGAACAGAAGATATTTTTAAGATCGCAACAAAAGGGTTCCGTGGGGAAGCATTGGCTTCTATTGCAGCCGTTTCACAGGTTGAGCTGAGAACAAAGCAAAAAGAGGCTTCCATTGGAACGAACATCTATATTGAAGGAGGTGTTTTTCAGTTTCAGGACCCGGTTCAGACTGCAGAAGGATCAAACTTCCTGGTGAAGAATCTTTTTTATAATGTTCCTGCCAGAAGAAAATTCCTGAAAAACAACAATATTGAATTCAGACACGTTATTGATGAATTTCAGCGTGTTGCATTAGCTCATGAAGGATTGGAATTCTCACTATTTCATGATGATGAAGCCGTTTTCAGATTAAGAAAGGGAAGCCAGATGCAGCGTATTGTAGATGTTTTCGGAAGAAAATTACAGCCGCTTCTGATTCCAATCAAAGAAGATATTATCTGGTGTAAACTTCATGGATTTGTTGCTAAACCTGAAGGCGCCAAAAAAGCAAGAGGCGAGCAATTCCTTTTTGTAAACGGAAGATATTTTAAAAGCCCATACTTCAATAAAGCAGTACAAGAGGCATTTGAAGGGCTGCTTCAACCGGGATATGTTCCCTCATTTTTCTTGTATCTTGAACTTGATCCGGGGAAAATAGATGTCAATATTCATCCACAGAAAACAGAAGTGAAGTTTGAAGATGAACACCTTATTTTCGCTTTACTCCGTTCTACCATCAAAAGATCACTTGGAATCTATAATGTTTCTCCAAGTCTTGATTTTGACAGAGATCCGGAATTGGATGAAATGATGAACAAACCCATCCCAAGCAAAAGCAATGGTGGCGGAGGCGGCGTTATCAAAATGCCTGAAATTATTGTAGACAGGGATTATAATCCGTTTTTGGAAGAAAAAAATGTAGTACATCCTGAAGAAATTCAGAATCTTACAGAAATGTATCATCAGAATATCACTGCGGAGCCTTCGAAGATTAATCTGTTTGAAGATGAAGACTTTGATGAGGATCTAATGAGGTTACCCAACGGATACTGGCTGTTCAACAAAGGAGATGTTACCTTAATGCTTGATTTGGGAAGAATGCACAGATTATTGGTTGCAGAAAACAACAAAACCACCAGAAGATCAAATACAAGCACAAATAGCCATGCTTTACTGTTCTCTCTTGAGTATCATATGAATGAGATTGAGAAAAGTAAATATGAATCCATCAAAAAATATCTTCCTGAGCTTGGGTTTGACATGAAAATTGCTCATGAAAGCGTGTTGAGAATAGATTCACTTCCGGAAGGACTGAAAGAAACACAGGCGATGAATTTCCTGGAAAACCTTTTTGAGATCCTGGATTATAAGACAGAAGACGAATTTATGCAGTACTATCATAACCAATGGAGTAAAATGCAATCGAAGTCAAGATTTGACTTTATTTATAAAAAAGATGCGGAACAGGTCATCAAAGACTTTACAGCACTAGGTTTCCCTGAATTTTTACCAGATGGAAAAAGATGTTTCTATGAAGTTCCGTTTAATGATTTTAAAAACAAATTTTAAAAAATATGTTTAACAATATACCACCCATTACAAGGAATATTATCATTATTAATATTGTAGTTTACTTGATCGCTAATTTTTTATATTATCCAAGTTTATACAATACACTTTCAGGATTCTATCCTTTTTCTCCCAACTTTAAATCGTGGCAGATCATTACACATATGTTTATGCATGCTCCGTTCAGAGAACCGGGTGGGTTTATGCATATTTTATTCAATATGTTTACGCTATTTAGTTTTGGGCCGGTTTTAGAACAGGTTTTAGGTGAAAAAAAATACATATTATTATATTTTGCCAGCGGATTAGGGTCATTTTTCCTATTTAATCTATGGAACTTTGTGGAAGCACAGCAAATCATTTCTGGTTTACAAAGTTTAGGATTAAGCGCATCTGAAATTTACTCAAAAGCAGGGATTGATTATTTAGGAGATTTGAGAATCAGCGCAACGACACAAGAAGGAGTTGAGTTGTCTAATCAGTATTATGCATTATTAAAATCTCCGATGATGGGTGCTTCTGGTGCTATTTTTGGGGTGGTAGCGGCATTTGCAACCTTATATCCTGATGCTAAAATTGGAATCATGTTTATTCCGGTTCCTATTAAAGTAAAGTACTTGTTACCAATTATTGTAGTAATTTCTGTTTATTTGGGGGTTTCCGGAAATGGAGGAAGCGTTGCTCATCTGGCTCATGTTGGTGGAGCCTTAGTAGGATGGCTATTGGCAAGAATATGGAAAAAACATTTATATAGATTCAATTAATCATTTTCTGTGAAGATTTTCCGCCTTATACTGCTGATCCTACATGTAGGAATTTTGTTCCTATTATTGGGTTCTCTATTGAATGCCTATATCCCACCTAAAATATTTCCGTGGTTTAATCTGCTTTCTTTGGGGTTTCCTGTTCTTATTGTCCTGTATATTGTTTTAACGGTATTTTGGGTATTAAGCTGGAAGAAAAGAGCATTTGTATTCATGTTTATTGGGCTGGCATTTATTAATCCTGTTAAGCGGTGGGTTAATTTTTCCTCTGAAAAGAAAGAAAGTTCCAGTGATATAAAGATTGTGTCTTTCAATATAAAAGCGGGGCTTATGGGCAAAGATGAGGTTCAAAATTACCTCAAAGCCCAGGATGCTGATGTTATCCTTTTACAGGAAGATGGCGGTATGGAATATCCAATGCTTAAGGGCTATAACAGAACCAAATCAAATGGGATTTTAACCATTCTGACAAAACATAACCTATCCAATGAAAAATTATTTTTTTCTGAAGATGAAAGTATGGAATTGCAGAGTGCTCTTCAGGCAGATATTGAAATAAAAGGCAAAACCTACAGATTTGTTGATATCTATCTTTATCCGTTTCAGTTCGAAAAGAAGATGATAAAGCTTGATGGAAACTCTGAAGCTAATGAGCAAAAAGTAAAAGGTGTTGTAAAAAAATTAATTCCTACGTTCAAAATACATCAGGATCAGGTGAAGAAAATTCGTGAGAGTTTAGAAAATTCTCCATATCCTGTTATTGTTGCCGGAGATTTTAACTCTGTACCCAATTCTTACGAATATTATCATTTATCAGAAGATCTTGAAGATGCATTTATGAGTACCGGAAAAGGAAGCGCAACCAGTTTTCATGATTATAAATTCCCCATAAGAATCGATTATGTTTTTTCCTCAAAATCATTGGAAGCTGTTTCTTATGATGTTGACCGTTCTGTCAGTATTTCAGATCATTATCCTGTCATCACAAAGTTTTCTTTGAAGGATAAATAATCATAAAAATAGTTAAAATTTGGCTGCTTGGTAGGGTTTTTGCTTAAAAAAACGGGTACCAAGAATGTTTTTCATGAAGTCGAATCAGATATTACTATTTATACATATCGCTGTTGCTGTTTTATTGCTCTGCACATTGGGAAATGCATGGGTTCCCCCTAATATTTTAGGGAACCTTAATTTACTTTCTCTTGGTTTCCCCTATCTGATATCCGCCCACATTCTTCTTACCTTAGTATGGGTTTTCAAAAAAAATAAAATCGCTATTGCTTTTGCGTTGGGAACATTACTTTTTTACAATCCAATCAGAAGATGGGTTAATTTTTCCCCTAAAACAGATAAAGAAAAAACAATACGGGATATTAAAGTCCTGACTTTTAATGTAAAATATGGTGATTACGGATGGGATAAAGTAAAAAACTATATCAAAGAGCAGGATCCGGATATTATTCTGGTACAGGAAAAAGACACTAACCGTGCTTTAAGACAGGATCTGGTAAAATACCCTTCCGTAATTCTTAAAACTAAGCATAAAATCCTAAGACAGGCAGAGATCATAGAAGACAACTCTAGAGGAAATTCTTTCTATGCAGATGTAGATATCAATGGAAAGATCATCAGAATAGTAAATGTTTATCTGGAGCCTTTCCGACTTCAGAAAACAATGTTTACAAAGTTGGATGCAATGGGAATAGGAAATGTATCTACACTTCTTTCTCATATGATTCCTACTTTTCAGGCTCATGAAGACCAGATTAAAAAAATCAGAAAAGCAATTGACTTTTCACCTTATCCCGTTATTGTAGCCGGAGATTTTAATTCTGTACCCAATTCTTATGAATATTACAGCTTAGGAAAAGACCTTCAGGATGCTTTTTTAACTGCAGGAAAGGGAAGTGCTTCCAGTTTTCACGATTATAAAATTCCTTTAAGAATTGATTATATTTTCAGTTCAAAATCCATTATTCCATTAAGCTATAAAGTTGATCAGTCTGTGAAATTATCGGATCACTATCCTGTAATTGCAGAATTTCTGCTAAATTAGTTCCATGAAAAATTTATTGTCTGCAATTTTCATTTTTGCACTTCTTTTAACGGCTTGTTCCAAGAAGGAATCTCCGGGATTTGGAGCTGAACAGGACGTGAAAGTACATTATGATACAACTGCTGTTGACTCTTTCTCTAATGGAGCTGTTACTGTTGATATTGCCCGTAAGATCAGAATGTCTTCACCTCAGTATCTGGACTCAGTAAAACAGGCTAAAAAAGCCCTGGAAGAAGAGCAGAAAATAAAAGCAGAGCTTGATAAAGAAAAGAAAAAGAAAGAAGAGGAAGAAAAGAAGGCCGCAGATGCTGAAAAGAAGAAGAAAACACCAGTAGAAACAGTATCTTCTGCCGAAACCAAAACAGAATAAAGCCAAAACATTTTTTAAAAATATACAATATGAAAAAACAAATTCTTGCGGCAATAGCGATCTCTCTATTTACTGTTGCCTGCACAAAATCTACAACAAAAACAGAACAGGTTGAAAATGCAGATGGATCTGTAACTACTACCACAACTACTGTTACAGAAACATCTCCTCAAATGGTTGATTCTGCAAAAGTTAACGACGCTAAGGCAAAAGTTGATGAAAAATTAGACCAGGCCGGAGATAAGATAGACAATGCTGCTCAGAAGGCTAAAGATAAAATTGATGCTACTGCAGATAAAACAAAACAGGATCTTAACAAAGCAGGGCAGGATATTAAAAACGAAGCTAATAAAGTGGGTAAAGATATTAAAGCGGGAGCTCAAGAAGCTGGTAAAGATGCAAAAGATGCAGCCAGAAAAGGAGCCGCAAAAGTAGAGGACGCTGCTAAAAAATTAAAAGAAGATTTAAGTAAATAAAATAAAACCCGTAGTTGATTTCAACTGCGGGTTTTTGTTTTATGGTTGGAAGTCAGAAGAGGGAAGCTGGAAGTGCCTTCTCGCCTTCTAATTATAGTCATTGTAATTTAAATCCTTCTACACGCATTTCAAAAGAAAATATAAGTTGTCTAAAGACTGCAAGAACCTCCATCTTCCATCCTCTAGCTTCCTTTCTTCTATTTATTAAGTTCTAATAACGGGTCAATATATTCCCGGTCATTGCTTAATCTTGGAACCTTATTCTGGCCGCCAAGCTTTCCTTTGGATTCAAGCCAGTGATAAAAGAGATTGTTTTTAGCAATATGTACAATTGGCCTCCTAAGCGTTATATTATTGTATCTTTTCGCTTCATAATCCGAATTAATTTTCTTTAAATGCTGGTCAAAAGCATCAATAAAGCTGTCCAGATTATCAGGATGCTGGCTGAATTCAAAAATCCATTCATGGGCGCCGCTTTCATTTTCTTTCATGAAGACCGGAGCACCGGTAAAATCTGTAATCTGAGCACCGGTGAGCTCACAGGCTTTTGACAAGGCAGATTCTACATTGGTAATCATTAATTCTTCCCCGAAAGCATTGATGTAATGCTTCGTTCTTCCCGTTATCTTAATTCTGAAAGGATTGGTAGATGTAAATATTACCGTATCACCAATCAGATATCTCCATAATCCGCCATTGGTAGTAATAACCATAGCATAATTTTTTCCGATTTCCACATCTTCAAGGCTTACCACTTTAGGATTTGAAAAATGGAACTGATCCATTGGTATAAATTCGTAAAATATACCATAATCAAGCATCAGAAGCATTTCATCACTGTTGGATCTGTCCTGTATCCCAAAGAAGCCTTCGGAAGCATTATATATTTCGTAGTAATTGATGCTTTTTCCGATGATCTTACGGTATTGCTCTCTGTAGGGTTTGAAACTGATTCCACCGTGAAAAAATACCTCCAGATTAGGCCATAGCTCTGAAATATTTTCAACATTGGTCTCATTCAATACCTTTTGTAGAAGAACCATCATCCAGCTTGGAACTCCAAGGATGCTTCCCACATCTTCATTCTTTACTTCTGAAGTAATGGCTTTAAGCTTGCTTTCCCATTCTCCCATTAAAGAAACCTTTTTGCTTGGAGTGGTGGTGATTTCTACCCAAAACGGCAGGTTATCAATTAAAATAGCGGATAAGTCGCCAAATTTTGTATTAAAATCCGCGTATAGCTCAGAACTTCCTCCTAAACGTAAATTTTTATAATTAAAAAGCTGGTTTTCCGGGTGATTATTGGCATAAATGGAAACCATATCCTTTCCGGCCTTCATATGGCAGTATTCGAGGCTTTCTGCAGAAATAGGAATGAATTTACTTTTAGCATTAGTTGTTCCGGAAGACTTGGCAAAATGTCTGATAAGCCCCGGCCAGCTGACATCCTTTTGTCCCTGTCTTGCTTTTTCAATATAAGGTTCCATTTCTTCATAAGTAACAATAGGAACTTTATTTTTAAAGTCCTGATAACTTGAAATAGAATTGAATCCATGCAGTTTACCATATTCCGTATCCTCCGCATGAAACAACTGGGAAAAGAGTATACCT
>NZ_MAYF01000123.1 GCF_001684955.1 Chryseobacterium contaminans | reverse complement strand
ATCTATTTGTGGAGCATTCGCATCGAATAAAACGACCTTGCATCCTGCGGTTGCAGCCACCTGAGCAATTCCAACGCCCATGGTTCCTGCCCCAATAATTCCAATATTCATAGTTAAAAAAGTAATGTAACAATGTATCAGTTTACCAATGTAACAATTTTATCAAAAAATTGAATCTTGCCTAAGCATTTACATTGATTGGTAAACTGTTACATTGATCAATTGTTATATTAATCTTATTTTCCCTTATAATTAGGTTTTCTTTTTTGTAAAAAGGCATTTACACCTTCTATGAAGTCTTCTGTTTCTGCTGCTTCCTGTTGTAAATCTCCTTCCAGTTCCAACTGTTCTTTTAAAGTATTGGTATAAGAGCTAGCAAAAGCTTTTTTCGTTAGTTTTAGAGCTGCGGTTGGCATATTAGCCATTCTTTCCAGGATTTCCATTGATTTTGGTCCGAATTCTTCTTCAGCGAATACTTCAGCAACAAGCCCATGTGCTTTAGATTCTTCAGCAGATAGTTTTTTACCTGTGAACGCTAAATAATTAGCCAATTGTCTACCTAAAAGCTTCGGTAAGAAATAGGTTCCTCCTGTATCAGGGATCAATCCGATATTTGAAAATGCCTGAGCGAAATACGCCTTGTTATTAGCCAACACAAAATCACAGATTAATGCCAGCATAGCACCAGCTCCTACAGCAGGACCATTTACTAATGCAATAACCGGTTTTTTACAACGGGTAACTTCCATTACCAATGGATTATAATAATCTACCACAATTTTTCTGATAATGTCCTGATCATGGTGCTCTTTACCTACTGCAAAAGCTTCTTCAAGATTCTGACCGGAACAAAAAGCTCTTCCTCTTCCGGAAATAGCAACGCATCTTACGGTTTCATCCTCACTGCATTCTTTAATGAAATCTTTCAGATCTCCTAAAGATGGCTTTGTAAGTGCGTTCATCGTTTCAGGCTGATTCAGGTAGGCAATTTTAAGCTTCCCGTCAAAGTGCGATTCAATATCGAGTTGTGTATACATAGTTTTTGTATTTTATATTTAACAATGCACTAATTTAACAATATAAATCAATGTAACCGTCTAACAATTTAACAATCTAGCCCTATCATCGTTATGTTTTGCATAGTCCGTAAATTTTATGGATAAACTGATACTTTGATGTATTGTTGTGTTCATTCTAGTGACATTTAAAATAATCAAAAGGCTCTAAACAGTCTAAGCATTGATAAGAAGCCTTACACAAGGTAGACCCAAATCTGCTGATCTGTTTGGTATGTTCGGAACCGCAACGCGGACATTTCTTCGGTTTCCCGATGTGATGTACATCCGCTCCTTTTTCAGGCGGTGTGATTCCGAAAGCACGTAGTTTTTCTCTCGCTTCATCCGTCAGCCAATCTGTTGTCCATATCGGAAACATTTTGGTGACTACTTTGGCTTCCCATCCGTTTTCTTTCATCATTTTGATGATATCTTCTTCAATGGTAAACATTGCCGGACAGGCAGAATACGTAGGCGTAATGGTCACTTCACAAGAGTTTTCACCTGTGACCTGTGCATCTCTTACAATTCCTAATTCCACAATATCAATCACCGGAATTTCCGGATCGGGAATTGTTTTTAATAAATCTAAAAGCTGATTCATATTTTATCTTTTATCAGAATCAAGAATTATTCTCATTAAATTCTGATAGTCCAAGTTGTCTGTTATACCGTTGTGATACTGATTTTTTAATATTATCAGGCTATCTCCTTTTTTAAAATTATTTTTAAGTTTTAAAGAGGCATTATAATGGATGACCTCATCTTTATCCCCATGAAAAATAATAACAGGTGATGGAACGGTTTCTAAATATTCGTTCGTTTCAAAATTATATTTCAGAAGAAACTTAGGAAGAAATGAAAATTTCTGATTCATTTCATCTTTCATACTGTAGTAAGGGGCTTGTAAAATCAACAGTTTTGCATGGTGTGCAGATGCTAATTTCGCCGCTAACCCTGTTCCTACGGAATATCCTAAAATAATAATTCTGTCTTCAGTATATCTTTTTAAAAGTTCTTTGTAAGCACTCTCAATATCTGAAAAAAGCTGATCTCTACTATTAATTTCACCTTGGCTCTTTCCGTAACCTCTGTAATCCAATATAAATGTATCATAGTTCATACTGCTATACAATTGAGCAACGTCACCCCAGCCTTTAATGGATCCTCCGTTTCCATGAAGATAAAAGATAACTCCTTTGGGATTCTGAGCTTTAAATAAAACTGAGTTCAAATGCTTCTTATCCTGTGTTTGGATTGTTATTTCTTCAAAATCTCCAGCAAAACTAAACTTATAATCTTCAGGCAATTTTTCAGGATAAAAGATGATTTTCTCCTGATAGAAATAAACACCCACGCATAATATAATATATGCTATAAGAAAAAAAGCTAGTATTCCCAGAAGCATCTTTTTCATAGCCTACTACCAGGTACATCCAGGATACGCTCTCTGCATATACTGCAGCTCACAAAGGATATACCCGAAATATTCTGTATGATATCCTGTTCTTGATTTTGGCTGCATGAAAGGATTTGTTGGATATTCTAATCCGAAGCTTTGGAAATCTTTCTCTGTAATGGCAACGAAATCTTTGTAAAGTTCATCAACATTAGGAACGATATTCAAAACAGCAAGATCATCTTCCCCTTCTGATTTGGCAAATAACCCTTTTGTATATTCCCAGATGTTTTCAATAGCATTTTCTACACGGGTACGGCTTTCTTCAGTTCCCTGAGCAAAGATTTTCATCCAGGATGCAGCATGCGTATAGTGGTATCTTACTTCTTTTAATGATTTTTGGGCAATAGCTGCCAATTCTTCATTAGCTGAATTTGATAATGCTTCGTACATCAGTTTCTGATACACAGAGAAAACATAAACCTTTAAAATGGTCTGAGCATAATCTTCATTAGGAAGCTCTGTCCAGTGTGCATTTAGATATTCGTGTTCGTATCTCAAGAAGGCGATATCATCTTCACTTTTGCCATTATCAATCACTCTTGAAGCATATACATAAAAGTTATTAGCCTGGCCAAGTTCATCCAAAGCGATGTTTGTTAATGCAATATCTTCCTCTAAATAAGGACCTTCACCACACCATGCAGACAAACGCTGTCCCATAATGAAACTGTCGTCTGCTAGTTTTAATAAATAATTATATAATGGGTTCATTGTTTAATAGATTTGAAGACCAATAGATAATAGACGAATAGATAATAGATAGAGAGACCTTAAAGTCTTTTATCTATTCGTCTATTATCTCCAAGTCTATTTATTACATATTTTTTACGTCGTTTGGAATCTCGTAGAAAGTTGGATGACGGTATAGTTTATCATCAGCCGGATCAAAGAATGCTTCTTTATCCACACCTTCCGAAGTCACGATATATTTACTTGGAACCACCCAAACAGAAGTTCCTTCTTTTCTTCTGGTATAAACGTCTCTTGCGTTCTGTAAAGCCATTTCTGCTGTTGGCGCCTGTACAATTCCAACGTGTTTGTGAGATAATCCCGGTTTAGTCTGAATAAACACTTCCCACATATCTAAATTTGCCATAGTCAAATTAATTTAACAATGTATCAATGTACCAGTTTATCAATGAAATTCTTTGTTTCGCTTAGAATGACAATTGATTGTTACATTTTTACATTGGTATATTGTTACATTATTATATTACTTCTTTTTGTTGTTTCTCTGCAAAAGCAATCGCTGCTTCTTTCACCCAAGCATTCTCTCTCTGAGCTTTTCTCTTGGTTTCAATACGCTTTTTATTGCAAGGGCCGTTTCCTTTTAAGATTTCCATGAATTCATCCCAAGGAAGCTCTCCGAAATCATAATGTTGTCTTTCCTCATTCCATTTCAGATCTTTATCCGGGATGGTCAATCCTAAGAATTCAGCCTGAGAAACAGTAACGTCAATAAATCTCTGGCGAAGACTGTCATTACTTTCTCTTTTCACTCTGTAATTCATAGACATTTTAGAGTTTGGAGAATGTTCATCATTTGGACCAAACATCATCAAAGCCGGCCACCAGAATCGGTTTAATGAAGCCTGGGCCATTTCTTTCTGCTGCTTGGTACCACGGCAAAGTGCCATAAGGATTTCATAACCTTGTCTTTGGTGGAAAGATTCTTCTTTACAGATCTTTACCATCGCTCTTGAATAAGGACCATAAGAATTCCCCATCAGCATTACCTGATTCATAATTGCTGCACCATCAACCAGCCAGCCGATAGCACCGATATCTGCCCAACTTAGCGTCGGGTAATTGAAGATGCTTGAGTATTTTGCTTTTCCTTCCAGCATATCATCATAAGTAGCATCTCTGTCTGCTCTGATACTTCCGTCTCCTAAAGTTTCTGTTGCAGAATAAAGATATAAACCATGACCTGCCTCATCCTGAACTTTAGCCAGAAGCGCCATTTTTCTCCTCAATGAAGGCGCTCTGGAAATCCAGTTGGCTTCCGGCAGCATTCCTACAATTTCAGAATGCGCATGCTGTGAAATCTGACGAACCAAAAGCTTTCTGTAATCATCCGGCATTACGTCTTTTGGTTCTACTTTATTTTCTTCGTGAACGTATTGAACAAATTTTTCTAAGTCCATAATTAAAATCTTTAAAATTTTAAAATGTACCAATATATCAATCTAACAGTCTAACAATAACATTGGTAAATTGTTACATTGCTACATTAACTACACATCATAATTAAGCATCACCACATTCGTTGTCGGGTGGCACTGGCAGGTAAGAACATAACCTCTGGCTACTTCTTCTTCGGTAAGCGCATAGTTTTTCTCCATAAAAACTTCTCCTTCCAAAACTTCCGCTTTACACGTACAGCACACTCCTCCTTTACATGCAAAAGGTACAGGAAGATTGTCTTTCAATGCTTTATCTAAGATACTCTCTTTTTTGGAATTAAGGTGAAATGAATATTCATCATCATCAATAATCACCGTTACCATACTTTCAATATTGGCAATTGCTTTGAATTCATCACTCATTTCCTCCGTATTTTCTTCGTCAGGAGCTGTGAAGTATTCAAATAAAACCTGAATGGCAGGTACTTTCTTATCTTTTTTCAGATAGTCTGCAATTCCTTTAATCATTTCTGAAGGACCACAGATAAAATAAGTGGATTCTTTTACATCAATATCTGTATATCTTTCAAACAACTGATCTAATTTTTCAGGAGAAATCCTTCCCTCAAAAACAGGATCTTCATGTTTTTCACGACTTACCAGATACACTACTTTAAGTCTTCCATTGAACTGCTCTACCAGCTTATCAATTTCAGCTTTTCTCAAAACATGATTCATGCTTCTGTTACTGTAAAACAGATAAGCATTACTGTTAGGTTCCTGATAAAGACTTTCTTTGATATTGGACAAAACCGGAGTAATTCCGCTTCCTGCAGCCAAACCAACATATGTCTTTACATTGGTTGGATGATAA
>NZ_MAYF01000122.1 GCF_001684955.1 Chryseobacterium contaminans | reverse complement strand
CAAGGAGTTTAACCTGATGAAATATATGCTGGAAAATCCGGAAAGGGTTCTTTCCCGTTCAGAGATTGCTGAAAATGTATGGGAAACCCATTTCGATACCGGCACTAATTTTATTGACGTGTATATCAACTATATCCGCAAAAAGATTGACAAGGATTTTGAACATAAACTGATCCATACCAAAGCAGGAATGGGCTTTATTTTAAAAAAAGGATACGAAGAACATCAGCAATAATCCATAAGCATGAAAATAAGAACCCGGCTTACCTTACTCTTTACTATTGTCACGGCCATGCTGATGATATTTTATGGTATTGCCGTGTATTATTCTTCAAGTGAAGCCCGGGAAATTTCATTTTATGCCCAGCTCAGAAACGAAGCCGTGGCCAAAGCCAATCTTTTTTTTCAGAGTACCCTGAGCGAAAAGGAAATGCACCGTGTTTACAAAAACAACACAAAAACCATTAATGAGGTTCAGGTAGCCATCTATGACCCGGAATTCAATCTGATCTATCATGATGATTCAAAAGTAGATTTTGTAAAGGAAGATCAGAAAATGCTTTCCAATATTTTAAAGAAAAAAGAAATCAGTTTTTTTATTGATGATCTACAGGCCATAGGAACGGTTTACACTCATAATGGGAAAGAATATTTAGTGACAGCTGCCGGATACGATCAATATGGATATAAATCAATCAACCATCTTCTTACGATCAGTATCATTGCTTTTATCAGCATTTTAATACTTATTTATTTAGCCGGAATATTCCTTTCAAAAAAAGCGTTGAGCCCGCTGAGTGACATGGTTTATCAAATAAAGAGCATCACTGCCGGAAAATTACAATTGCGCTTAAAAACCACTGCTGAGAAAGATGAGCTGAATGAATTAGCCCAAAACTTCAATGGAATGCTGGAAAGACTGGAAAATTCGTTTGATGCTCAAAAACATTTTGTTTCCAATATTTCTCATGAGCTCCGTACTCCACTATCGGCCATTATCACAGAACTGGAATTCTCTACGGAAAAGGAACAAACCAAAGAAGAATATCAGCAGACTATTCAATATGCCCTGGACGATGCCCGGAATATGGTGAAATTATCCAATAGCTTAATGGACCTTGCCAAGGCGAGCTATGACCCTAATGAAATAAGTTTTTCTGAAGTACGACTGGATGAAATTCTTCTGGAATCTTATTCAAAAATCATCAAGGAAAATCAAGGATATAAAGTTTCTTTAAATATTGACAATGCTATAGAAGAGCATCAGCTTGTAGTACAGGGAAATGAATATCTGTTGCAGGTTGCCTTTAATAACCTCATCGATAATGCCTGTAAATATTCTCCGGTTCATACCTGCCTGATTGATGTTAAAGTAACCAATGAAAAGCTTTATATCAGTTTTATCAATACAGGAATTACCATTTCAAAGGAAGACTTGCTTCATATTTTTGAACCTTTTTACAGAAGTGAAGCGTCTAAACAGGAAAAGGGCTATGGAATCGGACTTTTCCTGACTGAGAAAATTATTCACCTGCATCATGCAGCTATAAAAGTGACCTCTGAAAATAAAGAGACTGTTTTTACGGTGATATTTGATACTGAAACCACTTAGTTTTTACAAACCACAAAAGTCACAAAAGTTTTTAAACACTTAAGTTATCTTCAAGTGACAAACTTCATACATAAAAGCACACTAAAGTTTTTGAAAATCTTTGATTTTCATATCCATAAACTTCCGTGTAAATTTGTGTGATCTATAGGGAAATAAAATTATAAATTCTTTAAGTATGGGAAGCTGCTGCCTTATTGAAAACTGTAGTTCCTATACTCGCTGCAATAACACAACTGATAGAAATCCACTGTAAAAAAGACAGTTCTTCAGCAAGGAATACCAATCCGGAAAGGGCAGCAAATGCAGGTTCCAGGCTCATCAGAATACTGAAGGTTTTGGCAGGAAGTTTTTTCAGAGCCATCATTTCCAAAGAAAATGGTAAAGCACTGGATAAAATGGCTACTCCCAACCCTTTTACAAAAATAGTCGGGGTCATATTAAAGACTGCGCCATCCCAAATTGTGAAAGGAATAATTACCAGACTGGCAAACAACATTCCGGTGGTTACAGCATCTCTTCCATCCATTATTTTAGAAACTTTTCCGCCCATTACGATATAAAGAGCCCAGAATATTCCCGCCAGAAAAGCTAATCCAAGTCCTAATAAATCTACATGATCGCTCTTCCATGGAACGATAAGCAATATACCTATACAGGCTAATAATGCCCAAACTACATCCAATAATTTACGTGATAATGCCAATGCAAGAAATAGCGGACCTGCAAATTCTACAGTTACCGCCAATCCTAAAGGAATTCTCTGAATGGCCATATAGAAAATAAGATTCATTGCTGCCAGTCCTGTTCCATACATTGCACAATATTTCCATTTTTGTGGAGTAAACTCTAAAAACTTGGGTCTATTGATAATGGTAAGCAGAATGGCAGAAAGTACAATCCTCAAAGTAACGGTTCCAATGGCTCCAATTGCCGGGAAAAGCTGCTTGGCAATGGATGCTCCACCCTGTACACAGATAATGGCTAACAATGTGGCAGGAATCGCTAAGTTTGAATTTTTCATTTCTAAAATATATAATTTATAAAGACAACTTTGGGTATGAAACCAGGAAATAACAACAAGTTTTATTCTACAAAATTAATAATAGTATAGTACAAAACTAGACTTTTGCCAAATGTATTGAATTAATATCTTAAAAAATGGTTACAGATGAGTGTTTTAATCCTCAATCTGTAACCATTCATAATCCTTTATCAACAAATATTTATTTCAATCAAAGAATTTAAAATTGATATTCTGCTAATCGCTTATCTCCAAATCTGGATAAAATTCCCTGCTCAACTGCCCATTTTAAATCACGACTTGCTGTTGGGGCAGAAATGTTTTTAAAATGATTCAAATAATCTTTTCTGGTAAATGTATTTTTTCCTGCTTTATCTTTAAATAACAATATTCTATCTTCCGTATAAAGTGTTTTATTCTGTAACTGTAAAACTTCTTCTAAAGCAGCCTGAATAATTCCAAGCATAAACTCTATAAAGGGAGTGGAATTACCTTTTTTATCTGACTCAGAAAGTTTACTATAGTATATACTTTGTTGTTGTTTTATTAAACTTTCTACAGGTAAAAACTCAAAAACCGGATATCGCTGCATAAGAATCAAAGTTTGCCATAACCTTCCCATTCTTCCATTTCCATCAATAAAAGGATGAATAAATTCAAATTCATAATGAAAAACACAACTTTTAATCAGTAGTAAATCTTTATCTTTTTTCAGATATCCAAAAAGATCCTTCACTAAAGCTTTAACCATTCCTCCTCCCGGAGCAATATGCTCAACTTTAGATCCTTTCACAATCCCAACATTCGTAGTTCTTAACTTACCTGCGCTCTCAATTAAACCATTCATTAAAATCGAATGAGCCCTTTCCAAATCCTTTATTTGATAAGGATTAAACTGATGAAGCTGTTCATAAGTTTTAATGGCATTCTGAACCTCAAGAATATCTTTTTGAGGGGCCACAACTCTTTTATTCTCTAACAAAGCTGTAATTTGTTCTTCTGTAAGAGTATTACCTTCAATTTCTAATGAAGACTGAATCGTTTTAATTCTATTCTTTTTTCTTAGTTCTGTGGTAGGCTTATATAAAAGAGCAGCATTAATCTCTCCTATTTTCTCTGAAATAGAAGCGATTAGTGACAATATCTCACTAGTAATATGGTAAGGAGGTTTCATTAATGATAGTATCATTTGATACTATCAAATATATCATTTTATTTTCAAACAACTATTCTCTCTATTTTTCTAATAAAATTCTAATAGCATTCTAAAGCTTTTCTAACGGCTGAAAAAGCCCACTATTCCTACTTTTGCACTGTAAAAAATAAAGCATATGGACGCAGATCCTTACAGTAATTATCAATCTTAAAAGCTTTAGTTGTACTCACTTTTCCCGTACAGCTCACAGGCTTTATAAAAAAGGAAAAGTTATGAATACATTTGAATTTACACTTCGTTTATTAACTGCATTCTGTTTAGGAGCCGGTATAGGCTTCGAGAGACAGTGGCGTAAAAAGAATGCAGGCCTCCGCACCAACACTTTAGTTTGTATAGGTTCCGCAGCATTTGTACTGATTGCCATCAGAATTGGTGGTGATGCAGCCGGAAGAATCACCTCTTACATTGTTAGTGGTATTGGATTCCTGGGTGGTGGCGTTATCATGAAAGATGGCCTTACCGTAAGAGGATTAAATACCGCAGCAACTTTATGGTGTTCCGCAGCTATAGGAGCATTATGCGCTCTTGGATATCCCAAGGAAGCACTCATTACCGTCTTTTTCATTGTTTCCACCAATATATTCCTACGCCCTACTTTATCCACTCAAAAGGAAGCCCGGAGTAAAAAACTGGTCATTAACAAGAAAAAGAACAATACAAAACCTAAAATCAGCAACAGCACTCAATTTTATTAAGATCATGAAAAGAATAATCTTAAGCATTATCATTCTTTTTGCAGCCTCCTGCAAAGACAATGTTCCACAACAAGCTCCCGAACAGGAAATCATCCTGAAGGACAATCAGGTTACCATTCCTGAAAACAACCCTGTTTTAAAGAAAATTAAAACTATAACCGTTAGCGATCAGGAATATAGTCATGATATTACTTCTGTAGGAACCATAGAAGCCATTCCTAATAATTATGCAGAAATAGCAAGTCCTTTTTCAGGAAGAGTTACAAAAGCTTTTGTTAATATCGGGCAGAAAGTAAGTGCCGGAAGTCCTCTTTTTGAAGTCCTTTCTTCAGGATATCTGGATATACAGAAAGAATATTCCGATGCCTTGAATGAAGCCGGGCTGGCAGAAAAAAAATACAAACGTCAGCAGGACCTTGTAAAACACGGTGTGGGAATACAAAAGGAACTTGAAGAATCTGAAACCGAATTCAGAAATAAAAAGATTTCCTTATCCAATGCCTCCACAGCATTAAAAATTTACAACAGTCAGGGAAAAGGTTCCGGCGGTTTAATTGTAAGAGCTCCCATTGCCGGTGAAGTGATTTCCAATAAAATTGTTACCGGACAATATCTCCGCGAAGATGCAGAACCTGTGATGTTTATTGCTGAACTTTCTAAGGTCTGGATCTCCGGAGAAGTGAAAGAAAAGGATCTTCGGTTCATTAAAAACGGAGATCAGGTATCTATAAAAGTTAATACCTATCCGGACAGAGCCATTAACGGAAAAGTATACCATATCAATGACTGGGTAGATGAAGCCACAAGAAGTATCAAAGTTTTAATACAATGTGATAATCCCGACAGGACATTAAAACCTGGTATGTTTGCCACCATTATTTACTCCACCGATTCTGAAAACACAATTATTATCCCAACTTCTGCCCTGATGCAAAAAGACGACAATCAATACGTCTGGATCAAAACCGGAAAAAATCAATTCATGAAGCGCAATGTAACCACTGCTGAAGCTTCTGAAA
>NZ_MAYF01000121.1 GCF_001684955.1 Chryseobacterium contaminans | reverse complement strand
AAGACTTAGAATGCAGTGAATATTCAGGTTTTAATTTCACCGTCAATGAACTGAAGATGAAATTCCGGATTTCCAAAATAACCCCTACCAAAACGGGACAATTTGTAACCCTCTGGAAAAGAAATGAAAAAGGAGAAACGGCTCCTTTTGATAGTACTGATGATATTGATTTTATCTCATTGCAGCTTTTAAAGACGATCTTTCAGGGATATTTGTTTTCCCAAAACAGATTTTAGCAGAAAAAGGCGTTTTGTCTCATGGAAAAAAGACAGGAAAACGAGGAATAAGAGTATATCCGTCCTGGGATAAAGCAGAAAGCAAACAGGCTCAGAAAACACAAGCCTGGCAGACTCAGTACTTTCTGGAGTTTTCTAAAGATCAGGAGGAAGCGCTTCAACGAGCTAAGCTGTTACTGAAGATTTAAATAATCTGAGATACTTTATCGAAATAAACACTGATATAGCTTCATATCAAAAATACTGACTCTCGCAGATTTTGCAGATAACGCAGATTCTTATTATATAATTTACTAATCTGCTTAATCCGCAAAATCTCCGAGAGATTATAAAAAAATCAGAATTCAAAAAAACGGCTGCACTACAAAGTACAGCCATTTTAATTATTACAAATGTTAGATTTTTACAGGTTTTTATCTTCTTCCAGCAGTTCTCTGGCCTGATATTCCTGAACAAGATCAATAGCATTGGAAATCACATCGCTTAAAGCTGTGATGAATGTTCCCTCTTCTGCCATTCCTATGGCATGTTTTAAGGCTTCAATTTCTTTAGGGATAATCTCATAGCTGACATCTTTTCCAGAAGACTGCATTCCTTCGATAATCAACCCGTTGATCTCCTCTTCTGTTCTCCCTCTAAGGTGTTTTTCATTTCGGATAATGATATGATCGAACATTCTTCCCGCAATTTTTCCGCACTCCCGGATATCATTGTCTCTTCTATCTCCAACGCCGGAAATAATTCCTATTTTCTTGGTTGCCTCAACATTTTTCAGATAATCTTCAATAGCTTCATATCCAGATGGGTTGTGGGCAAAGTCAATCAATACTTTAAAGCTTTTAAACTTAAAGACATTTAATCTTCCCGGAGTAAGCTGAGCACTTGGGATAAAAGTTCTTAGTGAATTGGAAATATCTTCAATTCCAAAGCCGTAAAGATAACTGGCCAAGCTGGCTGCCAATACATTTTCGATCATAAATCTGGCTTTACCGTCCATCGTAATCGGGAAATCTTTAGCTTTACCGATTCTGATCTTCCAATCCCCTTTTTTAATGGTTACAAAACCTTCTTCATAAACACAGGTGATCCTTCCCTCTTTTGCAAACTTTACAATATGCGGATTATTCTCATCCATACTGAAAATAGCTACATTCGAGTCAAGATCTTTCGCAATTTTCATGGAATATTCATTATCTGCATTCAGAACACTCCAGCCTGTCTTCTTCACACTGTCTAATACAACCCGCTTTACCTTGGTAAGGTCTCTTAAACTGTGAATATCATTCATTCCCAGGTGATCTTCCTCAATATTGGTCAGAACCCCGATATCACATTGTGAAAATCCTAATCCGGAACGGAGAATTCCTCCTCTTGCCGTTTCAAGAACAGCAAATTCAACGGTAGGATCTTTTAAAATAAACTCTGCCGAAAGTGGTCCGGTAGTATCCCCTTTAGACAGCATCGTATTCTGAATATAAATTCCATCTGAGGTGGTAAATCCGACCCTGTAGCCATTGCTTTTCACAATATGGGAAATCAGTCTTGTTGTGGTGGTTTTTCCATTTGTTCCTGTAACGGCAATAATTGGAATAGTAAAAGGTTTTCCTTGTGGATATAACATATCTACCACCGGAGCAGCGACGTTTCTTGGTAATCCTTCACTTGGTGCCAAGTGCATTCTGAATCCCGGAGCAGCATTCACTTCTATAATCGCTCCGCCACTTTCTTTTAAAGGTTGTGTTAGGTTTTCTGCCATGATATCAATCCCACAGACATCCAGCCCGATAATCTTTGAGATCCTTTCCGCCATCGTTATATTTTCCGGGTGTACCATATCCGTGACATCTATAGACGTTCCTCCGGTAGAAAGGTTTGCCGTAGATTTCAGGTAAACCACTTCTCCTTTTTGCGGAATGGTTTCCAACGTATATTGAAGTTTTTCAAGCAATTCCAAAGTGTCTTTATCTACTTCAATCTCGGTAAGGACATTCTCGTGACCATATCCTCTTCTGGGATCCTGATTTTCTTTATCAATAAGCTGCTGAATATTTAACTCTCCGTCTCCTACGACATGAGCAGGAACCCTTCTTGCTGCGGCCACCATCTTATTATCAATGACCAATACCCTGAAATCATATCCTGTAATATATTTTTCAACAATTACTTTTCTGGAGTATTTCTGGGCGTGCTCTAATCCTATTTTAGCAGCTTCCCAATCATTGACATTGATGGAAGATCCTTTTCCATGATTTCCATCCAGAGGTTTTAGTACAATGGGATAGCCTATTTTTTTAATAACATTATTCAGATCTTCCTCATCCACTACCAAATCTCCTATAGGTACAGGAATTGCTGCATCATGCAACATTCTTTTGGTTAATTCTTTATTGCAGGCAATATCTACAGCAATAGAGCTTGTTTTCCCGGTAATCGTGGCCTGGAAACGCTGTTGATTGACGCCATATCCAAGCTGTACCAGTGAATTTGTTCCTAATCTTATCCATGGTATTTTTCTGGAAACGGCTTCTTCTACAATACTTCCAGTAGAAGGACCGAGACGAACACGCTCTCTGATCTCTTTCAGTTTCTGAATACAGGCATTCAGATTATAATCTTTCCCTTCTATTAAAGCTTCTGCAATCTTTACCGCTTCTTCAGCAGCATAAATTCCTACATTTTCTTCAAGATAGTTGAATACTACATTGTACACTCCGGGAGTTTTGGTTTCCCGTGTTCTTCCAAAGCCAACATCCATTCCCGCCAGGGTTTGAATTTCCAAGGCGATATGCTCAATGACATGTCCCATCCAGGTTCCTGTTTCCACCCTATGGAAAAAGCCACCTTCCACTCCTTCTGAACACCTGTGGGTAATCAGTGACGGGATTAATTTTTCAATTCTTTCCCTGAATCCTTCTATTTTATTGGTAGGATAATTTTCCATTTCCTCAAGGTCCAACCTCATCTGTATCAGCTTTTTTCTCCTGATACTCCAGATATTAGGACCTCGCAGTGCCTGAATCTTTTCGATTTTCATAGTCTATTGGCATTTTAACAGTTAATAATAACTTATTTTACAATCAAATATAATATAAAACCAAAAACAAAACCACACCAAGTTTGAAGATTTATTAAAAAAGAATTAAATTTCATTAACATTTATAAAACATTAAAAATCAACTAAAGATGGCATGAAATTCGCCAAACATGTTAATTATTTTTTAATTTTGTACCATGACTAAACCTGTAGGAAAATTAATAGTTATCGGAGGTGCTGTAAATAAAGGCAGCTTTGCAGAAACCGATTATGATCAGAATATTGAAAAGAATCTTAATTTTTTTGAGCGTGGAATTTTGCGAAAGATCATCAACGAATCAAAGCATAAGGAAGATTCTGTTATTGAAATCGTTACAACAGCCTCTCAAATTCCTCAGATCGTAGGTGCAGAATATAAAAAGGCATTCGAGTTCCTAGGTGCAAGAAACGTAAATATCCTTGATATCCATAACCGTGAAGAAGCTAATTCTGATGCTATGGTAGCCAGAGCCAATGCTGCAGATGTGATGATGTTTACCGGTGGCGATCAGCTAAGGCTGACATCTATTCTGGGTGGGACAAGGTTTCACGACACTATTCTCTTAAAATATCAGGAACAGGATTTTATTTACTCCGGAACTTCAGCCGGTGCTGCTGCCGCCTCTGAAAATATGATCTACCAGGGAAGCAGCTCTGAGGCTCTATTAAAAGGAGAAATTAAAACTACACAGGGATTAGGATTAATTGATAATGTTATCATTGACACGCACTTTGTACAAAGAGGCAGAATCGGGCGTCTTTTCCAGGCTGTCGTGAACAATCCAAGAACTCTGGGAATCGGACTTGGGGAAGATACAGGGCTTTTCATTCATAATGATGTGATGACGGCTGTAGGTTCAGGGCTTGTGATCTTAGTTGACGGAAGATTTATTAAAGATACCAACCTTACCAATATCAATCTTGGAGAACCGATCTCTATTGATAATTTAACGGTTCATGTAATGTCTATGAATGATCATTATGATCTTACAACTAAAACTCTGACGATTGAGAATTCACAATTCAATCCCATTCCACAGGATAAATAGAACAACAAATATAGCTATACAAACGGGACTTAGGTTCCGTTTTTTTTGTTTCACTACCTTAATTATAACAGACCATAAAATAAGTTTTGGCTAAAGCCAATGGAATGGATTTTTTTCAGATGGGCTAAAGCCCATCTCTATTGATGTTGATATCCGTGTGGATATTTAAACCGATAATAGTTGTTTAACGACTTTATCTTTTATCTTTTATCTTTTATCTTTTATCTTTTATCTTTTATCTTTTATCTTTTATCTTTTATCTTTTATTTATAAATTACCTTCGTAAAATTATTCATCCAACTCTTATTTTATGAAAATCATCATCCACGGCGGCTTTTTCTCGGAAAGTGACCAAAGCCATGAAGTAAAAACGGCAAAACAGAACTCTTTAAAAGCAATTGCTGAGAAAGCATTCCATTATCTTCAGACTCATTCGGCCTTTGATTCGGTGGCCTATGCCGTTTCTTTACTGGAAGATGATCCTTTGTACAATGCCGGAATAGGCTCGCAGATCCAAAGTGATGGTGTGATCCGTATGAGTGCGGCTATTATGAATGGTGAAACACAGAAATTAAGTGGTGTCATTAATATTCAGGATGTAAAGAACCCCATTTTTGTAGCAAAAGAACTTATTGGTGAGGATGACCGGGTTTTAGGCGGACAGGGAGCAAAAAATTATGCTACTGAACACGGATTTGAAAATTTCTCAACAGAAATTCCCCAAAGGAGAAAGGAATATGAAGCTAAGCTTGGTAATGGAGGAAAAGGCACTGTAGGCTGTGTAGCCATTGATAAGGATGGAAAACTGGCTGTTGCCACTTCTACCGGTGGAAAAGGCTTTGAGATCCCGGGAAGGATTTCAGATTCTGCCACAGTGGCCGGAAATTATGCCAACGCATTCTGTGCGGTGAGCTGTACCGGTGTGGGAGAAGATATTGTAAGCAATGCTACTGCCACAAAGATTGTCACCCGTGTAACGGATGGAATGAGCCTTGAAGCGGCTTTTACCAAAACTTTTGACGAACTTAAAACCATTGACGGTTTTGCAGGTGCCATTGCCATTGATAAAGACGGAAATATCTATCATCAGGACTCCTATCCTACTATGGTTTTCGCCAGTTTTGATGGTGAAAATTTTGATATCTTTTCTTAATTTTAACATTTTTTTATAATCCGGTATAATTTTTTGGCACGTATTTTACATATGTATTAATAACAAATTTTAATATTAATATCTTAAAAAAATAGA
>NZ_MAYF01000120.1 GCF_001684955.1 Chryseobacterium contaminans | reverse complement strand
CGGTTGCAATGGATAATATCATTCAGAACCTGGTACATTTCCAGGCTGATACGGTTATGATTTGGATTGATAAGGCATGAATGCTGTCTTTCAATAGCATTTCTGAAAGTATTAAACAAATCAGAATCTTCAGGAAGGAATTTCTTAAAAAAGTCAGGTGCTAAATTAACTTCCAAAATCTGCATTTCCTGTCCGTCGAATTCCATTTGCCCGCACATTTGATGAGCGTAAATAATATTATGCTGATAGCTGTCAAAGCTCACTTTATTGCTGAAATTTTCTGAGAGCACACCGCTTTTACCTTTTAGTGAAAAATGCATTTCCACACTGTCAAAATCAGCCTCGAAATAAAGCAGGATCTTGTTATCTAATG
Organism: Chryseobacterium contaminans; assembly: GCF_001684955.1. Taxonomy (GTDB): domain Bacteria; phylum Bacteroidota; class Bacteroidia; order Flavobacteriales; family Weeksellaceae; genus Chryseobacterium; species Chryseobacterium contaminans. The sequence goes on along the minus strand of NZ_MAYF01000120.1, from coordinate 5,271 downwards.
AAACATTTCCAAAGCCGATATGAACATTCTCAAAGCAGATTTCATGATAAAAACCCTTTCCATAAGGCGGTTTCAGATTTGTAATGCATTCTCTGATTTCACCGTCATTCATAAAATAAAAATCCGGGTATTTTCTTTCAATGAGTGTTCCGCCAATTTTATCATTGTAGATCCGTACTGCCATTGTGGTTTTATTTTTAGTTGCAATTCTCCGTATTACGGACTTTTTACTCCTTTCTGCGTACCCGAATGTGTTGCATTACGGGGTAGTTTTGCACAAATATAAATAATTATTTAGAATGATTCTTAATAATGTTTTTTGTTTTAGAAAATTAAAAAAGAAGAAAGTAAAACTTAGATAAGATTATAAATTATGAGATATTCAAGTAAAATAAACTGGTCTTTTGCAGCAGCCATCATGGTATCTGTATGTTGGATTATTGGTGATATTTTTGTTGCCGGATTTGATCCTGACCCTGCAGATTATCCTTTATTCTCAAAGATATATGCAGATCAGGTGAATGTAGAATTTGCCACCTTAATGTTAGAAGGTTCAACACCAGGATTGATGTTCGGGGCTTTAATTGGAGCTCTCACAGGTCCATTATTACTTCCAGCGACATGGCTGGTTTTCCAGTTTTTCAAAGATCCCAAAGCATGGTATTCAGTAATCGTATATTGGATTTTGTTAGTGGGAGCGGTTTTGTCTCCCTTAGGTCATGCCGGCTTCTTTTATGTGGGAGAAATTTATAAAGCCATCTATCATACAGATCCGGTAGCACATCCTTATCTCTTGGAAACAGGAAGAGCATTTATGAAAATGCTTACTATAGCCTGGGGAGCTGCCATTGGAGTATTAGCAATCGGGTGGATCTCATTGGCCGTATGTATTCTTTTAAATAAAACCTTGCTGCCAGGATGGATGGCTTTGCTTACGCCATTTGTACTGACTCTATTTATCATCCCTGTTAAAGATCTTTTGCCACTGCCTTATTCAGGATGGGTTGGGGGAGCAATTTTCAATATTGCTTATCTCACCTTCTTCAGTTCGCTGTTGTTGCTATTCAGAAAAAAGCTCAATAGAGATTAAAGACAAAAACTAATAACAATCTGCATATTCTGCTTTTGATTGGGCACTTTTTAGTGCTCAATTTTTTATGACGGAAATCTTTAGAGAGGGTAATGAGTATTCTTGATGGCATTTACTTGCTGTTCTGTATTTTTAATAATACTTTTAAAGAATAATCTCATGATCTGATATATTTTTAAGATATATTGATTTTCGAGATTTTAAAGCCGATGCAATATGAAAGAATTTACAAAATCAGGAAGAGGAATGAAATATTATACAGTAAACCTTTTGATGGTCCTGTTTGTATTCATTTGTATAAGCTGTAAACAAGATAAAAGAAATACGGAAAAGAATAACATGGTAGGTATTCCGGAAATACAAGCTGTAAAGGTAGTTTCTGCAGGTGGTGGACTGGGATTTTCTTCCCGTACAGTTATCAATAAAGACTCTATCCATTACAGCCGCACAATGGCTGCTAATGAAGCAAATAATATGGAATACAGCAAAAAATTAAAACCGGAGAACTGGAAGAATCTGGTGGATAAAATTGATGTGAAAATGTTTGGAGCAGCAAAAGAAGGACATAGTGTACAGCCTGTTGATGGTATTGATACCAAAATTATAATAACCACAAGTGCCGGTGATATCTCCAAAATGAATGCCTATAATGATTCTGCATGGAAAAGCATTCGTGATATTATAGATCAATATAATGAATTATATAAATGATTTTTGATAAATCCTGTTAAGAAAACAGAATGTATAATATTTACTTTTCCTGTAAAAAAAGAGCCAATCTCTTGGTTCATAAAATATACCTATGTCTACATCAAAATTAAGCCTGGTTGCTACTCTTATTCATATTCTTTTGCTCGTGACACTCCTGAAGTATGATAAAGTATTGTTTACTCATGACTGGGAAAATACTGTCATATTTTTGATTGTTGGGGTTATGATTATAGCTTTGATGTTAGCCATAGCATCAAGAAAAACGAGATTGGGAGCTGTATTGATGGCAGCTAATGGGATTTATATGGTCATCTGCCTTTTTATGTTGTTTTTCGCTTTGACTTATACATTCAAAGTGTAAATATGGATACAACTATAATCGAATAAGAAAAATATAGATTAATCCCTGCTTTCCAAACTATGGAAGGCAGGGATTGTTATTTATAAAGGTTTAAAAGCAACAGCATCAACTTCTATCATCATGTCATCCAGTGCTAATTTGGGAACAGGAATTAAAGTGCTGGCAGGAAACTTATTGTTTTTCCATACTTTATGCATTTCTTCTGTCCAGATTTTAAGCTTCTCCTGATCATGATCAACAATGAGAACGGTGATTTTAAGAACATCATCTGCCTTTAAATCATGTTCTTTAAGTACGGTTTCCAGATTTTTCAAAGCGAATTGAACCTGTTTTCTAAAATCTGCGGAGAGATGATGATGTAAATCTTCGCCGCCACTTTGCCCGGATATAAATACATATTTTCCATTTCCTGAGATGCTTGTAGAATGCGCAAAAGCAAAAGGAGTGGGATCAAATAAGGTTTCCGGATTTTTATATTCAATAGGGGCCATATTTTTTTGTTTATCGGTTGTATTGTTGTTGACTTCTGAGCAGCTTGAAAACATTGCCATAAAAATGAGTGAAGCGAGGAGAAGGGTTCCTTTATAGGTGGTATTTTTTAAGCTAATCATAATTTGTAAAGTTTTAATTGATGAAGCAAAAGTAGACGCAATCATTTTTCAAAACATTTACATATGTTGAGAAAATTAAAAAATATCATTCATAGCTTTTCAGAATAATCAACTATGTATTGTAAAACCTTATATTTTTAATATATATGAAATTACTGTTATTTTTTATTCGGCTATTTCATGATTCATAAGAAAAATATACTTTTGCATTCAGTAATATAAAAGCATCGCTGGAACTATTATCAATAAAAAAAACTAAAAACCTAAACCTGAAAACTAATTAACCATGAACACATTCATTGTACAAACCCTTTATAATACATTGTTTCCAACAATGTAATCACATTAAGCCCTCGCAGTACCTGTAGCATCAAGTCGTATTTTATCAATAGGACTTATCGGATTATTTTCTCAGATCAGTAATAGGGATACCTCAATATAGTAAGTATACGCTATTGATTTGAAAGAAAGTATTGTTCTTAGAACGATCTGAGGAGGCTGAAAATCAAAGAATATAATAATAAACCAATTAATTTTTACGATCATGACAAAAAAACTACTAATCATTGCCTTCGCAGGCTTATCAAGTACTATGGCTTTTGCAGCCGATTTATATGTTAGAAACGGCGGAACCGGTGGAGCTTATTCTACGGTAAGTGCAGCCATCACAGCAGCTTCAGATGGAGACCGTATTATTATTCAACCCAAAGCCAATGGAGAGGCCTATACGGAAAACCTGATCATCAGCAAATCACTTACTTTTGTTTCCGAAACCAATTATAGCAGGTATTTCATTAAAGGAACCATTACGATCAATCCCGCTGCTGGAAGAGTGGTAACAATCAGCAATCTGACTTCAGGGAATTATACAATCAATGATGTAACGGTTAACGGACCTGCATCCGGAGGAAGAACAACCATCAACCTTTGGAATTGTGATTTGAATAATGTGTATGCTAACCAATCAAATATTACCACGAACATTTCAGGCTGTACTGTTAGAGGAGCTCTTAACTTTTCCCACGGAAGAGCTACAGCTAATAAAGCACAATTTATTACTGTCCGCTCTAGCTCTAACCTCCAGGAATCTTCTATAGCCCCGTCTGATGTTGAGGTGTATGGAAATATTGTTGATGATGTATTATCCTATACGCAGCCTTTTTATGATTTTAAATTTTATAATAATTTTTGCGGCCGTATATCTGTGCATGGGATTAAGGCAGGAGGCTCTAATGAAATTACTAATAATACACTCTATAGCACGAGTGCAGGTGATGTAGCTCCTTTGTGGATTAGCTTGAACAGTAGTACTGCAGGTACGGGAAATATTGCCATTATGAACAATGCGATCTCTTTTGTGATAGGGCAGACTAATTCCTGTATTTCAAACGGCAGTGCTAATGTGAATATAACAGCTAGCTATAATCTATCTACCAATCCATTTGTAACCGATGGAACGATGACTCAAAGTAACAATTCAGGCTCTGTTAATATGAATTTTAACAACACAACCTATACTTTAACAGGGATGAATGTCAATGCCGGAAATCCTGATGTAAAATATACAGACTTAGACCTAACCAGAAATGATGCAGGACACTATGGAGGGTCTAACAGCTGGGCTAATTACTGGCCTGCCAATGTTGGTAATAAGCCTCAGATAAATTACTTGCTTACTCCAAGAACAATGATAGGAGGTACGCTGAATATCAATGCTTCAGGCTTTTCTAAATAATGACTAACGATATAACAAAATATGAAGAATTATATCTATAGTATAATCGCTTTGCTTATGGTAATACTGTGCCCGGCACAAGTATTCGTAAGTCAGGCCGAATATTTCTGGGATACTGATCCCGGAACAGGAAACGGTACTCCGGTATTGGCTGCTGACGGGAGTTTAAACAGTGTTTTTGAACAATTAATTAAAACAGACATTGCTACACCAGGTAATGGGCTGCATAAATTCTCTGTCCGTATCAAAGACAATACAGGGGTTTGGGGGCCAGCTTTTAGCAATGTGATTGATGTTCAGCAACCCTTAACATCAAATACCATCGCTATTTCGCAGGCCGAATATTTTTGGGATGCTGATCCAGGAGCCGGAAATGGTACTCCGGTATTAGCTGCGGATGGAAGCTTCAACAGTGTGTTCGAGCAGCTTATCAAAACAGATATTGTTACACCGGGTAATGGCTTACACAAATTCTCTGTCCGCATCAAAGACAATACAGGGGTTTGGGGACCAGCTTTTAGCAATGTGATTGATGTTCAGCAACCTGTAACATCAAATGTGATTTCTCTTTCACAAGCCGAATATTTCTGGGATACCGATCCGGGAGAAGGAAACGGTACTCCGGTATTAGCAGCTGATGGTAATTTTAACAGCAGCTATGAGCAGCTTACTAAAACCGGAATTGCTTTACCATCTAATGGTTTACATGTATTTAACATACGTATCAAAGATAATACAGGGAGTTGGGGACCAGCTTTTAAAA
>NZ_MAYF01000119.1 GCF_001684955.1 Chryseobacterium contaminans | reverse complement strand
GAACGCAGTACAAAAAATCACGGGACAAGTGATGTCTGTAGCTTTGAAAATTTCAAAGGAAAGGCCATCTGAAAGTTGGATATCCATGAAGATTAGATCTGGCATTGTTCCTTTGGATAGTGCTTCTACACTGGACTCAATGCTGTCATAGACTCCCAATACCTTTGAGTCCGGTTTTAATTCTGATAGTAAGTTCTGCAGGGACTTTGCAGCCCTGAATTCGTCTTCAATGATGATGATATTCATGGATTAATGGTAGTTTTATCTGGAATATTTTTTCGTCTGAATAAATGATGATATCCTGTTCCAATAAATGCTTATAACGCATTTTTATGTTTTCCAGTCCGACTCCCAGGGAGTCTTCTCTGATGGTTTTATGTTGGATGAAGTTTTGTATAATGATATGGTTGTCAGAATTATATATTTTAATATGCAGAGGTTTGCTTTGTGAAACAATATTATGTTTGATGCAGTTCTCAACCAAAAGTTGAATGGTGAATGGTGGAACTAAAGTCTGAAATATTTTCTTATCAAGTTCCTGAGTAAAGATAATACCCTTACCAAAACGTGCTTTTTGAAGAAAAAGATAAGAATCTACAATTTTCATTTCTTCCTGAATACTGATGAGATCAAGCTTTCTGCTTTCCAAAGTGAAACGGTAAAAATCAGAAAGTTTTACAATAAAATCAATGGTTTCCTCGTCATGCGTTTCGGCCATTGATTTGAGGGTATTCAGACTGTTGAACAGAAAATGGGGATTGATTTGCTGTTTTAATAGCTCATATTGAGCTCCAAGATTGTCACTTTTTACCTTTTCAAGCTCCAGTTCTACCTGTTGGCCGGTATAATTATTTTGTAATAAGGTCAAAAACATATAGCAGACCAGATTGATTAATATTCCTCTTACTTCAACCATCAGCATTACCGGACCAAAATTGATATGGGAAAGAATCAGTTGCTGAATCCATGCCAATCCAAACATAATCACCATCCCAAATACCAGAACCATCAATAACCTTGAATAGGAAATAGACTGTCTTCGTTTACCCGCTCGGTTCAGCATATAAATATTGATGTACCACATAATAATTGAGAATGCAGCCGTGATGGCTGAGTTCACAATAGCTTCCTTCCAATTGAATTGATGGGAAGCAAGCTGAGGAACAGAAGATAAAATTCCAAGAAAAACGGAACTTATCCAGATAATGGCTGGTGATATTTTTATTTTTTGCTGCTGCATGAGGACAGTAGATTTGAAGAGGTTAAATTAATGTTTTTTTATTGGTAAAATGAGAAAATGATTGATTCAATATTCGGTTCACAAAAATCAAAAGCGTAGCATTCTGCCATTCTGATAAAAATGAATAATCCCGGAAAATAAAAAATTAATATTCTTTGTTGTATTCTTTTGAGATAAGTTCTCATTTCATCAAGGCCTGCTTACAGGGCGGTAGCTCATGAAATAGTGTATTCTTTCTTCCTTATTGAAGGGAATTTTCTTCGCGTTAGAATTTTGTATTCCATAAGAAATATTGCCTGTATTGTCTGCTTGAATGATTTCAATGCTCACTAATTCTCCTGTAATAGTCCCGCCAATATATTGCGGATTGTCATGATAACGCCAGGTGACGAGTTTCATCAAGGCTCCTGTATCAGGGGTATTACTTTCTTTAGAGAGTGATTCTAAAGCTTTTTCATTACCATATAAGGCAGACATGGTTTTGTTTTTAGGATTCAGGGAAGTGGAGATAAATTTCAGATTACCGGGATCAAAAACAATCCTCATTAACCCATTATCACTCTCATTATTTCTCTTGGTACATGAAGTAAGCGAGATAAAGCTTACCAGTAGAATTAATATTGTATTTCTCATTTTTTCTGTAAATTTTGAATAAGTCTCTGTGTATTTACTTTCATCGGAACATCGAAAAGATAGCCCGTTTTCTCTGCTAATTGTCTGTGGCAGGCAATACAGGATTCTTTAGCAAATGATTCGCTCTTGCCCGTAGGATGTAGATCCGGTCCTGAGAATTTTGCAAATCCCCAACCTTCAGTATCAGTATATTTTTTCGAATCTTTTACCATAAACTGAGCATTGATAAATTCTCCTGCTCTGATTTCTCCATTAGAAAATTCCTTTTGTTTCCAAACAGATTTTACTACGATACTTCCGTCTGGCCATGGGTGAAAATTCTCTGTTTCAATTGCTTTTACAGCAATATCATTTCCATAAATAACCCGAATGGAATTATCAAACAGAGTACTCATGCTGATCACCTTCCAATTCTTGAAATCATCAGTATATTGAACTCCATTAGGTGAAACAGGAGCTTTATCACCAGAAGTGATCGTTTTCTGAGGCTCATGGTTGGTGTCTTTGCTGTTTGCAGGAATAGTAGCTCCGGATAATGAAAGCGTATATTTCTTTATTGTTTCAATATCCTTTTCCGTAATCCTGGCAGAAGGATGGAGTAGAGTGTATTCATGAATAGGCATTTTTCCGCTTTGCATCATATTGAGAATAGCATACATTTTTCCCTTGTGCTCGGCGGGAGAAAGTTTTTCCCATTCAGAAAAATTAAGAACTTCTCTTGCTCTTTTTACGTCTTTATTCACAGCCCATGAAACAGGTGCTATTTTATCATACCAGCTTAGATTCTGTTGGTTGGAATGACAGTTAAAACATGAGTTTTCAAGAATAGAAATAACTTCTTTTGGGGCTTCAATTTTACGAGTAACAGGTTTTCCTTCCAGAGGTTGGTTGAATAACTGCAATCCTCCGAAGACTCCAAGAAGTGCAAGAAACACAATGGAAATAGGACTTCTTTTTTTATTTACGGTATTCATAATGAGTATTGTTTTGTTTTTATGATCCAAAAGTAAACGGGTAGAATTCGTTATGAAATAAGAAAGTAGCTGAACCGGGCAAAATAAAGGGGGAATAATGAATTTAATGAGATGAATAATTAAAAATCCCGGAAATTATTTTTCCGGGATGTGTAGAAGGGAATTTATAAAGCAATGCCGCCGTCTATAATGATTTCGGTACCTGTCATAAACCCTGAAGCATTATGGTCGGCAAGATATGAAACCAGTTGCGCTATTTCCTCAGCTGTTCCCATTTTCTTCAATGGAATCTGATTGATAAGATGATCGTTGAGGCCTTTTAAAGTTTCTTCATCTAACCCAGCTTTACTCATGATTTCTGTTTGGATAGGGCCGGGACTTATCATATTCACCCTGATTTTTCTTGGAGCCAGCTCTGCTGCTGCCGTTTTTGCTATTGAGTTCAAAGCTGCTTTACTTGCCTGGTATACTGAACTATTAGGTTTGTAAGTAGAGGCAACGATAGAAGAGAGCATAATTACAGAAGCGCTATCGTTCAAAAGAGGAATAAGCTTGCTTAAGGTAAAATAAGCACCTCTGAAATTGATGTTCATTACCTGGTCAAAATTTTCAGGATCCATATTTTCAATTAAAGTCAGGCTTCCTGTAATCCCTGCATTAATAAACAGGATGTCTATCTTTCCATATTGATTTTCCACTTCAGTCTTTAAACGATCAATATCCTCCAGTTTGGCCTGATCTGCAATAAAAGGAATTGCTCCCAGTTCCTGAGCAGCTTTTTCAACAGCTTCTTTTCTTCTCCCTGTGATGATTACGGTAGCTCCTTCTGTAATGAGTTCTTTAGCAGCTGCATATCCTATCCCGCTATTGCCACCTGTTACGATCGCTAATTTGTTATTGAATTTTTTCATTTCTTTTAAATTTTTTGACAAAGTTATTTCAAATTGGTATACTTTTGTAATCAGTATCATAGAGTATACCAGTATCATTAATGATATCACTTAACTTTGTCATATGGAAAGAGATCAGACAGAAGAGCTAAGAGCTTTACAGGATACCCTTTATTTTATTGGTGGGAAATGGAGAATTCCTGTCATCAATTCTATTTGTAATGGAAACAGGCGCTTTAGAGAGATTGAAAGAAGCATTCCCGGAATTACTACAAGAATGCTTTCAAAAGAACTAAAAGATATGGAACTTAATAAACTGGTAAAGCGAAATGTTTATCCGGAAACTCCTGTTTTGATAGAATATGAACCCACTGAATATTGCCGTACCTTTGGAAAAATTATTATGGAAATGATTAATTGGGGGAGGGAACACAGAAGAGTAATTGTGGAGGATAGATAATGACTGGTAAGTTTTTGATGGGAGACGTAATGGGTGTAAAAATACTGTTGAAAGAATAAAGAATAAAGAATAAAGAGAGGGCTAATATGTGCCTCTATTAGTAAAGATGCACTGATATTCCCCTCCTCCGGAGGGGTGTCAGATCAAAAATCTGGCGGGGTGGTTATTCAATAGGAGCGGGCTTCAGCCCGCTCTCATTATAAAATCAATATTCATCTGGCTTTAGCCAAAACCTAAAGATAAATTGTCCAAATTTTCAGAACAGAACTTACCATTCTGAGCTTGTTGAAGAGCTTCTAGAAATTATATTTCAAATTAAACCCTGTAAAGAAATATGCCTTACTCGATCCCGGATTCACATCAGTATAAATAGCAGCATTGTTGTACTGATTGTCTTTATCAGAATCATTGATGCTGTTTCCGTAGAAAAGGAAGGTATAATTGATCTGACTGGTAAGGTTATTCCCGGCTGCAAACACATCCAGATCCCACTGATTGAAACTGTGTTTGTAGCCAATCTTGGAATTTAGAAGGCCAAAACTTTTTACCTTATTGGTATTGGTAAAATCTGTGTAAACACTTCCCATATAATTATAGGTATTCTGCCAGTATAAACCAATTTGAGTATCAAAATCCAATCCTACCGATATTTTTGTTTTAGGAACACCTACTACATTAGCTTTATCTCCGTTTTCCTTAAAATAAGTGGAGTATTTAAAATCATTATAAGTATAACTTACAAACGGCTGAATTCTTGAAATAAATAAATTTTTTGGCTGATATGAATAACCTATACTCATTTCCAACCCTTTATTTTTCTGCTCTCCTGTGTTTGCCCAGTACGTATAAGGTGTTTGCTCCGGATTAGACATTCTTCCGCCTAGCTGAGTAAGTTTGTCTTTAATATTGATGCTGAATAATGAAAACTGATAATCTATAGAAGTATCATCTATCAGTCCCTGGATGCTGAAATCCCACATTTTTGCCCGTTCGGCAACAAGATTATCATTTGTTACATTTAATCCCGTTATGAAAGCTGTAACAGATGTAGGAGCGTTATATCCTTCACTGTAACTAAGATTGAAGATTTGATTATTCCAGGTTTTCTGCAAAGCAAAATGAGGGCTTGCTACCGCACTGAACTTCTTATCAAATGATAAATTTTTACTGTAAAGATCTTTGCCATTGACAACAAATAATCCCGGAAGCGCTAAGAGATCTTTTCTTTTATAATTAAGCTGATTGATGCTCACTCCTGCAAGAAACATTAAATCCCAAGGTTTATAAGTGATTTTTTCAACGGCAAAATAATTGGACTGATTATTCGTGTTATTAAAGTAAGAGCCATCGTACAGAGGTCTCAGGACAGGTTCTTCCGTAATTTTTACACTTTTATAACGATAATTGGTAATGGTAGATTGTGATTGCTGAATCTCAACCCCAAATTCCGTCTGACTTTTGA
>NZ_MAYF01000118.1 GCF_001684955.1 Chryseobacterium contaminans | reverse complement strand
TGTTCAGCCTGTTTTAGAGAGTGAAGAATTTCAATTAATCCCCTTACAACAAGGGGATTTTGAATCTTTATATCAAGTAGCATCAGACCCTAAAGTATGGGAACAGCATCCTAACAAAGACCGCTATCAAAGAGAAGTTTTTGAGAATTTCTTTAGAGGAGCAATGGAAAGTAAAGGAGCTTTTAAAATTGTTGAAAAAACAACCGGAGACGTGTTGGGAAGCAGTCGTTACTATAATTTTGATGAAAATGACAGCCATATTTTCATTGGTTATACCTTCTATGGAACAAAATCCTGGGGAAAAGGAATCAACCCCAAGGTGAAGAAACTGATGCTGGATTATATCTTTCAATACGTGGATAAAGTTCATTTTCATATCGGGAAAGAGAATTTTCGTTCACAAAAAGCATTAGAGAAATTAGGTGGTATCAAAATAGCAGAAGAGGAAGTTGCTTATTTTGCTGAACCTACAAGGACCAACTTTGTATACGAAATCAAGAAAGAAGATTGGGTATGAAAAAATATAAAATACAACAGTCTCCCTTTGTAGTTCCTACTACAGACGGAAAACTAATTGAAGAACACTGGGGAAACTCTACAGGAAATTCTAATGTTTCCATTGCTCATATGGTGGCACCTCCGGATTGGAGCGAACCTCACCAGACTCCTGAATTTGATGAATTTACTTATATCATTTCAGGGAAGAAACAATTTGAAATTGATGGAGAAATTGTTGTGCTGGAGAAAGGAAGCAGTATCCTTATTGAAAAAGGAGCAAGAATCCGTTACAGCAATCCTTTTACAGAACCTTGTGAATATCTTGCGATCTGTCTGCCCGCCTTTTCTATGGAACTGGTGAACAGGGAAGTGGAAGGAGTGGATTAGTCACTGCCATTTATTATATTGCATAGAAAATACATCAAGCTGTCTCAGGAACTGAGGCAGCTTGATGTATTTTCTAAGGATCAATATCCATATTGCCATTAATCTGCTTAAAAAATATATTTTATATATCAGCAAGTTATCTTTTTAATCAGGATATAGCTATCTGCTGATGCCGATTGTTATTAATTATTTTGTAAGTTCGCGCGCCGAAAAAGTCGGCATATTTAACTTTTTAATAAAATATATGAAGAACAATCTATCCATTGCATTATTGGTAGGCATCGCACTTTCTACAACTTCCTGCGCAACCATTTTTACAGGAACCCGCGATAAAATTACTTTCAATTCTACTCCTGAAGGAGCTAAAGTAATTCACAACGGAGAAGAAAAATGTGTGACACCTTGTACTGCTCCTATTTCCAGATCCTTAAGCAAGCAATTTATTACTATTGAAAAAGAAGGCTTCGATTCACAGAAAGTAAAACTGGAGAAGTCATTTAACGCAGTAACACTTCTTAATATCCTTTTTGGAGGTATCATCGGAGTAGGAATTGATACAGCAACAGGCTCTCTGACAAGATATTCTACCAAAAAATATGATGTAGAGCTGGAAGCAAAACAACAGTAATTATAAAGATTTAATAGACAATGTACCAATGCTTTGGTGTGAATCAGCTATTGGTACATTGTTATACTGATATATTGTTACATTGAATTTACTTCAAAATCTCCTTTAAAAACATCAACGTGTGATTCCATGCTCTTTTAGCCATCGTTTCATTATAATCCGGTGATTTAGGATCTGTGAAAGTATGCTTTGAATGAGCGTAAGTAATAATCTGCCAGTCTGCATTTCCTTCATTCATTTCTTTGATGAGGTTACTGTAGTCTTCAGGCGTTACTCCCAGATCATCTGCCGGATTTTCAACCAGGATTTTAGCATTTAATTTTTCATTTTTTCTGCTTTGGTCCCTTCCCAGGCTTCCATGAATAGAAACTACTCCTGCAACAGGTAAATTCCCTCTGGCAGATTCCAATGCTCCTGTTCCGCCAAAACAATATCCGATGACAGCTGTTTTATCAGAGATTGCTCCGTTCTTTTTCAGCTGTTCTAATGCCAGTGAAATTCTTTTCTGATATTCTGCATAGTTCTTTTTGTAATATCCTGAACTTTTGGCAGCTTCCTCATTATTAGCAGGGATTTTTCCTTCCCCATAAATATCTGCAATAAAAGCAATATAGCCTTGTTTTTCAAGTTCAAGGGCTGCTGTTTTAGCTTCTTCATCAATTCCCTTCCATGCAGGCAGAATCAGGACTCCGGGAAGCTTTTTTCCTGCGTTGGAAGTTATTAAACCATTCAGCTTTTGAGAACCGTCCTGATAGGAAACTGTTTTAAGATTCTGACTGAAAAGGTTTCCTGAGATGATAATGGATGCAGTTAATAGGATTGAACGTATCATATTTTTTTATTTTGTGATGGGTTAGGAGTTTTGAAATAGCTTATAGCTTAATATCTCAGTTACTAATATTTTGTTTTTTTCTTGGAGCTATATTATTTATCTAAATTAATGAAAATAATTCAGCCGAGAATTATTAAATATTTATAATGTAGATATTTAGATCTCAATACCCAGATGAGCCAGCTCCTGCTTCAGATCTGTATCCGGTTGAACATGAATGGTATTGAATCCCAGCGATTGTGCCATTTCAATATTCTTAGCATTATCATCTATAAAAACAGATTCTTCTGCCTGAATGTTATATCTTTCCAATAAAACATACCAGATTTTAGGATCAGGTTTAATCAGTTTTTCTGTTCCGGAAACCACAATTTTTCCATCAAAAAGCTGGAAGAAATCATAATTTTCTAAAGCATAAGGGAAAGTTTCTTCTGACCAGTTTGTTAATCCAAATAGCTGATAATCTGTTTTCTTTAATTGTCTTAAAACATCAACATTCTGAGGAATATCGCTTTTCAGCATCACAGTCCAGTTATCATAATAAGCTCTGATTTCCTTTTCCCATTCCGGAAATTTTTTCACCTGGATTTCCGTTCCTTCAACTAGGCTTCTTCCCCTGTCCTGTTCAATATTCCATTCATCCTGAGCAATATTTTTCAGGAAATATTCCATTTTTTCATCATCCTTGAAATAATCCTTAAAGAAATATCTTGGATTCCAATCCATTAAAACCCCGCCGAAATCGAATATTATGTTTTTAATTTTCATATTGTTGTTTTAGGTTTTGGTCAGTTTATTCCGGTTTATAAAACATATACTGCTCATTTTCGTAATAGGCATTAATATGCTGAAGCCCATTTGTTAAAACAATTTCTTTAGCTCCTATAATAGAGTTATACCGGGCAGTCTGTTCAAATGTTTTTTCCGTTAATTTGATTTGCGGAGCTTTACATTCAATCAGAATAACAGGCTCTGTTTTTTCGGTGACTAAAAGATCAATTCTTTTGGTTAAACCATTCAGAACAACTTTTTTTTCGGTGATTAAAGCTGAGGTAGAGTAGGATTTTACAGTAAGATAATAATGTATCCAGTGCTGCCTTACCCATTCCTCAGGAGTGAGCAGAAGATAAGTTTTACGAACCAAATCATAAATAAAAAACTTATCTTTGTCTTTCTTGAATTTAAAATCAAAAGTTTCCTGAAAATTCAGTTTTGGAAGTTCCATTAATAAGATGAAAGAATTAGATTTAATCCTCAAAAATATTAAAAATAAAGAAGTTTTACCTATTTATTTTTTCCACGGAGAAGAAGCCTACTTTATTGATGTTGCCGTAAAAGCTCTTGAACACAACTTTTTGGAAGAGGATGAAAAGGCCTTTAACCAAACGGTTACCTATGGAAAAGATACTTCTTATCAGGAAGTGCTTTCCCTGGCAAGACAGTTTCCCATGATGGGAGATAAGCAGGTGATTATCGTAAAAGAAGCTCAGGATCTGAAATTTAATGAAGAGGAAAACAGAATTCTGGAGGCTTACGTTGAAAATCCTGTTCCTTCTACTGTATTGGTTTTTGCCCATAAGCATAAGAAGCTGGACAGCAGAAAAAAGGCAGCTAAAGCTTTGGATAAGGCTAATGCTCTCTTCCTGAGTGAATCTGTAAAGGAAAGCAACCTTCCCAAATGGATTTCCGATGAATGTGTAAAGCTGAAAATTAAAACAGCTCCCAATATTTCCCATCTTTTAGCAGAATATCTTGGGAATGATCTTTCAAGAATTGCCAATGAGCTGAATAAACTAAAGATTATCCTTAAAGAGGGAGAAGTATTGGATGGAACCATTGTTGAAAACCATATCGGGATCAGTAAAGAGTACAATATCTTTGAACTTCAGAAGGCTTTGGGAACAAAAAACGCCAATGCTGCTTTTAAAATTGCGCATTTTATGGGCAAAAACCCAAAGAATAACCCTTTTGTGATGATGCTGGCAAGCCTTTACAATTATTTTTCTAACGTCATTATTTACCAGACAATGGCCGGGCAGCCGCCACAAGCCATAGCTTCTCAAATGGGGGTGAATCCTTATTTTGTGAAGGATTATGCAGAAAGCGCAAGATTATATCCTTTAAAGCATGCTACAAGAGTCATTTCTATTCTGAGAGAATTTGATATGAAAGGAAAAGGACTGGGGGCGGTGAATATGGGAGAAGCAGAACTCATTAAGGAACTGGTCTACAAGATTATCAATGTAGACAAGATTAAATTGAAGGTATGATTTATGGTTTGAGAGTGGGAGAGTTTTACAGTGAAAGGGTAAAGTGAATGCGGTTTTAAGACAATTAATAATAGATTGAGAGATAATAGACGGATAGATGATAGACAAGGTATATAGGTCTTAAATATAAATTAGGAGCTCTAAACCTAAACACGCAGCTCGCATCCCGTACCCTCATTGACAATCCGCATATCTCTTATTGACAACTATCATTAAAATAACTTTAAAAAGCCGACAAAAATTACGAAATTAGCGGTCTTAATTTAATTACATCTTTTTTCGAACAAGTAAATTATGGAGCAAAACATTTTAGATTGTGTGATCGTTGGATCTGGACCTTCTGGTTTCACAGCTGCTATTTATGCAGCAAGAGCAGACTTAAAACCTGAATTGTATACAGGTTTGGAGCCGGGCGGACAATTAACTACAACTACTGAGGTTGATAACTTTCCAGGGTATCCAGCAGGGATTACAGGTCCTGAAATGATGATGGATCTGCAAAAGCAGGCCGAAAGATTTGAAACCAAAGTGCATTACGAAATGATCACTAAAGCTGAGTTTTCAAAAGAAGTTGGCGGTGTTCACAAATTATATGCAGGAAATAAAGAGATTTTTGCTAAAACTGTAATTATTTCTACAGGGGCTACAGCAAAATATTTAGGTCTTGAAGACGAGAAAAAATATGCAGGAGGTGGAGTTTCCGCTTGTGCTACTTGTGACGGTTTTTTCTACAGAGGAAAAGATGTAGTGGTAGTAGGAGCAGGAGATACGGCTGCTGAAGAAGCTACTTATCTTGCAAAACTTTGCAGAAAGGTAACATTATTAGTGAGAAAAGACGTTTTCAGAGCTTCAAAAGCGATGGTGCACAGAGTAGAAAGCACTCCGAATATTGAAGTGAAATTTCACCATGAACTTATCGGAATTGAAGGTGAAAACAGCTTAGTAGAAAGAGCAGTAATCATCAATAACCAGACTCAGGAAACTTCTACTGTAGATGTTGAAGGAATCTTCATTGCTATTGGTCACAAACCGAATACAGATATTT
>NZ_MAYF01000117.1 GCF_001684955.1 Chryseobacterium contaminans | reverse complement strand
AGGAAATATAGAGAATCCTGTAAATTTTGAGCATAATCCTTATTATTTCCGTCAGGACAGTACTTTCCTGTATTATTTCGGAATCCAAGAGCCGAAGATTGCCGCTATTATTGATATTGATGAAAATAAAACCATTATTTTCGGAGATGAACTGAGTATTGATGATATTGTATGGATGGGCAGACAGGAAACTTTGAAAGAAAAGAGTCTGAAATCCGGTGTACAGGAAACATTGCCCTATGCAGAGCTTTCTCAATATCTTTTGAAAGCCCAAACATCTGGCAGAAAGATACATTACCTTCCTCCTTACCAGCCTTCCAATAAAATTTTACTGACAGATCTTTTAGGGATCAAAATCGCAGAATTACATCCTTCTGTAGAGATGATTAAGGCTGTGGTAAAACAACGTTCCGTAAAAGAAGCTCAGGAAATCGTACAGATAGAAGAAGCAGTGAATGTTTCCAATGAAATGCATCTGCTGGCGATGCGAATGGCCAGACCTGGTGTTAAAGAATATGAAATTGCCAATGCGATTCAGTATCTTGCTGCTAACAAAGAATGCCAGATGTCTTATCCTCCGATTGTTACGATAAATGGTGGCATCCTTCACAATCATTACCGTCTCAATACGTTGAAAGACGGAGATCTTTTCCTTAATGATTCCGGTGCTGAAACGGCGATGGGATACGCGGGTGACTTAACCAGAACATTTCCTGTGAGCAAAACTTTCAGTACCAAACAAAAGGAAATCTATGAGATTGTTCTGAATTCATTTAATAACGCCCACAACCTTTTGAAACCGGGAGTTAAATTTAAAGATATTTACCTGAAAGCTTCTGAATATCTGGTAGAAGGTCTTGTTGATTTAGGATTAATGAAAGGCAACCCTGAAGAAGCGGTGAAAAACAATGCCCATACTCTATTTTTCCAGTGCGGACTAGGACATATGATGGGATTGGATGTACATGATATGGAGGATCTTGGAGAGCAGTATATTGGGTATACAGAAGACGAACCAAAAGACACCAAAACATTCGGTCTTAAATCTTTACGTTTAGGAAAAGCTTTGGAATCCGGCTATGTAGTGACGGTAGAACCTGGTATTTATATGATTCCTGAATTGATTGATATCTGGCAGGCTGAAAACAAAAATGCAGAATTCATTAATTATGATAAAGTAAATGAATACAGAAACTTCGGTGGTGTTCGTGTAGAAGACGATTTCCTGATTACAGATAATGGCTACAGGCTTCTTGGCAACGGATTGATTACTACTGTTGATGAAATTGAAAACTACAGAGCAGAACATTTATCTTAATTGAGATCATAGCTATGAAGAATATTAAAAAAATTACGGCTATTGCCCTATATTTCCTGTGTTTGTCCCCATTAGCTGCTCAGAAAACCCAATGGACTCCTGATGGTAATGCTTATTATTCATTTACTAAAAATGGGGTTGGGATTATTGATGTACTGAATCCCGGAAAAGACCAGGCTTTTTTAAGCAATAATGAATTGATTCCTGCCGGAAGCTCAACAGCTTTAGAAGTACAGAGTTTCCAGGTTTCTCCTGACAGCAAAAGTTTATTGCTTTTCACGAATACCAGGAAAGTATGGCGTGACAATACCCGTGGAGATTACTGGATCTTTGATAAAAATACCAAGAAACTTACCCAGCTTGGGAAAAACTTACCGGAATCATCATTAATGTTTGCAAAGTTCTCTCCCGATGGTAAAAAAGTGGCTTATGTATCTAAGCATAACATTTATATTGAAGACCTTTCCAATAACCAGCTTACTAAAATTACCGATGATGGTACAGACCGGATGATTAACGGTACCTTCGATTGGGCTTATGAGGAAGAATTCGGGACTCAGGATGGTTTCAGATGGTCGCCGGACGGTAGTAAAATTGCTTACTGGAAGCTGGATGCAAGGGAAACAAAAAATTTCCTGATGATTAATAATACGGACAGCTTATATTCATTTACTATTCCTGTAGAATATCCGAAGGTGGGTGAAAATCCTTCCGGATGCAGCATTTGGTTCTATGACCTTGCCTCAAAATCTTCTAAAAAAGCTAATATTGCAGGCGATGAGGTACAACATTATATTCCACGAATGGAATGGGTGCTGGATTCTAAATCTATTATTTTACAGCAGCTGAACAGGAAGCAGAATCAAAGTAAAATTATTGTAGCTGATGCTCAGTCGGGGAACAGCAAAACGATCCATACAGAGACAGATCCGGCATGGATTGATATCAAATCCAGATGGAATGATAATGATCCAAGCGGTTGGGACTGGATTAACAACGGTAAAGAGTTTCTGTGGCTTTCTGAAAAAGACGGCTGGAGACATATTTACAAAATAGATATGAACGGTAAAGAAACTTTGCTTACAAAAGACGCTTTCGATGTCATAAAACCAGAATTTTTCGATGTTCCGAATAAGCAGATTTACTTTTTAGCTTCTCCCGGTAATGCCACCCAGAAATATCTTTACAAAGTAAGTATGCAGGGCGGAAAAGCTCAAAGGCTTACTCCTGAAGCTTACACAGGGTCCAATCAATATATGATTTCTCCCAATGGGAAAATTGCCATGTTTAACAATAGCAGCGTTAATGCCCGTTCAGCAGGAGCTGTGGTATCACTTCCGGAACATAAGGAGCTTGTAGCAGCGAAAAGTACTTCAAAAGCAGATCCTGCGAGAGCTAAAACAGAATTTTTCCAGATCACCACACAGGATGGCGTTACATTAGATGGATGGGTGGTAAAACCTAAAGATTTTGATCCCAACAAAAAATATCCCATTGTTTTTATGGTCTATGGTGAACCGGGTTCACAGACCGTAACGGATAATTTCTATACTGGGAAAAATGGTTTATATATCGGAGATATGGCTCAGGATGGGTATTTATATGTTTCCCTTGAAAACCGTGGAACACCAGCTCCTAAAGGCCGTGAATGGAGAAAATCGATCTACCGTAAAATAGGACAGCTTAATATCCGTGATCAGGCGATGGGAGCTAAAGCTTTATTTGCAAAATGGCCTTATGTGGATACTTCAAGAGTAGCTGTATGGGGCTGGAGCGGTGGAGGCTCTTCCACATTAAACCTTCTGGGACAGTATCCTGATATTTACCAGACCGGAATCGCGATTGCTCCGGTAGCCAATCAGTTGTTCTACGATAATATCTATCAAGAGCGTTATATGGGGCTTCCACAGGAAAACAGAGAAGATTTTGTTAACGGTTCCCCATTAGCTTATGCTAAAAACCTGAAAGGAAATCTTCTATTGGTTCACGGAACCGGTGATGATAATGTGCATTATCAGAATACGGAAGTTTATATTAATGAACTTGTAAAATACAACAAACAGTTTCAGCTGATGTCTTATCCTAACAGAACACACTCTATCAGTGAAGGCGAAGGAACATCACTGCACTTAGCAACAATGTTTACGAAATATTTGAAAGAGCATTGTCCTCCGGGAGGAAGATAAATCATCAATGAAAGTCTCACAGGAATGTGGGGCTTTTTTTGA
The DNA here is from genome assembly GCF_001684955.1 of Chryseobacterium contaminans. Classification (GTDB taxonomy): domain Bacteria; phylum Bacteroidota; class Bacteroidia; order Flavobacteriales; family Weeksellaceae; genus Chryseobacterium; species Chryseobacterium contaminans. Next base: position 2,123 of record NZ_MAYF01000117.1, on the reverse strand, counting down.
GTAAGGAAGCTGGAGGCTGGGAGTTGGAAGTGCTTGAAGTCATATTGGAACTTTTTTCCTTCTTATTGATTTTAAGAGGTTTTTGGTAGGGAAGCTGGGAGTTGGAAGCACTTTACATCAGATAGAGAGGCTATCTCCTATTAATATTTTTTTAGTAGTTAAAAGATTCTTCAGACGTTATATCCCAAATAGTAACTTCCAGCCTCCAGCTTCCATCTTCCCTTCTCTCATTAACAGATTATCACTAATTTTGTTTGGATAATTACTAAAAACTATTCCAATTGAAACTACCACTCTCCTATTACTCCAATCAAGACGTTCTCTTCCTGGCTCAGGATCTTCTGGGGAAAGTGCTTTTTACAGAAATTGATGGTGAAATAACAGCCGGAATTATTGTAGAAACAGAAGCCTACTTTGGTGTACAGGACAAAGCATCTCATGCCTATGGCGACAGGCGGACAGATAGAACCGAAACATTGTATAGTCATGGCGGTATTTCTTACGTGTATTTATGCTATGGGATCCATCATCTTTTCAATATTGTAACTTCTATAGAAAACGATCCTCATGCAGTACTTGTCCGGGCTATTGAACCATTGATAGGTAAAGACATTATGGAGAAAAGACGAAATATGCCGGCTTCCAGAACTGCTATTTCCTCAGGTCCCGGATCGGCTGCTAAAGCATTGGGAATTGACCGTTCCTTTAATAAAAAAGACCTGAGCGGAAATGAAATATGGATTGAAAATCATAATATTCAATATGCTGAGGCTGATATAGAGGCAGGCCCGCGCGTAGGAGTAGCCTATGCACAGGAAGATGCTTTGCTACCCTGGAGGTTTTGGGTAAAAGGAAATAAGTATGTGAGTAAATATAACCCATAGGTTTTAATAAATAAAAATGGCTTAAGATTATCACTAATCATTAAGCCAAATCATTATTCAATATGAGAATAATATACCAACCACATTATAATATTTACTTTTATTATTGTTTAGTCCCTTCATAATAAAACTCTACATCAGTAGCAGAAGTTTTTTTCGTGCTGATCTGTAAAGCTTTGGTTGAAATAAGATAATTGATACTTCCTTCAGGATCATCTCCACCCACACCTACTCCTACAGGATTTACAGCTGTCAGTATTTTAGGAGTTGCAACAGAATATACTTCACCGGATTTAGGCTGAACTTTAACATGAGAGTTATCTACTTTTGAAACCATGACAATAGCATTATAATAATCCTGAACTCCAATTTTTATGGTTCCTTTAAATGTTCCTACTATTGGATCTATATTCTGGCCTGTTGTTGGAGCAGGAACATCATTATCACCACTGCTTTTGCAGCTTAAAAATATACTCCCTATCAATACCATTGCTATAAAGCTGCTTATTAGCCTTTGAATTTTGTTTACGTTCATAATTCTAATTATTTATTATTTACACTTCAAAGATGAATAAATGAAGGATAAACCGGAAAAACTATCTATGAAAGCGAATTTATGATCTATAAATGATTGAAAAGTGCATAAAAAAGCCTGTATTGTAGAAACACAGGCTTAAAAAGCGTACAAAATAATTGATATGAAAAAAATAGAAAAATTTATAAAGTGTTTACATTCCAGGCTGTTTCTTTCAGCTTTTACTGAATATCCCAAAAAACTCTGGTGGTGAGCTTATCTCCGCCAATAGCAGCCGATGCTTTTGCATAATTGGAACCATTGGTAGCAGCTTCTAAAGTGGGATATTGAAGCCTTACAGGAACCTTTCCGCCTGCATTGGCAACAGCTGTTGGTGGAGCCTGTAAAACCGGATAATCTAACCTGCGGTAAAAGTTCCAGGACACTACAGGATGATTGTACATGGCAATCCAGGCCTGCTCCCCAATAGATTTTTTCCAGTTGGCTGCATCATAAGGATAGTTTGAAAGATAATCCTGTGCATCCTGAGCAGAAAATCCCCATTCTACGAAAGATGCCTGTACAGCATTTTGGTAAAGAACATCAGGTGAACCGCCAATTCCGAATCTGGCAGCTGCTTCTGCCAGGTAAAAAGCAACTTCAGTATAGGTCAGTATTTTTCCTGGAGTAACAGGAATGTAAGCAAAGAGTCCGGGAGCCGAAAA
>NZ_MAYF01000116.1 GCF_001684955.1 Chryseobacterium contaminans | reverse complement strand
ATCAAAACACATCATAAAATATAGATTTCCTAGCGTCTATTCTGCACTTCCTCATTACTCTAGTTGTTTTATCGATAAATATCTATATCGCATCTGATATGTATCGATGGGATTTATAGATGATATTATCCTTCAATGTCGTTACTTTGTAGTATAAAATTTACCAAATGAATTGTTAATACTTTTTTTAGTTTTTTCACTTCATTGAAGCCGGTAAATTGAATTAACTATAAAAATAATAAACTATAGTTATATAAAGCACAAGTGATGAGAAAGAATTAAAACAAGTGATGAGATTAATATAGAAGTGTATGAATGACCTTAAACGTGGATTTCTTGCAAAAACCAAATGATAAGAAAAAAACACAAATTAATATAAAGAAATCCAAGGTGTGGTTATTAGTACAAGAGAAAAGGGAGGCAGTAAAAGCCTCCTTTTTTTATTGGTTCTATTTTTCTTTTACTCAGGCTTTCGCTTTATTTAAACTTTTGAATAGCTTCCGGGCTTACCGGAGTAAAAAAATTAATCAGGTTTCCATCCGGATCACGAAACAGTAGGGAACGGTTTCCCCAGGGCATTGTTGTAGGCTCCTGTATAATACGATCTGTAAGGTTTTTAATCCTTTCATATTCACGATCTACATCAGCAACCAAAAACTCTATGATGATATTACTTTGATCCTTGGATTCTGTAACATCTTCCCCATGAAACATTTTCATCGTACGGGTGCTTCCTATGGCTATAGTAACAGAATTTGTCCTAAGTTCAGCAAAATCTTCCGTATACCATTGTACAGTAAAACCTATTGCTTTCTCATAAAACTGAACAGATTGTCTGATGTCTTTTGTGATGATTCTTAGTGATGCTAATTTCATATAATCTTGTATTTAAAATAATTGAATACAAAATTAGGAGCAGACTATGACAACAGGGTGTCAGTAGATTAAAATGGAGAAGCATTTATTTTCTTGCAGATTGCACATTATCACAAGTATTTACAACTTATTAATAGAAATTTGCAATATGAATTAGCTGCTTAAAGTCAAGAATCCGTATTTTTCGTCCCTCTGATTTAATTAATTTTTCCTGCTTAAAATCATTGAGGATACGGGCAAGGGTTTCTCTCGCAGTTCCAACCATATTGGCAAGATCTACACGGGATAAGGAGATTAAAATTTCTTCTTCAGGCATATCACTGGATTTATACTTGTCATGAAGAATCAGTAAACTCAGTGCAGCCCGCTCTCTTACAGTACGGTGTGATAAAACCGCAATAAGATTGGCCATTACACTGAATTCATGGCTCAAAGATTTTAACAAAAGCCCTGAAAAAACAGAAGATTGGTTAAGGATCTCAAGAAAGTTGTCTTTTGAAATAAAAGAGATAACAGAATTTTCAAGGGTAGAAGTGGTATCTCCATAAGATTCCTGACTCAAAATAGCCGAATACCCGAAAAATTCCCCGGAACTGTAGATATAGATGATTTGTTCCCGCCCATCATTATCTACTTTATATTTTTTTATTTTTCCTTCATTAAGATAGTAAATACCATTAGGTTTGGTGCCATCCGTAAATATAGCCTCATTTTTTCGGTAGTTTTTAGTTTTCATGGCCTTTAGAAGTAAATCCTTATCATATTCAGGAAGTTCATCAAAAAGATACTGATTGTTGAAAATAAATTTTGAGATCATAATTTTTCTACGAAGGCTATTGAATAAACGTCCAGTTTGTAACTTAAATCACATTTTAAACCAACATAAATCACCAGATTTTCTGCCTGAACGAATTAATTTTACAAAAATAAGAAAATAGATTTTGAATAAGGGGAACATCATAGTTCTGATCATGATAGTTGAAACATGAATTCCTATAAATAAAGAATAATAGTTATTTTAAAAGGGTAGAGGTTTTAAGAATAGCAATGCGGAAGAAGTATAAAATAATTTATTCATCATATAGTAAGGATGTAAAAGAGCACTGGATAAAAATTTAAGTTGACATGTTTTTCACAGCGGTTGCTGACATTTCTAAATTATTTTTTTTTACTTATTTATTTTATCCAGTTGTTTTTTAGACTTAACATATTAAAAATCCTTCAACACACATGTTCAGGCACAGAGGAAAAAACCGTACTTATTTTCACAATTTAAAACTGGCATCAGCGCTTTCTTTTGTTGCCGGGATTGTGAATATTGTCGGTGTTTTATCAGTGAAAATCCTTACTACTAACATCACTGGGCACTTTGCTTTTTTTTCAGAAGAAATTTTTCTTAAAAATTACAGCAATGCGGTTGTTTATCTTGTTTTTATCATCTGTTTTTTGGCCGGTGCGTTTTGTTCAAGTTGTATTGTTGAATTTTCCTCCCTTCATAAGAAATTAAGGCCACATCTTATTCCTTTATTGATGGAGATTTTTATATTAGGATTTGTAGGGGTATCCGGGGTCAGATTATTGGAGATTTCAATATCAGACTATATGATTGCCGGGCTTTTACTGTTTGCAATGGGTGCTCAGAATTCTCTGGTAACGAGGGTCTCTCAGTCTGTAGTAAGGACTACCCACCTGACCGGAATTTTTACAGACCTGGGAATAGAGCTGTCAAAACTGCTTTTTCATGAAAGAGAAAATGAATACAGACAGCTTAAAAAGAATATTGCGCTGAAACTGGTTATTATAGGCTGTTTTTTCTCAGGATGTATTATGGGTGGTTTTTTGTATATGATGATCAACCTTAAAACATTATTGCTGGCTGCAGGATTGCTTTTCGGGATCATCCGGTATGATAAGCTATTATACAGATACTATGCATTGAAGCGGAAACTGAGATAATTTTAAACCATAAAAAATAAACGGTTATTCCAAAACCATAGGAATAACCGTTTTATAATTTATAGAAGAAAGCCTATTGAATTTGAAAATCAAGCGATCTTACAGTATGGGCAGAGAAATATCCTAATGCCCCATTACTGATATTACTTGGCGGATTAGCAGGAGTAACGCTGCCATAACCGTCAGAGATCTGAAGAAGGGCACTGTAATAAGTGAATATATTGGTGTCAATAGATTGCATCTCGACATGGATGACATCTCCCGGTACAACCTCATGGTCTCTTCCTTTATTGTCGTCATTAGGAAGGCCTAAGCTCCATTGATTCGGTTGTCCGTTATTTAGATTGTCAGAAAGTACGCTGATGTATTTTTTAGATAAATCATTGATGGTAAAGCTAAACAGATAACGATTACCCAGTTCTGCAGGATCTGTAAAAATCGGGAGCAGGGTATAAGTTGTTTTATCACCTATTTTAAAAGAATCCTGTGCAAGGCCTTCCAGTTCAACTGCTTTAGGCATAGTACTTTGAGCAGTATATTGTTTTCCCTCTGCGATAACTTTAAGGGTGTAGGTTCTTCCAGGAACTCCCTGAAAGACACTTGTTATATATTCTCCACTTCCTGTATACTGCAAGACCTCCGTTTGTCCTGTATTATCACTTAAAATAACCTGAGCATCTGCAACAGCCGGATACTGATTGGGTTGGGCAAAACCAACAGATTTGGTAATTTTTACGGTGTATAGGCCCTGAACATCTGTGACATTTCCTTCAATGACGATATTTCCGCTCTGGTCGGCAAGATCCAGGTCTATCTCTTTTTGGCAGGAGTTTAATGCAAATACAGATAATATGATAAAAAATACTTTTTTCATGATTTAAAATTTGAAATTGTAAGTGATGTTAGGAACCCAACGGAATAGCGAGGTTTGCATGGCACGGGTGGTTCCGGGATTGTTTGGATTGTCCTCAAAAGTAATGGTGTAGGCATTCTGTCGGCCATACAGATTATAGATTCCGAATGTCCATGATCCACGGAAACGTTTGTTGGATTCCGGCTCATAGGTGGCACTAAGATCCATCCTGTGATAAGCAGGCATTCTGTCTGCATTTCTGCTATTGTATTGAAATATAGTTTGCCCGTTAAGCTCATACTTTCCGATAGGGAAGGTCACTGCATTTCCTGTACTGTAAAGGAATAATCCGGAAAAAGTCCATTTTGAATTAAGCTGATAAGTAGCTACCACAGAAAGGTCATGCGTTTTATCCATTCTCGCGTTATACCATTGATTGTCATTAATCCCGTTGATCTTTCTTTCAGTTTTGGATAAGGTATAGGAAATCCAGCCTGTAAGCTTTCCGCTTTTCTTTTTAGCGATAAGTTCCAATCCGTAAGCTCTTCCTTTACCAAATAATAGCTCACTTTCTACATCTGCTGCAGTACTGAAACCAATTTGGGCTCCGTTTTTGAAATCAATCTGGTTCTGCATAGATTTGTAATAAATTTCGGCATTCAGCTCATAATTATTGTTATTGAAATTTCTGCTGTACCCCACACTGATCTGATCTGCAATTTCAGGTTTCACCGAATAGCTGCTTCCAATCCATTGGTCTGTTGGGTTTCCGCTGCTGCTGTTGCTCAGAAGATGGAGGTTCTGAGTATTTCTGGAATATCCCCCTTTTACGCTGCTCACTTCGTTGATGCGGTAGTTTGCCGTAATACGCGGTTCAAGGTTGGTATATGTTTTCCCGAATTTTCCTTTTTCTAAATACCTGCTTTCTGTAAGCACTCCATTTTCATAGGTGTTGAAAGTATCTCCACCCAGAACGCTGAACATGGAAAGCCTTGCTCCGTAATTAATCGTAAGCTTATCAGTAGCCTTAAAATCATCATTAATATACAATGCATTTTCCCATGAATATCTTGGATTCCTTGGGAAAGAATTAACGATCGTCCCTGAAGCACTGCTAGGCGTCAGGGTATGATAAATAGACTGCAGACCGAAACGTACAGAATGCTTATTTCCTGCAAACCAGGTAAAATCCTGCTTAAGATTCCAGTCCTGTATCTTTGAATTTAAATTAAACTCACTGCCATTGTTTTTCAGCCCGATTTTATAGTCATAATTACTGTAGATAAGGGAAGTATTGGAGAACAGCTTGCTGTTGATGATACTGTTCCATCGCAATGTTGCGGTAGTATTTCCCCAGTCGGTATTAAAGGTATCACCCAGACCTAATACATCTCTTCCAAAATATCCAGAAAGATAGATACGGTTATTCTCATTGATCTGGTAATTAGCCTTCAGATTAAGATCATAGAAATATAACTTATTATCTTTATAATCTTTTGAAGACTTAAGGAATAGGTCTGCATACGTTCGTCTGCCGGATACAATAAAAGATGACTTTTCTTTCTGAAGAGGCCCTTCTACACTTAGCCTGCTGCTAATCAGCCCGATTCCTCCATTAATGTTATAATTTTTGTTGTTTCCGTCCTTCATTTTAACATCCATTACAGAAGAAAGACGGCCTCCATACTGTGCCGGGCTGTTTCCTTTAATAATGCTGGCGTCCTTTAACGCATCACTATTGAACGTACTGAAAAAACCAAGCAAATGTGAAGCATTATAAACCGGAGCCTCATCCAGAAGAATCAGGTTTTGGTCTGTAGCACCACCACGTACACTGAAACCGCTGCTTCCTTCACCGTTACTTTTAATACCCGGCAGAAGCTGTATGGTTTTCATCACATCTTTTTCACCAAATAATACAGGAAGTTTCTCAATATTTTTGATGCTTAATGTTTCAGTTCCCATCTGGGCACTGGATAAATTTTTATCCTTTTTAACTCCGGATACAATTACTTCTTCTATTGTATTTGTATTGGATTTTAGCTCCTCCTGAATAAGGAAAAGATCCAGTTTCATGTTCTGGTCAAC
>NZ_MAYF01000115.1 GCF_001684955.1 Chryseobacterium contaminans | reverse complement strand
ACTCATAATTTTTTAAATTTTAAACGAATTTATGAAAGATAACGCAAAAAACAACAGTAAAAACAACTGATTTTTGTAATATTATTAAAAATCAATAAGATCCAACCAGATTTTATTAAAGACTTTTTCTACCTTTTAAACCTGAGTGCAGAATTTTATCAAGATTTGTAAACCATCCAAGTTAAAAACTACATAAAAATAAAGCCGGCAACTTTGCCGGCTCTATTTCTTATTTATAATTTTCAATAGCTTTATTGATAACATCAATCTGTTTATTAATGCTTGCCGCATTCTGTGGATTCTGTTTCAGCAATTCCATTTTCTTACTTAAACCATCTCTCAGCATCTGAACCACCATCATTTTAGCCTGTGGATTATCTCCTATCTGATTTTTGGCATACCCTAAAATCTTAGTCACACTTTCCGTAGCTTTTAAGTTATCTGATGACATAATCCAGTTATAGCCTTCTTCTGCAGATTTTCCTAATTCCGGATTCTGGAACTTAATAAAAGGATAGAATGCCACCAGCCGGGCAATTTTTGGCATTTGAGAAACCACTTTATTTTTTACAATAATAGGAAGTAACTGCGCCTGCAAATCATCAGAAGCCCCGTCCAGATCAATCTTATCTGCCAACGAATTTGCTTTTGACGGATCCATAGCCAAAATAGCTCCTAGCGAACTTCCTTTGACGGCATTCGAAACAGCTCCCATTCCTTTTTCAAAAAGAGGAAGGTATTTTTTATCTTTTGTTTTAGCCAAAGCGGCAATAGCTGCAGCCTGTGTTAATGTTTTAGGATCGTTGGAAGCCAGTTTTTCAACATCGGCTCCTAATGCTTTCATTTGTTCAGGATTGCTAAGGTCTACTAATTCCAAAGCCTGAATTCTTATTCTGAAGAAAGGATCTTTCAGTGCTGCAGCCAATAATTTTGTTGCAGCAGGGCTTTTTCCTACCTGATCTTTTATTCCCGCTAAAGCATTATATCTGTTTTTAAACTCTTTGGAATTCGTAAACTGTAAAAGATTCTGCTCCGGAGTTTTTATATCGGTAATATCAGCCAAAAGAACACCATCTGCATTGATGTTTACTAAATCCGGAGCTTTTGAAACATCAAAGTTGAATGTATTCTTTGCATCAGCCTTTACCCAAACATTATATCGCTTTGGTTTTCCATTGTCATACACATCGATAGCCAGAGGAAACTCAAACATCTGATCCTGGGTCTGATTAATGGTAACAGCCACCTGTTTTTTCACAGGTTCAAATGTAAATGAATAGTTGATTTTCGGATTTCCACTTCCGAAATACCACTGATTAAAGAACCAGTTCAGATCTTTTCCGGAAACTTTTTCAAAGGAAAGTCTTAACTGATGGGCTTCTGCATTCTGATATTCATTGGTTTTCAGATAATCGTTCATTCCCGCAAAAAAAGCATCGTCTCCCAAATAATTTCTCAGCATATTCAGAATACCACCTCCTTTCTGGTAGGTTACCAGATCAAATACATCTTCACGGGATTCGTAATTGAATCTTACCAGGTTTTTCTTAAAATCAGAAGGATTATGGATATATCTGTTTACATCTGTCATCAGATGATAATCAGCCTGATCTTTTCCGTATTTATGTTCGTTCCAAAGGTATTCTGAATAATTAGCGAAGGATTCATTTACAGTAAGATTACTCCAGCTTTCTGCGGTTACCAGGTCTCCAAACCAGTGGTGGAATAACTCATGGGCAATGGTATCTTCCCAGGTATTCTCATCAATAAGCTGCCCCGGTTTTTGAAGAATATCACTTCCGTGAAGCGTTGCTGTAGTATTTTCCATAGCGCCACTCACATAGTTTCTGCCAGAAATCTGTGCGTATTTAGCCCACGGATAATCGTAATTCATCCTTTTAGAGAAAAAATCGATCATTTCCGGAGTATTTCCATAGATTTGCTTTGCGTAAGGTTCGTATTCTTTTTCAATATAGTAATCAACAGGGATATTCTTCCATTTGTCTTTTACAATGGCATACTCACCTACTCCCATGAAGAAAAGATAAGTAGAATGTCTTTTATCCATTACCCAATGATCGGTTCTAAGTCCATTGGATTCTTTTTGGGAGTCTTTCAAGATACCATTAGAAAGGGTAACATATTTATCAGGAACGGTCATGTAGATTTCCTGAGTTGTTTTTTGATTGGGTTTATCGATAGTTGGAAACCACGCAGATGAGGCTTCCGTTTCACCCTGTGTCCAGATTTGTGTTGGAAGTTCGGGATCTGTTCCCTGTGCATTAATGAAATAAAGTCCTTTAGCATCATTAATCGCCATACTTCCCTGCTGTTTAACTTCGTTTGGACGTGAAGTATATTTAATGTAGACGGTATAATCCTGATTTTTCTGATAGGTCTTATCCAATGTGATTTTCAGGATATCATCTTTATACTCATATTTTAAAGGAGATTTTTTACCATTGTTATCAAGGGCTACTTCATGGATCAGCATTGCTTTGGCATCAAGGATCAGTTCATTGGTTGGATAGAAATACGGTGAAGCTGTCAACCATTCTTCTCCATTCATCTGCTCTTTCTGATAATCGAAATTTACCTTCAGTTTTGTATGTTTAAGTTCTGTTACCTTGGTATGGGTAGCCCTGTACACTTTTTCTCTTCCTGAAGTTTCGGTTTGTGCTGATACATTGGCGGAAAATAAGATTCCGAGTATAGCAATCGATAAAATGGCCTTTCTCATCTGTCTACTTTATAATTTTAGAGTTATTTTTTTATGATGATATCGAAAATATCATTGACTAATGTCTCATAGTCGCCGGTTTTCAACTGTTCTTTTGTTTTGGCAAAAGCTTTTTTCAGTTCACTTTGCGGATTCTCATCGTCAACAATTTCTGCTGAAGCAACACCTTTTAACTGAAGTACAATATTTTTCAACACTTCAGGGTCTGCATTCTCTTCAATATTTATTTTTAAATACTTCATAATTTTTGTAATTGGATTTATAATGATCCCCTTTGTTAAAGGACCAGAGTCAAGTTCTTTCAAATTTAAAACTTATTTTAGAAACAATGGGTCTGTTGGAGAATTTTTATTGTGGGAGGAATGAGAAGGTTGGAAGATGGAAGCTAGAGGCTGGAAGTTACTATCGGTTGAAATATGAATTGTAAATCATTCTAAAAAAAGTACCTGTTTATATGAAAAGGATAAAACATCAGTTACCGGCTGGCTGGAAAAACTTCCCTCCTCCAGCTTCTGACTTCCTGTCTTACCTACTATTTTTCTCTAACAATCTTCCCATTTTTATACAGAAATACCATCTCACATTTGGTTTGCCTGTCTGCATTAAAAACCCAGACTTTTTTAACATCAATTCCATTTATTTCAGACAACATACGGCATTCCCAGTTGTTGTAAAAAATAGGCTCTCTTAGGATAAAATGCGGATTGGTCTTCAGCTCAGTGAACATATCATATCTTAAACAAACTACTCCACTTGTAATATTTTCAGCCTTTAGCGTTTTACTAAGTTCGTGAAACATTTTATAGTTAAACCGGCTGGCATAAATCCAGGCATTTTTTACGCTTATATTCGTAGTAAGCAGAAGAAAGGCTATTCCTGCAAAAGTGGCACTTATTGTTTTATTTCCTAAATTCAATTTAAAAGCACAATAAATGACTCCTGAAATAATGAAGAGTGTATAAAAAAGTCTTATGGCTCCCAGGCTTCTGTTATCAAATCCAAAAAGTGTCGGGATATAGGCAGAAACATAGAAAACGCTTATGGCAAGGATTATTGAAACCAAAGAAATCCAACCTACGTTTTTAATATGCTTTAATTTATTTTTAAAATCGTAGCCAGAGAATACTTTATAAACAACCGAAGACATTATCAAAGCCAGAAGTATTTCTAGAATATGAAGGTTTTTAAGATTTAATAATCCTTTATGAATTCCAACAAAAATATCTTTGAAAAATAACTTTACCGTTAAAATTGTTACCTGAATAACTCTTTTCAATTCTAAAATCTTCCCTACTTCATCCCTTTGATAAGAATGGACAAATATTGCGGGCTGAATTACTTTTCTGAAAATAACAACTGAACCAACCGTCAACAACAAAAATACAAATCTTTTTTTATTGTCTTTGATTAAAAACAGATTGAGAAGGATAAGCGGCAGAAAAATCTCATAACTTAATATGGAAAGTATAAAGAACAGGGCGCTGATCAGAATATTTTTACGGGTATATACAGAATAAATGCTCAGACTAAAAAATATTGTTGCCAGGTTAGAGTTCAGCATAATGGGAGAAAACTGAATACTTGTACCAATTACAGAACATGAATACAGCAAAGTGATCAGGCTCGCCAATTCTTTTGACAGAATTTTTTGTGTTACCCAATACACAGCAAACAATGAAAGTGGAAAAAAAAGTATTCCTAAAAGGTAAATAGAATCATTATATTTTGAAAGAAAAACCAAAGTTCCTGTTATAAATCCGGATACGGGTCTTGCAGCCATATTGGAAGAATCCAGGTAGGAATAGATATAACTAAAATAAGGTTCGGAAATATGCCTTGCGTTATAAGCTTCTTTTAAATCATCTGCTACAATGGCTTTTTCTGTGAAAACAGAAAACCATATATAAAGATTATAAACAACAATCAGGATATTCAAAAATACCAGATACGTATTGTTCAATTGTTTTTCCATATTATTTTTTCAAAATCTGTGCAGAGCATCAGATGCTCACTCAAACATCAAAAATAATAGAAATCTGTTAATTACAAAAGATAATAAAAGAGGTAATGCAATATTAAATTGCTACAGGAGCTTTAATTCCCGGATGCGGATCATAGTTTTCCAAGGTAAAATCTTCAAAATCGAAATCGAAGATATTTTTAACTTCAGGGTTCAGTTTCATCGTAGGAAGCGGCCTTGTTTCTCTTGAAAGCTGTCTGTTCACCTGTTCAAAATGGTTGTTGTAAATATGAACATCTCCAAAACTATGAACATAATCTCCTACTTCAAGGTCACACACCTGCGCAACCATCATCAGTAGTAATGCATAGCTGGCAATATTGAAAGGAACTCCAAGGAAAACATCAGCACTTCTCTGATACAGCTGCAATGATAATTTCCCATCTGCTACATAAAACTGGAATAATGCATGACAAGGTGCCAATGCCATATTCGGGATCTCGGCAACATTCCATGCGGAAACAATCAGCCTTCTGGAATCCGGATTCTTTTTAATCTGATCAATGACTTCAGTGATCTGATCCACTACTTTTCCGTCTGCGCCGTTCCAGCTTCTCCACTGGGCTCCGTAAACAGGTCCTAAATCACCGTTTTCATCAGCCCATTCGTCCCAAATACTTACTCCGTTATCTTTAAGGTATTTGATATTGGTATCACCTTTCAGAAACCAAAGCAATTCGTAGATAATAGATTTTAAATGCACTTTTTTAGTGGTTACCAAAGGAAATCCTTTTGACAGATCATATCTTAACTGATACCCGAATACACTTCTTGTACCAGTGCCGGTTCTATCGGTTTTATCAGTTCCGTTGTCTAAAATATGCTGTAAAAGATCCAGGTAGTTTTGCATTTTAAAAAGGGATTTATGGGTCAAATTTAGTAAAAAAAAAGCACCCAGCCTATGGATGCTTTTTATAAGATGTATGTCCCGTCCTGAAATAAGTTGACAACTAATCGACTTATTTATGAAAGAACAAGTATTAAAAAGAGAAAAGCGCACCCAAAGAGACTACAGTATAGCTTTTAAATTACGGGTAGTTTCTCAAGTAGA
>NZ_MAYF01000114.1 GCF_001684955.1 Chryseobacterium contaminans | reverse complement strand
TAATTTTAACGATTCTAGGAAATTTCGTTAATTTTTCAACAATTATTGAAAAAAAAATGACATTTAGACGGATTTTTGTTTAAATTTATCTCAACATTAATCTAAAAAAATTTATTATGTCTTTAAATGTCATTGATTTAATTAAAGGACAATTAGGTCCCGCTTTGGTTTCACAGGCTGCTTCGCAGTTTGGAGAAAGCGAATCCGGAATTTCTAAAGCAATTGGTGGTTTATTACCTGCAGTAGTAGGTGGATTAGCCAATAACGCAGACAACCCTGGTGTTGTGGATGCTATTACGAAAGCCTCTTCAAGCGGAATTTTAGGGAACCTATTAGGTGGATCATCTAATAACCCTATTATTACCTCTTTATTATCTTCTCTTTTTGGAGATAAGATTGGCGGATTAGTGAATTCCATTGCCAGTTTTTCAGGAATCAGCAACAATTCTGCAGGTTCTTTGTTAAACCTGGTTACCGGGGCTACAGTAGGCACTGTAGGAAAATATGCAGCAGACAATAATTTGGGTGCTTCAGGTATTTCCAGCTTACTGAATGATCAGAAAGGCATTATTTCTTCTTTACTGCCAGCAGGTCTTTCTTTGGCTTCCTTTGGATTAGGAGCTGAAAATTGGTTTGGCCAGGCAAAAGAAACCGTTTCTTCAGTAACTTCTACTGCTAAGGACAACATCGCTGAAGGTGTTGCTACAGCAAGAGAAAATGTAAGTGAAGGAGCAAGAGAAATAAGAGAACAATTTGAAAATAACAACAATAATCAAGGCGGAGGTTCAATCTGGAAATGGTTGCTTCCGCTTTTATTATTAATTGCAGCCGGATATTTCCTTTGGAAACAGTGTGAGAAGAAGCAAACTACTACTACAATGACTTCTACCTCAGACTCTACAGGAACCTCTGTAGATACGGCTTCTGCAACTTCAACCGCACCAGGTACCCCAGCTGCTCCTGTAGCTAAAACCGATGAGAACATTGATCTTAACGGAGTATCACTGAAAGGGTACAAAGGAGGTATGGAAGACCAGATGATTTCATTCCTGAAAACTGACGGATACAAAAATGCAGCAGATGATGCAGCATTGAAAGACAAATGGTATGATTTCGATCACGTTAACTTTAAAATGGGAAGTTCTACAGAATTAGAAGCTGGATCACAAGGACAGCTGGATAACTTGGTAGCTATTCTTAAAGCTTTCCCTGATGCAAAAATCAAAATCGGTGGATATACTGATAAAACAGGAAACGAAGCTTCCAACGTAAAACTATCTCAGGCAAGAGCTGATTTCATTAAAGCAGCTTTAGCAAAAGCAGGAGTTGGTGCTCAGGTATTAGGAGCAGAAGGTTACGGAAGTAAATTTGCTACAGTAGATGCAAAGGCTTCTGATGCTGAAAGGGCTGCTGACAGAAAAATGTCTGTAAGATTTGCTAAATAATCTTTAGAATCAATAAAAATTGAATCCCGGGAAGTCATTTCCGGGATTTTTCTATGCCATGATTTTTGTGTTTACATTTATTTAATTAAATTTGTTAGTCATTTCTAACATTTATGAATTTCAATTTAAAAAGCGCTTGGCGAAAAGATAAAACATCACACTCTTTATCAGAAGTTTATTCTTCTATTAAAGTTCCTAAAAAAGCTAGCTTTTGGAGGAAATATCTGGCCTTTGCAGGACCCGGCCTTATGATTGCTGTAGGATACATGGACCCTGGAAACTGGGCTACGGATATTGCCGGAGGCGCTCAGTTTGGGTATACTCTGCTTTCGGTTATTCTTATCTCCAATATTTTTGCGGTGGTTTTACAGCATTTATCGGTAAAACTTGGCGTAGTTGCAGAAAGAGATCTAGCACAAGCCTGTAGAGACCACTTTAGCCCTACTACCAATTTTATTCTCTGGATATTTTGTGAAATAGCTATTGCCGCCTGTGATCTCGCCGAAGTTATTGGTTCTGCAATAGCCTTAAATCTTCTGTTCCATATTCCGCTAACCTGGGGAATTGTAATTACAACTGTGGATGTACTGGTTATCCTTCTCCTTCAGGCAAAAGGATTCCGATGGATTGAAAGTATTGTAGGCGGACTTATTTTTGTAATCCTTTCCTGCTTTGTCTATGAAATTATTATTTCCAAACCTGCTTTTAATGAAATTCTGGGTGGATTGGTACCGCAAAAAGAAATTATTCAGAATCCGGCAATGCTTTACATAGCCATCGGTATTTTAGGAGCCACCGTAATGCCACACAACCTGTATCTTCACAGCAGTATTGTACAGACAAGAGATTACACCCGAGATACAGAAGGTAAAAAAGAGGCGATTAAATTTGCCACTATAGACAGTACAGTATCTTTGATGCTGGCATTTTTTATCAATGCAGCCATTTTAATTCTGGCGGCCGCTACCTTCCATACTACCGGTAACCAGCATGTGGGTGATATTCATGACGCTTATCAGATGCTGACGCCAATCCTGGGAGCATCAATGGCAAGTATTGCTTTCGCGATCGCATTATTGGCTTCAGGACAAAACTCAACCCTAACAGGAACTTTGGCCGGTCAGATCGTCATGGAAGGTTTCTTAAATATTAAATTAAAACCATGGTTGAGAAGACTTATCACAAGACTTATAGCAGTTATTCCGGCATTAATTGTTGCTATTATTTACGGAGAACAGGGAACAACAGAACTATTGGTTTTAAGCCAGGTTATTTTATCAATGCAGCTCAGTTTTGCGGTGGTTCCCCTCGTGATGTTTACGAATGATAAAGCTAAAATGGGAGAATTTGTCAATACACCCTTCCTAAAGGTTTGTGTATGGATCATTTCCATTATTATCATTGTTTTAAATGCATATCTGTTGTATCAGACGTTTGCTGGAGAACAGTAAAAGATATTATTGGGGTCGTTATTCGAGATCGGATACCAAAGTTCAAGATTTAGAGTTTAAAATTGTATCTTTTTAAGTCTGAATCTTGAACTTTTATTTTCTGCTGTCTTCCATTTTTCTTCTATTACTATCTGCTCTTTATTTCTTATCTTCTTGTCAATATAGTTTGGACTTTCCGTTTGTTTTTCTGCCTTAATGTCCTGTTTTTTCCTTTGGCAGAATCTTTGCGAATCATTCCTGTAAATAAATATTGAATTATGGAAAATCAGGATATTAACGAAGAAAGCATCAATAATCAGGAAGATAACAACATTCAGAATGAAGCAGCGTCTCAGGACAATGTGACAGCTACTCCTTCTGCTGAGGAACTTTTGGCAGAAGAAAAAGACCGTTACATCAGATTATATGCTGAATTCGAAAACTATAAAAAAAGAACTTCTAAGGAGAAAATGGAATTCTTCCAATATGCCAATCAGGATATGATGGTTTCTATGTTGGGTGTTTTAGATGATTTTGAAAGAGCCTTAAAAGAAATCGCTAAAAACGGGAATCCGGCAGATCTTCAGGGGGTTGAACTTATCTATCAGAAATTCAAAAATAAACTTACTGAAAAAGGATTAAAAGCTATGGAAGTGAATGCTGGTGACAGCTTCAATGTAGACTTCCATGAAGCTATTACCCAAATTCCTGCTCCATCTGAGGATCTGAAAGGGAAAATCGTAGATGTTATTGAAACGGGATATACTTTGAATGATAAAGTAATTCGTTTTGCTAAAGTAGTAACAGGAAACTAAAATTTATAAATGATAAATGATGAGTGATAATTGATGAATGTTTCACTTATTAGCTTTACAATATCTTTTATCATTTATCAACAATCAATTATTCAATTGTCATGTCAAAAAGAGATTATTACGAGGTTCTTGGGATCAGCAAATCTGCATCTGCCGACGAAATAAAAAAAGCATACCGCAAAATGGCCATCAAATATCACCCGGATAAAAATCCAGGGGATAAGGAGGCTGAGGAGAAATTTAAAGAAGCTGCTGAGGCTTACGAAGTATTAAGCGACGATCAGAAACGTGCCAGATATGACCAGTTCGGTCACGCCGGAATGGGCGGAAATGGTGGTTTCGGAGGCGGAGGCTTCGGAGGCGGAATGAACATGGAGGATATTTTCAGCCAGTTTGGAGATATTTTCGGTGGCGGTTTTGGAGGATTCGGCGGCGGCGGTGGTGGCCGTCAGCAGGTGAAAGGTTCTAATTTAAGAATCAGGATCAAACTGAACCTTGAGGAAATGGTAAACGGTACCCATAAAACCATTAAAGTTAAAAAAATGAAGATGGCAGAAGGTGCCACTTCAAAAACCTGTCCTACCTGTAACGGTTCCGGTGTTCAGCTGAAAGTAATGAACACGATGTTTGGTCAAATGCAGACTCAGACTACTTGTAGCACTTGTCAGGGAATCGGAAAAGTTGCTGATAAAATTCCTGCCGGAGCTAATGCTCAGGGTCTTGTAAAAGATGAGGAAGAAATCACAATCAATATTCCTGCAGGAGCAAGAGACGGAATCCAGCTTAATGTAAGAGGAAAAGGAAATGATGCTCCATTTGGAGGAACTCCGGGCGATTTGTTGGTAATCATTGAAGAGGAAGTAGATCAAACGATCAAAAGAGAGGGAGACAATCTTCACCAGGAATTATATGTTTCATTTGCTGAAGCTGCTTTAGGAACGAAAAAAGAGATTCCTACAGTAGGCGGAAAAGTAAAGATCACCGTTGATCCTGGAACTCAATCCGGAAAAATCTTAAGATTGGCAGGAAAAGGTCTTCCAAGCATCGACAGTTATGGTAAAGGAGACATGTTTATTCATATCAATGTCTGGACGCCTCAAAAACTTACCAAGGAGCAAAAAGACTTCTTTGAAAAGCAAATGTCCAGCGGAGAAATGGTTGCAGAACCGTCCGGAAAGGAAAAAACTTTTTTTGATAAAGTGAAAGATTTATTCAATTAATATAAAAGAGGCTCAGGCCTCTTTTTTTTGTTTCAAGTTTAGGGTTTAGTGTTCAAGGTGGAATCTCTACACAACAGAATAAATAGCTAAGCTTTTATAGAATAACAAAAAGTTTGTTATAACTATTTAAAAATTTTCTTTTGAATTAAGACCATAAAAAAATCCTGCATAAAATAATGCAGGATTTTTGTATTATATTCTTACCTCAATTATTTTTTTGTAGCCAGGGAATAGATCGCTTTTCCTATTGTGAAAACAAGAACTGCGGCCAATCCGCCAACGATCCCGAAAGTGAATTCTTTTAAAATATCCGGCCATGTTGGTAGTAATTCATGCAGATAGTGAATATTATGAGCAAAGATCCCTCCAGACACAAGAATCAAAGCAATTGTTCCTACTACACCTAAAATTTTGATGATTACAGGTAATGCTTTCACCAAAAGATGTCCAAGAGAGGAAAAGAATCCTTTATCGTGACTTTTTTTGATCAATTTAAAACCAGCATCATCCATTCTCACAATAAGAGCTACAATCCCGTAAACACCTACTGTTGCAATAAACGACACAAAAGTAACGGTAATAATCTGTGTAATCAATGGATGATTTTCCTGAATAACAGAGCCTAAAGCAATAATTACGATTTCAATAGAAAGAATAAAATCTGTTCTGATTGCTGAGTTGACTTTTGCTTTTTCAGAAACTTCAGAATCTTCATCTTCTTTACTCTCCTCCACCACTTCATGTCCTTTTTTAGAGCGGTGAAACAGAAACTCAATGATTTTTTCCACGCCTTCAAACGCAAGGTATAAACCTCCCAGGATAAGGATCATTTCAATAGCGGGTTTATAAAGCCAATTGAGTAGAAACGCAATAGGAAGAATAATCAACTTATTGATAAAGGAGCCTTTGGTAATGGCCCACAATACCGGAAGTTCTCTGGAAGAAAGAAAGCCCGTAGCTTTTTCTGCATTTACAGCCAGGTCG
>NZ_MAYF01000113.1 GCF_001684955.1 Chryseobacterium contaminans | reverse complement strand
GCCAGAGTAATATCTGCTGTTTTGAATACAGCGCTTTCCAATTGGCGATGCTTTTTGTCTGAACTCTTGGTAAGTTTCAGGTGTTTGTAATAAGAAATCTCTGTCCATGGATCACGGAAATCTGCAATCCATTTTAAATTCGGTAATTTATCTTTTAAGCCTAATCCAATCAGATGAAGAGAGTGGGGTGGCCCGGAAGTTACAATGGTATCAATCTTATTGTCCTGTAAATATTTTTCCAGAAATTGAACAGATGGTTTTACCCAGAAAACTCTGGCATCAGGAATGAAAAAATTACCTCTTACCCATATCGAAAGCCTGGATTTCCAGCTTTGATTTTTACCAACATCAAATTGGCCTGCTTTAAATTTTTTATTGCTTTTATTAAGCTTTTCAGCCAGCTGATAAGGTTCCCAGATTTTTGTTCTTACGATTTCAATGTTTTCAGGAACGTCCTTCATCAAAGTCTCATCCATCAATGGATAGCTTGGGTTTTCCGGAGTGTAGATTACCGGTTTCCAGCCAAAATCCGGCAGATATTTAGCGAACTTCAGCCATCTTTGAACACCAGGACCTCCCGCAGGAGGCCAGTAATAGGTGATTATCAATATTTTCTTTTGTTCCATTTTTTATATGAATGGTCTTTTATTCATTTGTCATTCTGAACGAAGCGAAGCGTAGTGAAGAATCTCATTCTATCTCTTCATGCAGTGACAGAAGCACAATGTTTAAATTAGGCAGTTGGTTCAACAAAAGTTTCTTTTTTCTTGTTTTTATTCATCCAGAAAACTCCAAAAGCAGCCAGTGCTATAAATAGTCCGAAGCTTAATAGAGAAATCCATTTTCCTTTTTCAATTACTTCCGGCTCAAATACCATTCTTATGTGGTGATTTCCTGCAGGAACGTGTACTGCACGAAGTAAATAATCTGCTTTAATATACGGAACTTCTTTTTCATCTACGAGAACTTTCCATCCGTGAGGGTAATATACTTCAGAGAAAACGGCCAATTGAGGAGTCTTAGATTGAGATTTAAACTCTAACTCGTTAGGCTGGTACGAAGTTAAATTGATGAATGCTGTAGAATCTGCCTGAACAGGTTTATTACTGAAATAAGCCTTATCAGAAGAAGCAATAACCGCTGTTTTTTTACTGTCAATTTCCCCGATAGATTTAATTTCTTCGTTAGGAGTATCCACAAACTTAAGGTCGCTTACGAACCATGCATTTCCGTTAGCTTTAGGATTCGGAACTACCTGAGGCTGATCCGGACCTCCAAAAACCATATATTTTGCATTCAGTAAGTTTAATATTCTTGGTGTTTTTACAGTGTCGGTATTGGAGATATACTCGTTCAGTACATCATCATATCTTCTCAGTTTGACAGCGTGGTATCCCCCAATAGATGCTTTAAAATAAGAGGTATTGGTTTCGCTGGTAACTCCCAGGGTTTGGTTGTAAATTCTGTAATGTGCTTTATCCTTATCAGCAATTGTTTCTAAGGCTTTATTGACGTTTACAGTAGATAAAATAGACTCAAGGTTCGGATTTCCCTGCACTTTTTCTGCTAATAAATCTGAACTTTCTGTCTGGAAAGGGTTCTCTGCAAAGATCTTGTCTACATAGTTTTCATCATTTAAATAACGTTTGTTGACAGTCCACAGATCAAATAAACTTACCAAACCAATTACTAATAAAGCAATATTAGGATTAAGTTTTTTCTTTAAGCTGAAGAATAGGGCAGCGGCAGCAATCGCTACATAGATAAATGCCTTGATAGCGTCTGCTTTGAAGAGTTTGTATCTTTCATCTACTAAATAATCCAATAGGAAAGGTGGGAAGTAAGTCTTTTCCCCGGCAGTAGAAAACCCAAGTAATGATTTACCGAAGATCAAAAGAATTAATAGTAGCCCTAATGTTCCGCCACTTACGTACATCAGGATTTTCTGTTTGTATTCCTCAGTCAGTTTTTCATCCGTGAAGAATCTGTATAGTCCTAAAATAGCAATTAAAGGGAATAATAACTCTACTACCACAAGGATAGAAGATGGTGCTCTGAATTTATTGTAAAACGGCACATAATCTATAAAGAAATCAGATAGCGGCATAAAGTTGCTTCCCCAAGCCAGCAAGATGGTCAGAATAGAAGCCCCTAAAATCCAGTAACGGTATTTTTTCCATGCAAAGAAGAATCCTAACAGAGCTAGGAAACATACGATAGCTCCCTGATAAGCAGGTCCTGAAGTTCCCGGTTGGTCACCCCAGTAGGTCATTCCGCTGAAACCTTTTGAAATCCTGTCCATTTCAGCCTGTGAACCTACATTTTCCTGAACAAGCTCCTGTACCTTATTCATCATTTCCTTAGCTTCCGGTTCCTGGCTTCCGCCACCCATTAGCCTTGGAATGAAAAGGTTTAACGTTTCCAGCTGCCCGTAGCTCCACATCAGCATACTTTCCTTATCCATCCCGGATTTTCCTGAAGTATGGCTGTCATTGGTTAAAATCTGTTTTCCACGAACAGTTTCCTTTACATATTCAGAATTGGCCATAATTCTTTGGGAATTCATTCCAACTCCAATAATACAAGAAGCTGCAATGATTCCTGAAGAGATCAGGAAATGTTTCATTGGCGTCTTTTTCTGGATCGCTCTGATTAATTCGGAAAGGAATAAGAATCCTAGGGCCAGAAACAGGTAATAGGTCATCTGTGGATGATTGGCTGCAATCTGTAGTCCCATAAACAGTGTAGTAACAATGAATCCCCAGATATATTGTTTTCTGATGTAAACCAGTAAAATTCCGGCTAAAAGCGGAGCAAAATATTCAATAGTATTTACTTTTCCATTGTGTCCCGCGGCAATAATAATATAGAAATAAGTGGAAAGACCGAAGAAAGTAGCGCCCAGTAAGGCGTATTTCCAGTTTCTCACCACTACCATTCCCAAAAGGAAAAAACCTGCAAAAAGCAGGAAGAGATAATTGACCGGTCTTGGCAGGAAATTCAGGTTGCTGTCGATTTTTTTGATGATATCGCCTTTAAACTGGCTACCCATCTGATAAGTAGGCATTCCCCCGAACATGGAGTCACTCCAATACGTTTCATTCCCTGTGTTCGCTCTATAGTCTAAAAGTTCCTTTGCTCCTCCTCTGTACTGCACAATATCATGCTGAAAAAGCTGTTTTCCTGAAAATACAGGAGTGGAATATAAAAATGCTAAAACTATAAATACTACTAACGAAACTGCAATATAAATTAAGTTTTTATTTTTTGCCATGCTGGTTATTATCTTTTATTTCTTGGATTTTTTACCTTTTGTCATTACTCTCTTTCACCTCTTCATAGTCTACGGTTTCTGCATCCCATTTAAGGTTTTGTTTGTTATTCTTATTCGAGTTGTGGATGTCTTCTCTTGAATTATTTTGTTGTTGGTTATTAAACCTGTAGCTGTAGAATGTCTTAAAGAAAATTCTCTTCAGAATATTCCAGACAAAGAAAATAATAATGGCGGACAGTACTAACTCAAGAATGTACTTCATAATAAATTGATTTAAGGTTTAAAGAGCAAGAATCAAAGTTTGATCCTTACCCTTTTAAGCTTTAATTATTTTGCAGAAGGATTTACCATTACAGAAGAATTGGAAACGCTCTTCATAGATTGAGACTGTTTTCCGTCTGAAATAGTTTCTACCTGCGTTGTTTTTACATTGATATTCTGGTTGATGATCCATCCAGTATTCTCATCAAACTTAATGGTTCCGTTCTGGGCAAGCTCACTGCTCATGCTGTGGGTGATAGGTCCCTGAGCTTTCTTTTCAGTTTTCTTCGGAATACCTCCGGTTACAGCAATTTCAGCAATTCCGTTTCCTAGGCTTTTTAAAACATAGTTTGAAGTTACTTTAATGGTTCCGTTTGGATCTGCATTTTCAGATGTGCTCCATTTTTCACCTACTTTCACCCCTTTTTTAGGAATGATAGAAAGATTTTTATTGAACTGATCTTTCAATACTTTCTCATTAAAAGACTCTTTAAGGCTTGCTACAACGCTTGCTCTTTCATTGGCATCCTTAATTAATGGAGTAAGAGTTGTTGAAACTTTAGTATAAACAGCATCAAAACCTGTAATGGAAATCACATTCCCCTTTGTATCCATCTTCATATCAAGTTTGTTGCTGGTAAGCGCTTTGTTGATATTCCAGATCATTTTAAGATCATCCTCTTTCGGAAGAGCTTGTTTAGTGTCTACTACAACTGTTTTACCCTGTGCAGACTGGGAACTTCTCTTAGAAACAAGGTTAAGCGTCATTTCGTAAACGTTTCCTTTGATATCGTTTACTGTGAAGTTCATTTCATCCGTAGATTCTGCTGTTGCAGTGATGGATTTCCCTTGTGGGTCCGTCATTGTTTTTACATCTCTCTGGTAAGTTGTCAGCGGGTAAGTTTTCCCTTTTTCAAGTTTGAACGTTTGAGTAACGATTCCGGCAGAGTCTCTGATAGCAGGATTTTCTGCCACCTTTGCTACAGAGTCAGCAGGAACTTCTACGGTTACAGTTTTTCCTGTTTTAGGATCTACTTTCGTGATTTTTGCTGTTTCTTTTTTACAAGATACAAAAGCTATAGATGATAATAGCGCTATTGCTGCTATGTTTTTCATTTTCTAATTTTTTTAAGTGTTGTGTTATCGAATTAATTTATTTTCAGACTCTTCTGTCTCACCGCTTCATAAAGGATGGCTCCACATGCTACGGAAACATTCAGAGATTGAGTTTTTCCTTCAATAGGAAGTTTTATTTTTTCATCAGAATGGTGCAGTACTTCTTTAGAAATTCCTGTTTCCTCATTTCCCATAACGATAGCGCATGGTTCTGTGAAATCTACATCATAGATTAGTTTTTGAGCTTTTTCAGATGCTGAAAATACGGTAATACCGCTCTGCTGAAGGAAATCTACTGCATGAGCAAGATTGTTTTCCTTACAGATTTTAATATTATAAATAGCTCCTGCAGAAGTTTTGATTGCATCAGAATTGATGGGTGCAGCTCCCTTTTCAGGAATAATTACAGCATCTATCCCTACACATTCTGCTGTTCTGCAGATGGCTCCAAAGTTTCTTACATCTGTAAGTCTGTCCAGAATCAAAAGGAATGGTGTTTTACCTTCTTCAAATAATTGTGGAACAAGATCCTCCACTTTATGAAACGGAACATCCGAAATAAAAGCTACCACACCCTGGTGGTTTTTTCTTGTAAAACGGTTCAGTTTTTCAACCGGAACATAATTGGGACGGATTTTATTTTTCGCTAAAATCGCTTTCAGTTCAGCATAAATAGGACCCTGAAGTGCATTCTGCACAAAGATCTTGTCAATCGTTTTTCCCGCTTCAATTGCTTCAATCACGGGACGCAGCCCGAAAATAAAATCGTCTTTCATTGATTTGTATAAAATTTTATGTTTAAGGGTATCGGGGTTCGGGATTGGAAGGTTCGTGGTTGTGATGACTACAAACTTCCTGCCTCCTTTCTTCCAGCTTCCTTCTAATATTTTTCTCCTAAAATTGCTCTTTTCTGTGCCATTACATATCCATAATGCAGGCTTTCATGCATATTGTTAAAGATGATGGCATCCTGGATGCTTTTCAGATCCATCCCGAAACTTGTGGTGTAAGGAGTGTAGTCTGAAAAGAAATCACTGTCATAATCTTTCATTAAAATCTTAGAGGTTTCTGTAAGTAAAAACTCCAGATCTTCCACCTCGGATTTTTGAACGTTTAAGTTCGGTAATGTTCCTTTTTTGTAGGTTTCAACCCAGTATTTATCAATACGGAAAGGATTTCCGCTTAAATAATAATGTAAAAGCTGCTGGGTAGCAACGGTATGGGCAATATTCCAGTAAATATTGTTGTTGAAGCCATCAGGAATCAGCAGAAGGTCCTCATGAGATGTGTTTTGCAGAATATCTAAAAGGTTTCTTCTTACTTGTCTGTGTGCTTGAAAATGATAATTCATTTTGCAAAAATTTTAATCACCAAAAATAGTTTAATAAACTGAAAATGACAATTTTTTGGGGAAAGGATTAAAGTAAAAGTTCCATAATGCCAAAAAAATGCATTATTTATTATTTTCTTTTTAAAAGGAAATTTGATAGGATCATAATGGGTTTTAGAAAATTTAACTTTTCCTTTTTAGATATTTATCAAATTTTATGATGCTAAAAACCCTCCGATAATTTTTATTAAAGGAGGGCTTTTTATTATTTTATTAACTGTTTTTTATGAATTATTTCATCTTTTTCTTAAGCAAACCTGTTTTTCTGTTCTTATTGAGAATGGTTATTTTTTAATGATTTTATGTTTAAAAGCAGTTCCATCCTTTAAAACAATATTTAAAAAATAGACTCCGGCACTGTATGTAGAAAGGTTGATCCTGTTTTCTCTGTAAACTTCAGTCAATTTTCGCCCATCCATGCTGAAAAGCGTCATAGATGCAACATCTTCTTTTGATCTTATATTAACAAAATCTGTGGTAGGATTGGGGTAGATATTTACATCTATTGTTTTTACATCCTTTACATTTAAAGAAGCATTGCTTTTGCCTTGCATGTAAACTGATAAATAGACTTCTCCCTGCTTTCCATTAAAAACAGCAGTAGGAATGGTATGCTTTAAAGTATGATTTCCAGCAGTAAGGTTGGCCATAGTAAATCCACGAATGGGAACTGCGTTACCTGGACACCAGTTGTTCCACGAAGTCCAGTCCTGAGATGACATAGGTGTGGTTCCATAGATTCCGTTGCCTTGTGTATTGTATACTCTGTAAGGTTCACATGAAATTCCTCCAGGCGTATAGGTTAACATCTGAACATCATCTATATAAGTATAATTTTGTCTTCTTATATATTCTTCACCACCAGTATTGGCTCCGTGAGGGGTAGAGATTACAACAAAATTAGCATTGGTGACTGCATTCGGAAGATTGAATGTAACCAGTCTTACTGTCTCTCCAATAACATCTGTGTTGCCGTCATAGTTATTGAGTTTATTATAGCTTAGTATAGGGACTAACGTATTGTAATCTATAGGAGTTGCCCCTACATCTGTAGAGAAAAAGGTAAGATTTCCTGAGAAAACATCAATCCTGCCTGTACAGCCTGCAACTTGGGCTTGTGCAGCATAAGGTACTCCGAAAACATCAAGTTCCATATACATATCATAAGCATTTCGCATTTCGGTATTATGAAATACACTGTACAAATTGCTGATATCGTAAGTGTAGGGAACTTCTATAGGTGAACGGTTCTTATTCATGAAAGGAGTGATGTATCGGGCAGCTTCAATTCTTTTAACATTAGGATCATTCGTGGTATAGGTAGGCTGGTTTTTAGGAACTAAAGCAAGGAATACCTCACCCAAACGATCATAATTGTCACATAAAGCTCCAATAGTTACCCTCATGGCAATTTTTGCTTTAAAAGAATCCATTTCTGTGTCTGTAAGCTTTCTCGCATATCTGGTATTTCCCAATCTGATTAAGCCGGGAGGAACCGGAGTAGCCACAGGATTAGCATAGCCGTCATAATATACAGCATCTGAAATCAGATTTGTAACAGTAGTCGTCTGTGATTTAAAGAGACCTGTAAGGAATAGACTTGCAAAAAATAGTCTTTTATACATATCGTTGATATTTAATGTAAATATATTAAAATATGTATTAAAAATAATGATTATTTGTTAGTGTTTTTAAGTTAACGATTGTTTTGTTGCTGAATGTTTAAATATTTTAATTGAATAGTGCGATCTATACTGAAAGTATTCATCTTAATTATGATATATGGTTGAATAATTTTTTTTATTACAATAATCAATATTTTATTGTTAAATTAGCATTGTATTCAATGGTAATATTATTAATAATGAAAAGAATTTTACTTTTAGCCTTGTTCTTTGTAGTGTTTGTAGTTAATGCTCAGATCAATATCAATATAGGAAGTGGAAGTGTAGGATCTGCACCTGTGAGCAGTTTTTTTTCTTACTCTTATGTTCAGCAAATCTTTCCTAAACAGGAAGTAAATGCCAATGCTGCAGGAAATATAACAGGTTTAACTTTTTATCTTGATCCTTCTGCAACTATTAATGATTCCTCTAATTGGACTGTTTATCTTGGTCATACCCCGAAAGTATCCTTTGCATCGAATACAGACTGGGTTCCTGCTGCTCAACTGACTCAAGTATTTTCGGGTACAGTTAATAAAAATGGTAACAAGGTTGAAGTGGTATTTACCACTCCATTCGCATATAATAATACAGATAATTTAGTTATTGCTGCCAAAGAAAATTCGCCAAGTATTGATATCAATAATTTTGATGAGGTTTTTCGTGTTTATCCTTACTTACAGAACTCCACTCTTGTTTATAAAGGAGATCGTAATGTTGTTGATCCGGCCTCTCCACCGGGAGGGATAAGAGTAGATTATAAATCAGCAGTAACTATTTCAGGTTTAACAGCTAATCTTGCTCCAGGTTGTCCTTTGGGGATTTCTCCTGCCAATAATGCGCAATTCATTCCTTTGTCACCTAACATTAGCTGGCAATCTGTGATGGGGGCAACTTCTTATAGGATATCTTTAGGAACAACTCCTGGCGGAACAGATGTTATCAATCATCAAACTGTAAATGGAGCAGGGTATAATCTTTCTCCATCTATTGTTCTTAATAACGATACCAATTATTATTTAAAAGTAACTGCTGTTTCTGCTAGCGGAGAGTCTGCTGGCTGTACAGAATATACCTTTAAAACAATTCCTCCTGTACCTGTAAACGATGCATGTTCCGGAGCTTTGCAGGTTTCTGCATTTCCTTATGCTTATACACAGGCTGATGGAATGTCTTCCACTAATAACAGCGGATTTATTTTAGCATGTGCTAATGATGGAATGAACGATGGTTTGTGGTTCAGATTTACGGGAGATGGCAGTCAGTATACCATTAAGGTTGCTCCCGGAGCAGCTTCTTTTGATCCTAAAATAGGAGTCTATAGCGGAAATTGTAATAGTTTGGTTTGTGTAGGTACACAAGATAATGGTGGCGGAGGTTCTGCTGAAACAATGACCATTACAACAACTGCAGGAACAGAATATTACATCAATGTAGGATCTTATGAAGATTCAGTAGATATGCCGGAAGGTGCATTTACAATAAATATTACCAAGCTGTAATTTCCCAGTTTTTACTTTAGAAAAAATTTAAATTAATAAAAAGTGTTGTGATAATTAATTATTTGTCACAACACTTTTTTTATAATGAACTGAGTGATAACATAAAAGGTTGTATGTATGATATAATTATTGCAATAGAATACATTCTGAATTCAAAAAGATTTGTTAAACCCGGAATTTTTAACAAACTTTAACTCAAATATGGCATTCATTATGTTGATTAATGCAAGTATTTATCAGAAATTTACCACTTATTTTAAATCAAGCTATGTCAGATACATATCAAGCCGAGGATATCCGTCAGTTGACGGAAAAAGTAAAAGAAAAAAACTACTTATTTTCTCTTCTGAGACAGGAAATCAACAAGGTGATTATTGGGCAGGAATACATGGTAGACCGTCTGTTAGTCGGGCTTTTAGGAAATGGTCACGTTCTTCTTGAAGGAGTTCCGGGATTAGCAAAAACCCTAGCCATCAAAACCCTGGCAGATGCTGTTCATGGTGAGTTCTCAAGAATTCAGTTTACACCGGATTTGCTTCCTGCAGATGTTGTGGGAACCATGATTTTCAATATCAAAGACAATGATTTTTCTATAAAAAAAGGCCCGGTATTCGCAAATTTTGTTCTTGCGGATGAGATTAACCGTGCTCCTGCAAAAGTACAGTCTGCCCTGTTAGAAGTGATGCAGGAAAAGCAGGTAACCATTGGTGACGAAACCATGAAGCTTCCAAAACCATTTTTGGTGCTGGCTACTCAGAACCCGATCGACCAGGAAGGAACTTATCTGTTGCCGGAAGCGCAGAGCGACCGTTTCATGCTGAAGTGTACCATTGATTATCCTGCTTTTGAAGATGAAAGACAGGTTATGAGAATGGTTTCAACTTCTCACCAGCCAACGGTAAAACCAGTCATCTCTCTTCAGGATATTGTGGATGCAAAAGAGCTGATTAACCAGATCTATTTAGACGAAAAAATAGAAAAATATATCCTAGATATGGTTTTTGCAACCCGTTATCCGGAAAACTATGGCTTGTCTGAACTTAAAAATTATATCAGTTTTGGAGCTTCTCCAAGAGCATCTATCAACCTTGCAATTGCTTCAAGAGCTTATGCATTCTTAAAAGGAAGAGCTTTTGTAATTCCTGAAGATGTAAAAGCATTGGCTAAAGATGTACTGAGACACAGAATGGGCTTAACCTTTGAAGCTGAAGCCGAAGAAATCTCAACAGAAGAAATCATTAACAGAATTTTAGCAAAAATCCAGGCGCCGTAATGAGTGATGTTATAATCAGAAGAGCAGTTCAGGAGGATTGTTTTTCCATGTTGGAATTAATTAAGGAACTGGCAGAATACGAAAAAGCACTACACGAAGTAACAGTAACCCTGGATGAGTTTACCGAAGATGGCTTTGGGAAATCTCCGGTTTGGGGCGCTTTCGTTGCAGAGTTGAACGGCGAAATTGTAGGCATTTCCTTATATTATGACCGATATTCAACCTGGAAGGGAAGAAGGCTGTATCTTGAAGATCTGGTAGTAACAGAAAAAATGAGAGGAAAGCAGATTGGAAAACTTCTGTTTGATGCTACAGTAGAATATGGAAAATCCAATGCCTACAGCGGAATGGTTTTCCAGGTACTAAACTGGAATGAGCCAGCCATCAATTTTTATAAAAAATACAGTCCAAAGTTTGATGACGAATGGTTGAATGTATCCATTGAGTTTAAGTAGGAATTAGAAGACGGGAATTAGAGGTTATAATCATATATGTAAAACATTTACTGAAACTCCCGAAACTCGAATCCCGAAAAACCTTAAACCCAAAACTTTCAACTTTAAACATAAAAACCCTCTATGCAGATAAAAGATATTGTAAAAAAAGTAAAGCAGATAGAAATCCGTACCAGAAAAAAGACGGAGGCTGCTTTAATGGGGCAATATCACAGCGCCTTTAAAGGGCAGGGGATGACTTTTTCAGAAGTCCGCCCGTACCAGTTTGGTGATGAGATCAGAAGAATCGACTGGAATAAGACCGCTCGTTTCCGCGAACCATTTGTAAAGGTTATGGAAGAAGAAAGGGAGCTAACGATGATGCTTGTGGTAGATATTTCCGCTTCAATGGATTATGGAACAAAAACCCAGCTGAAAAGAGAGTATGTGGCAGAAATAGCCGCCAGCCTTGGATTTTCAGCAGCCGGAAATAATGATAAAGTAGGATTGATCCTGTTTGCAGATAAAGTATATAAGGTAATTCCACCCCAAAAAGGAAGAAAACATATCCTATCTATCATCAGTAACATCCTTACTGCAGATTATGTTCCGGCAGAATCTAAAATAGATAAAGCACTGGAATATATGATGGGAATATTTAAAAGAAAATCTTTAGTATTCCTCTTCTCAGACTTTCAGGATGAATATGATTCTAAAATGCTGAGAGTGGCCTCAAAGAAACATCAGCTGCTTGGAATGAGGATCTATGATGAAAAAGACAATGAAATTCCTGATGTAGGATACACATTGCTGTATGATGCTGAAACAGGAAAAGAAATATGGGCCAACACTTCCAGTGCAAGATGGAGATATACCTTTGCGGAAGCTCAAAAGCAGAAATTAAGAGCTTTGGAGGAAGATTTTGCCAACAGTTCGGCCAGTTTTATGAATGTAAATACCGGTTCGGATTATTCAAAATTGTTGTATAATTATTTTCAGAAAAAATAACGATGGGTTTTGCCCAACATAAACATCCGGCTTTAGCCTTTATTATTATTTAACATTGAAAAAAATACTTTTAATATTATCTTTTCTAGTCTGTGCAAATGCTTTTTCACAGATATTATCCTCTAATGTAGAGAAGAAAACCATTGCTCTGGGAGAAATCAACCACCTTGTTATAAAGATTGATAATCTCCATAATGAGCAGGTAAATTCTGCAGCTAAAAATGAATTGCTGCCTTTCCACTTTGAAGAAACCAAAGACAGTATAGGACAAAATGCCAATTCATACGAAAGGAAAATAGAATTCGCAGTTTTTGAAGAAGGAAAGTTTACCATTCCTGAACTGGAATTTAAAGTAGGTGATAAGATACTGAAAACCATTCCTTATGAAATAGAAGTCATTAATACTGCCCAAAAGGCTGATCAGATTAATGATATCATGAAAAACAAAGAGGTAAAGCTTGAAGCCAAAGATTATTGGGAACTGTATAAGTTTTATATTCTGGCAGCAATCGCAGTCATTGCCCTTATTATTGCTATCATTATGATTGTAAAATGGGGTAAAAAATCGAAAAGCTCACCTGTTGTGGCTACCAATCAGACATTGAAGGAGCTGAATTCCCTTAAAAAGAAAAAATATATTGAAGGAGGCAATTTCCGTTCATTTTATGTGGAACTTATCGAAATTTCAAGAAATTTTATTACCAAACAATACCATCTTCCGGCAGATGTTCTTTTAACGGATGATCTTATCGATGTTCTGAAAAAGAACAATACCATTTCTCAGGATAATGAGAAAATCATTGAAGAAGTATTCCTGAGAGGAGATTTGGTGAAATTTGCCAAAACATTCCCGGATCAGGCCATGATGGAGAAAGACTTTGCTGAGATCAGAGACTTTGTGAAAAGATCTTCCAAAGATTTAGAATTCGAAAACTTAAGAAAGGATGTTTAATTTTGAGTTTTACAGTCCGTGGTTTTTACTGCTTTTTCTGCTGTTTATTCCTCTTATCATAAAAGATGCGGGTAAAAAGAAGAGAAAGGGGATAAAAGTTCCTACCATAAAAAATATGGGGGCAAGCGGTGGTATACAAGGCGTTCTTTTCTTATTGAAAATATCAAAGTACATCATTCTTTCGGCGCTTATTATTGCGATGGCAAGGCCAAGAACCTTTACGGTTTCGCAAGATAGAGATGATACCAAAGGAGTAGATATTATGCTGTCTATTGACGTTTCACTCAGTATGCTGGCAAAAGATTTAAATCCGGACCGTATTACTGCCCTTAAAGATATTGCCGTTAAGTTTGTGCAGAAACGTCCAAATGATAGGATAGGAGTGGTTGCCTATGCTGCCGAAGCATTTACCAAAGTTCCTGTTACATCAGACCATCAGGTGGTGATTGATGAGATCAAAAACCTTAACTCTACAGGTCTTGAACCGGGAACAGCTATTGGAGAAGGACTTTCTGTTGCAGTGAACCATTTGATTAAAAGTAAAGCCAAAAGCAAAGTGATCATTCTGATGACGGATGGAGTAAGCAATATTGAAAATGCAATCCCGCCGCAACTTGCTGCAGAACTGGCAAAAAATAATAATATTAAGGTATATACCATTGGAATTGGTACAAACGGTTATGCCCTCATGCCAACAGCCGTGGATTTTTTCGGAGATCTTATTTTTACCGAAGCTGAGGTAACTATTGATGAAAATACATTGAGAGAAATTGCTCAGACTACAGGTGGAAAATATTTCAGAGCCACTTCCAACAGCAGTCTTGAAGAAGTATATGATGAGATCAATCAGTTGGAAAAATCCGATGTAAAAGTATCAAAGCTGTACAACTATGAAGAGTATTTCAAGATTTTTCTTTGGATTGCTTTGGCTATGCTGGTACTGGATGCATTAATGAGATGGGTGTTTTATAAAATTTTAAGCTGATGAGTTGGTCTTTAGGAAATTACTGGTATTTATTTTTACTGTTGCTGCTGCCGCTGTTAGCTTCCTTTTTAGTCCGTTTTTTAAAATGGAGAAAGAAGAAAAGAGAGGTCTTTGCAGCCAGCCAGTTTCATGATAATCTATTTGAAAAGAATTCAGGATTTACAAGATTCTTTCCTGCACTATATTTATTGGGAACTTTATTTCTGATATTTTCAATCATCGATCTTCTGAATGGTTCCGAAGAGGTAAAAAGCAATCAGAGATTGAATAATGTGATCTTTATGCTTGATGTTTCCAACTCTATGAATGCGGAAGATATTGAACCAAGCCGCCTTACGGAAGCTAAAAACCTGATGATGCAGACCATGTCGAAAATGAAAAACGATAAGGTTGGAATTGTCATCTTTGCTGGTCAGGCTATATCTATCATGCCTTTAACAACTGATTATAATTCTGCAGAGACCTATATTGGAGCTATTGAAACCAATTCTATGAAGATTCAGGGAACAGATTTCCTGAAAGGGATGCAGGCTGCCACTGAGAAATTTAAAAATGTAAGCAAAGGATCGCGTAAAGTTATATTATTGAGTGATGGTGAGGATAATGAAGGGAATGACAATGCTGCAATAAGGCTCGCTAATAAAGAAGGAATTATCATTACCTCTGTAGGAATAGGAACAGATGAAGGAGCACCGGTTCCGGTTTATAATGACGGGCAGCTGATGGGATATAAAACAGATGTCAACGGAAGTACGGTTATTTCCAAAAGACAGACTGAAGCTCTAAATAAAATGGCGGGTTCTACTGGTGGAACGTATATTGATGGAAATAATATCAATGAAGCTCCGGAGAGGATTATAGACGCCATTAACAAGAAGTCTTCAGGATCTGAAACACTGGTGAAATCACAGAATGCCAATCATTATTATCAATATTTTTTAGCAGTATCTATCCTGTTTTTCTTTTTAATTTATATTTTTAATCCCAAAAATGATTTTAATCTGTAATTTTCCTCTGTTTATAGAAGAAAATCTATAGGTACTTTAACCCAATTTTAACAAATAAAACTCTGTTTCTTAACATATAAAGGAATAATTTTGCAGGTAATGAATACTAAAACCATATTTTTATCGTTTATAGTTGCTTTCTCGTTCTCAGGCTTTTTGTTTGGGCAGGAAAACTACAGAACTTTAGTTCATGAAGGCAATCAGAAATTTGACGGTAAAGATTATGACGGAGCTTCTTCCAAATATATGGAAGCGGTGAAATCTAATGATAAAGATTTTACAGCTCACTATAATATGGGAAATGCCCTGTACAAAAGTAAAAAGTATGAAGAAGCAAAAGCAGAGTTTGAAAAAGCACAACAACTTTCGCAGACTCTTCCTGATAAGGCAGCTGCCCTTCATAATTTAGGAAATACCTATATGCAGATGAATCAGCCGGAAAAAGCGGCCGATTATTATAAAAAATCTCTTAAACAAAATCCCTACAGTGAGGCTACCCGTAAGAATTATGAAATTGCCAAGCTGAAGGAAAAAGAAAAGCAGCAAAAGCAAAACGAACAGAATAAGTCCGGACAAGGAGGCGGTAGCGGTAATGATCAGAACAAAGGTGAAGATCAGAAAGGTGATAATAAAGATCAAAAGCAGGACCAGGGAAATGGCCAGCAAAACGAAGGTAAAAGTGACCAGGGCAATCCTCAGCAAAAACAGAACAATGAGGGTAGAATGCCAAAAAATCTTGAAAATCAGCTCTTAGATAAAATAAACGAAAAAGAAAAAGAAACCGCCAGAAGAATTTTAAATAAAAATTCTTATTCGATGCCCGAAAGCAACGAGAAAGATTGGTGATGAAAAACAAATTGATTTACATATTGCTTACTTTAGCATCCGTAATTACTTACGGACAGGTAAATCTTTCTCTTGATGCCGATAAAACAGAATATGGAGGAAAGGATATTGTAAACCTTACCATTGTTCTTGAGCTGAATGGAAGTGACCTTGTTCAGCAGACAGGTTTTCAGCTTCCGGACCTTTCAAAATTTAATATTATCGGCAGCGGATCTGTAACCAATACAGTAATTGATCCTGCCACCAATACGCTTATTACCCAAAAAGTTTCCCGAATTGCCCTTGAGCCTAAGAAAAAAGGAAAGATCAAAATCGGGTCAGTACTGGTTACCGTTAATAACAAAATTTACAAGACTGAACCTTTCGATGTTAATATCCGCGATATAGTTGAAAAGAAATCCTTAGCCAGCAATACGTCCAATGAGGTATATCTGAATATGGAGATTGAAGACAGGGATGTATACCAGGACCAGCCTACTGTTGCTGTTCTAAAAGTATACTCCAGGAATATGGATAATCTCAGAAAAGTAAAAAATATCCGTCTTCCACAGCAGGACAATATCAATGTACATCCTATCAATTTCAATAAATCAGAGATTGATCCGTCTGATAATGGAAATATGGCATCTCAGGTATTGGCGATGTTTATGGTATTCCCGAATGAGGCAGGATATGTTGAGGTTCCAGGAGTATCCGCATCGGTAAGTACCTATTCTAATAAAAATAAAATAGTTTCCAATAAAGTAAAGCTTAATGTAAGAAAGCTTCCGGAAGGAGCACCTGATGGTTTTACAAATGCCGTTGGAAATTTCAATGTGAGCGTTTATAACACTACAAAAGAAAAACCAGAGGCTAAAAAACCATTGAATGTTGTAGTGAAGGTGGCGGGAGAAGGTAATTTACCGGACCTTGTGCTTCCGAAAATTGCATCATCACCGGATTATGAAGTTTTCGCTCCAAAAATCACTTCAAAAGTTTCGCCGGGTACATACGGAATAAAAGGAGAGATTTTGGCCAATTATGTAGTAATCCCTAATAAATCAGGTGCCATTTCTATTAAAACAGAACCATTCGCTTTCTTTGATCCTGAGAATAGGGAATATGTGGATATGGGACAGAAAAAGCTGGATGTAAATGCTCTTTCTCACGATCAGGTATTGGAATCCCGTTCTACCGTAGAAAAGGTAAATGAATATACCAATAATCTTCTGGAAACAGTAGATACTCCGGTTCTTAAAACTACTTCATTTAAAGTAAAAGAAAAAAGTAAATTCCACTGGAATATCCTTCTAACCAATATTGCTATTCTTGTAGGCTTATTTATTGTATATCTGTTATTTAAAACTTGGCAAAAAAAACGTACATTAGTTAGGGAAACCGTATCTCAAAAACCTTTAGGTTCTGTGGCTGAAACGGAAAAAGAGATCAGAGAGTTGCTGAAAACGGATATCAACGATTATTTCGGTTATCTTGAAAATCTTAAAGATAATAGTGAATATGAAAAGTTTTTTGTTACACTGGAAGAATTGGATCAGGAAGTAAGAAATCAGTATTTTCAAAGCTCTGTTGCGGAGTTTAAGACTTTTCTTGAAAAACATAAAGGTTCTGCAGTTGCTGAGCAATATGCAAGTTTACAGCAGAAAATTCAAATGGAGAAATATGCCCCTGTAAAAACTCATGATGGTATAGAAGAACTTTTGAAAACAATTGTTAATTTATATTCACAAATTAGCAAATAGTTAATTTATTTTCATATTTTTGCGAAATTTTTAATTACAAAGAGATGGAAATTCTTGATGGTTTCTCTTTTAAAGAGATCGTTACCAGCTTTATGGTTCTTTTTGCCGTTATTGATATTATCGGCTCGGTTCCTATTATAGTAAGCCTTCAGCAGAAGTTCGGAAAGATTGAAGCTGGAAAAGCAGCGATTACCGCCGGAGCAATTATGATTGTGTTCCTGTTTGTAGGGAACAAAATTTTAAAACTAATTGGAGTGGATGTAAATTCCTTTGCCATTGCCGGAGCTTTTGTGATTTTTGTCATAGCACTGGAAATGATTTTAGGAATTGAAATTAATAAAACCACCGAAGCAAAGGCTGCGTCCATCGTACCCATCGCATTTCCATTAGTTGCTGGTGCAGGAACATTAACAACCGCACTATCCCTCAGAGCTGAATTTCATGATATTAATATTATATGCGGAATTATTCTTAATACAATTTTCGTATATTTGGTGCTGAAATCCGCGAAATGGTTGGAGCAGAAAATAGGAGATGCTACTTTAATGATTCTTCAGAAAGTTTTCGGTATTATCCTTTTAGCGATTTCAATTAAATTATTCACTGCAAATTTTGCCCAATTGGTGCTGAATTATGTTAATTTTTAAAAATTATGAAGAAGTTTTATAAAGTATTTTTAGTACTGTTCATCGTTTTCATCGCTATTAATTTATATGCTATCAACTGGCAGAATGACCTTATCGCAGATGAAGACAACATTAAGTTTGTATTTTCTGCATCTGCTGCTGCAATAGGTCTTATCCTGCTTTTTGTAATGGATACCTGGAGCCGAATCGGTGTAAAGAAGTAAATTAAATATTTATATAGATATAGCCTCTTTCGTTTTGAAGGAGGTTTTTTTTATGGATAAAAGTAAAAAGTAAAAAGTAAAAAGTAAAAAGTAAAAAGTAAAAAGTAAAAAGTATTGCAGCTAAACAACAATTATACATTAGTATATCAACATCAATAGAGGTGGGCTTTAGCCCAGCTAAATAAATATAAAACATTCCATCGGCTTTAGCCAAAACCTAATATTGAAACACGAATCTTACAAATGGTCTCACAGCCATCTCATTTGTCATTCTGAAAGAATCTAAACTAAGCTTTCCTTTTGCTATTCTGAATATAATATCAAAAAATCGGTGAAATCTGTGCTAATCTATGGTTAAAAATTTATCTACTAAGAAACAGCCAGATTCTTTAAAATAGCTTCAGACTTCAGTTCTGTTTCCGTCCATTCCTTTTCCGGATTGCTCTGGGCAGTAATTCCGCCACCTACAAAAACGTGTACAGAATCCTTATATAATCTTGCACATCGTAGATTTACAAAATAAAGGATGCTCTCTTCTGTTTCTACTTTGATATAGCCTGCATAAAATTCTCGGGGGAATTTTTCATACTTCCTGATGTTTTCATTGCAAAAGTCTTTAGGAATGCCACAGACTGCAGGAGTTGGGTGGAGATCCTGGATCAGGCTGTCAAGATCGTCAGGTTTTATAGTAGTTTTAAAATCGGTACGAAGATGTTTGATATTTCCTGAAACATGGTCATAGGTTTCAGATTGCAAAACCTGGTGTGAATAATTTTTGAGGATATTCTGAATGTAGGTGGTCACCGGTTTCTGCTCTTCAATCTCTTTTTTCGTCCATTCTTCAGAAGTGGGAAGCGTTCCTGCCAGCGCCATAGTTTCAAATTCATGCGTAGTTTTATTAAACTTGCCTAATACTTCGGAAAAGGCTCCCATCCACGTATTTTCGCCATCATTAAACAGGTATCTGAAAGCATTGGGATAAGCTTTACACAGATTATCAAAACTAGCCTTATAATCAATTGTATTGAAGTCAGTAAAGATTTTCCTTCTTGAATACACCAGTTTGGGAAGGCTATTTTCTTTAATCACCTCAATGACCTGTTGTAAAGTATTACAATATTCCTCTTTAGTTTCTGCTGTAAAATTTGTTTTGTCCTTTAAAAATAGCTCATTAGTGATCGAAATATCATTCCACTCTGTAGAATCAACCTTGATGATGTTTCCATTAAAGCTGATCTGGTTCAGGCTGTTATAAGAATGAAAATTGACTGCGTTTTTATCAGTTGTTTCCTCTACAGTGTGCAATCCTTCTTTGAAGGGAAGTTTGAAATAAATCATGAGTTATGAACGGATTTTGAAAATCACCAGCCGGAAATAATATAGGAAATTCCGAAGTTGATTTTCCTTTCTGCAAAGGTATTATTAGTCTTAAAGATGTCAAAATTATACGAGCTGTTTTTTAAGGAAACATTGTTCATTTTATATTCCTGATACTCCAGTGATAACAATGCTTTTTTTAATATTTTATATTGAACTCCTACTGAAAATCCCAGATTGGTTTGGTCAGATTTAAAGTCATCTAATTTATTCAAGACCATA
Source organism: Chryseobacterium contaminans (assembly GCF_001684955.1). Classification (GTDB taxonomy): domain Bacteria; phylum Bacteroidota; class Bacteroidia; order Flavobacteriales; family Weeksellaceae; genus Chryseobacterium; species Chryseobacterium contaminans. The sequence continues at coordinate 28,629 of NZ_MAYF01000113.1, read as the reverse complement.
TTTTCAGGAACTAAAAACTGCATTTTATAGATGTTTTTGTTCGCTAAAATACCAATGAATGGCTGAAAGTTTTTCCATTGATAGAATAATTTCAGCTGTAAAGCATATTCAAAATGTTTATTATTAAATTTCTGGAAGAGTAAAGGTTGCGAGCCTTCTGCAAAATAGTAGCCGTTCAACCATGTATCTTCTTTGTTGGCATCCAGATCATAAGTAGAATTCCAATGATATATATGAGCAGAGAGCATTAATGAAAACTTCTCAATAATAGGTTTTGAAATCCATAATCCGGCATTAATTCCTAATTGAGAACTGCTTTTGGAGAGTTCTTTCGCCCAGCTGCTGCCTTTTAAGCAAGCGCCAATCTCTAGTCCAAATTGAAATTTTTTCGTTGTAAATATTTTTATTCTTTCGATTTCATTTTTAATTGTAGCCTCTGATAGATGTAATCTGTTTCCTTCTATATTTGATGAAGGTTTAACAACAAGATCTTTGGGTTGTATTTTTAATGCTTTTTCCAGATAAACAGTGTCATAGATAATAACCTTTTCATAAACATATATTGTATCTGCCTTTTTTCTTTGGGCATTAAAGATCTGTATGATAGCCAGAAAAAATATAAAAAATAAATTTCTTAAAAACATAATGAATGTCCGTTTATCTTTCAACATATATGGTGTCTCTCTGTATGATTTTCTTTACAATAATGACTTTTTGGGGAGGCTCTTCTTTGACAGTATCCTTTATGGGAATGTGATATCCTTTGTTTATATGATCTGCTGCTTCCGCTGGAGTTTTTATTTCTTTTAATACTGTATTGTCTGTTTCGGATATTGCCTGTTCGTTTTGCTTTGATCCATTCCGCCTTATATCTGCGACAGAACTATGAAGAGGTTTAGCTTCAATTGCCGGCTGTATTCTTTCTTCTTCTGTACTTCTAGAAACAATGTTACTTTTGGATGTACTGTTATAATTGAGTTGAAAAATAAATGCGGATACAAGAATAATTGTGGAAATAGCACTGCCGGTTATTATCATTCCAGTTTTTTTTGTAATACATTCTGCACCTGATGGAACTGCATAGCTTTGAGCTGTCAGTTGCTTTGGTATTTCCAATATTTTTGATGAATGTACTGAAAAATCTGAAAACTTACTTCTGAAAGTTTGCCCCCATAATAGGCTGCAGAAACCAAAGAAAACTAATAACTGGGTAAGCTTTTTTCTATTTTTAGGAGTATCTGGCTGTACTTTATTGAGAAGGTAGTTCTGTACTGCTTTTTTTGCTCTTAAAAGATGTGATTTTGAGGTATTGACTGTAATTCCAAGTTCGTTGGCAATTTCCGCATGTGAATAGTTTTCAATAAAGTATAGATTAAAAACCAGCTTATGATGATTGGGAAGACTGTCAATAGAAGACAGAAGTTCTTCCTGAGTAAAATCATAGGTTAGAACATGTGCTTTTTCTTCGGGAGTATTCATTACAAATGATTTATCAGTGAGCTCAGAAAAATCATCTGCAATGAAAATTTCTTTATTGCTTTTTCGTAGGTATTGTAAGGCATTGTTGATCACTATTTTTTTCAGCCATGCAAAAAGCATCTTTTCATCCTTGAGTTGATGAATATTTTGGATGGCTGTAATGAAACTATCCTGAAGAATATCTTCTGCGGTATGTATATCCTGTATATATCTACGGCAAATCCCCAAGAGCTTTGGGGAGTGCATCCTGTAGATTTTTTGCCAATCATTGGATTTTATCATCAATTGAATTCATTTTTAGTGATTAATGCAGATAATATTTTATCTCTGATATAATTTTTAACAATAAAAAAATCATATTCCCCAAAGTTTTTCAGGGAATATGATGGGCGATTTTTCAATCACTTATTTTTATCATTACTTATGTTATTTTTTTACAACAAAGATTGAATTGAAGCCACTTTTTGTCATATCAGGCAAACTTTGAGTTTCTACATCATTGATATAAAACTTTACTGAAGTGGCTGTAGCATTTGTTCTCGTTGAATAAACATTATTATCTTTCACGGTGAACTGTCCTATATTATTGAATCCGCCAGTAGTATTCATTGGTACTAATGTATTATTCTTGTAATAAAAATCTTTACCGATATAATATTTATCAGAACCTTCAAAACATACCTGATTAATCTTGCTTTGAAGAATATTAGCCGGAATCTGTATATCATTTCCTGAAGTAATGTTTCTGATGGATGAGATGTGTTGAAGGGGATAGGTGTTTGTTTTAGTGATTAAATATAATTGTGATGGATTCGAAGGGTCTTTAATAAGGTCATGAGGAATGTGATGATTAGGATTGGTAAGCAGGTTAAAAGCTGTGTTTTTATAATACCCCAGTTCCCAGTGAGGAATCGGAGATAAAGTTGTGTCTTTGAGAACAGCTGAATATACCTCATTATTAAAGATGTGTGTACCGCTATTTAAAATGATTTCCATTTTAGCACTTAAAGTTTCCAGAACTGTTTTTACTCCATTTTTCCAGTAGCAATAATGGTATCTGTCCATTACAGATGTAGAGGAGGGGTTAGTTGCCATCCCCAAAAAATAAATATCTCCGTTATGAACTGTCATTGTTGAGTATAGGGAGAAATCATTATCAGACGCTGTATTTAAATACTCTGATACTTTATGTTTTACTCCATTTTTCCAGAAATACCAGGCAGGTTTCGGATTCAGTTCCTTGATATTGGTTCCAAAGAGATAGACATCATTATTATCAACAATAATTTGTGTTCCCACCAGGTTTTCTCCACCCTGCACAAAAATCTGCTGCCCATTTTTCCAGTAGCAGGCTTTGTTGTTATCTACCCCACCAATATAAACATCATAGGAATTTTTTTTAATTAACGGAATATCCTCATTGTTACAGGAAATACAGAGTAAAAAGGTTGTTAAAAAAGCTAGAATTTGAATTTTCATGGTTGTTATTTTCTATAAGATGCAGGAAAATAAAATAGTTGCAGAAAGTGTATAAAAAAAGCCCAAATTTTTTTGAGCTTTTTAATTTTTTATGAATGTTCAACCTATTATTTATGAATAATGTTATTCGTCATCGTTGTATGGTTGATGAGTGTCCCTTTTTCATCCCTGATCTCAATTTCGGAAACATGCATTGTTTTTCCTTTTCTGATGAATCGGGCAGTAGCGGTTACTATTCCGTCTTTTTTACTTTTAAGGTGATTAGAATTGATATTGGTTCCTACACCATAATACTTCTCACCGTCAATGAAAATATTAGACAGGCTTGAACCCAATGTTTCAGCTAATACACAGCTTGCTCCACCGTGCATAATTCCGAAAGGCTGGTGGGTTCTTGGCAGTACCGGCATGGTAGCGGTAAGGGTTTCATTTTCGAGATCGATATCAATGAATTTGATTTCCATTGCTTTTGCCAGGGTTTCATCACCCCAGTTATTGATGAATGCTAATATTTTTTCTTTAGTCTGACCTTTCATTTTTATAATAGATAAGAGATGATTGATAAATGATGAGATTATTCTCCCGTACCCATAATATTTGGATTCCAGTTGGCCGGAACTTTAGGTACAATATTGTTTTTTACATAATAATCCTGAATTTCCTGCATGATCTCAGCAAACGGAACAGATGCAATTCTTTCGTAAGGAATAGTATAGCCCAGGTAAACGATTTTTCTCTTGAAATCACCTGCAGCTAATACAATAGGAACCTTTGCAGCCAAGGCCATGTGATAGAATCCTTTTCTCCACTTCGGAACCCAGCTTCTTGTTCCTTCCGGAGTAATAACAAGACTGAAATCCTCCTTTGCAAATTGATTGGCCACAAAATTTACCAGGTCATTTTTCTGGCTTCTGTCAATACCAATCCCACCAAGGCCTTTTACAACACTTCCGTACCACGCTTTGGTGTGGGCGTCCTTAATGATAATTTTTAAAGGTTTATTCAGGGACCAGTAGGCAAAGTTTCCTAAAATGTATTCCATATTGTGGGTATGTGGTGCTACTACCAGGATACATCGGTTCAGGACGTTAACATCGCCCTGTAGAACAACTTTCCATCCTAATAATTTTAACATCAGTTTGCCTATCAGCTTTTTCATAGATTCTTGGATTAAAAACAAAAAAGTATAACCAAATATTGGTTATACTTTTACAAATATATTGAAATATTATTGCTCTTAAAACAAACCGTTGATTAAATCTACGATTTTCATTACGAATTCCATTGCAAATTGTATCATGATAAGAGTGTTTTTTAGTGTTTGGTTGGTTATTAAATTTTAACTATACGAAATTATAACAATTTTTTCACATAGAGAACTAATTATTAGTTTTTTTCACTTTTCTGAGAGAAGAATGGTGTGAATTTCAAACGGTTGCTTTCCATTCACACCTTCTACCACTCTCTGTAGTTAATTATTTAGTTTTTATGGATATCTCGTTTTTGCCGTCTTTTATTTTGATGTCCACATCCTTGTTGATCTTTTTGATATCAGATGCTACGGAATCAATAACTTTCTTAGCCTGGTTGTTCGGAACTTTTTTACCATTAATGATAACACTATCTTTATCATCAGAATTGTATTCTATGCTGGAACCATTTACTGTAATCTTATTTTTTTCGATTCTGATTCCGTTATGATTTTCATCTCCGTTCTGGTCATCGTCATCCATGCCGTCTCCGTTCAGGTCTCCATCAAAGTCAATTCTGTCTTTCTTAACAGGAATTACGATGGCATTTTGAGGAACTACAAGTTCATAATTCACCCTGTAATCTCTGAATCTGTGGTCATATGGATATTTAATGTAGTTAGGAAGCATTACTTTGTTATTTACAACCTCTACAGGAACATTCATCTGAATTGGGAAATTATAACCGTTTCCTTCTTTTTTGATGATTAGATACGGGGTTTTTACTTCCGGTTTTCTTGTCACTTCTACAGAGATATAATCTTCTTCATACACTGATTTTTTATCAGAATAAATGTCATCATCATAAGCTTTATAGCTTTGTGGAATGCTTACCTGTTTCACATCTACATACACTGTGTCAGAAGTTGTGTTGATGGCTACATTTTCAATATCCTCTTTGCTGCCTTTATAGATCAGGTTTTTCTTAGCCATGCTGATTCCGAAATACGTTCCCAGTCCGATCAGAAGAAGGAATAATCCGCCAACTACCCATCCTAGATTTCTCAGCTTTGTTTTTGGAGAGAATATCTTAATGCTTAATAAGCTGAAAAGGATAGCAGGAATCAAACTTCCTATAATCATAATGGCTGCCAGTACTTTATCCAGACCATTGTCATCCATATAGAACCTGATCTGATTGGCCCCAGGGAAATCTGTATCCATCCCGAAAAGGGCAAATAATACAAATACTCCGATAATACTTCCTACTGCCATCAATACTGAGAATGCTCCGATGATGTATTTGAATACGTTCCAGATTCCACTCCCTGCATTGTTGATATAAGGTTTGTTTTCGTTGTAGATTTCTCCGACCCTCTGAGTAGATTCATTGGCAAACTGTACCAATTTATTAGACTCATTCTTAAGATTGTCGAAGTTCATAGGCTTTCCCTGCATCTTCAGAAAATCTGAAGCGGTTTGTGCTTTTGGAAGTACCAGCCAAAGGATCAGATAAAGCAGAAGGATTACTAATGCGCTTCCTGCTGCAGGAATCATTACTAGGAAAACAACTACCCAGATAATTCTCATAGCGGTAATGTCCATTCCTACATAATGTGCCAAGCCTGCACAAACTCCTGCAATTTTCTGCTTTTCAGGATCACGGAATAATTGTTTCTTGTCTGTATAGTTTCCGCCTGTATTGGTATTCTTAGTGGTGCTTTTTTCAGAAAAATAAGCTTCTTCCTGTTCTTCAATTTTCTCAGGAGTTCCGATCTGTGCGATTACTTTTTCTACATCAGTATCGTTAATTACTTCACGTTTTCCCAGTGAGTCCCTGAAGATCTCCACCATTCTTATTTCTATGTCATGCATTACTTCATCTGCTTCAGAAGCATCCAGTGAGCTTCTCAGAGCGTTCAGGTAATCGCTGAGCTTTATATATGCGTGTTCTTCTATAGTAAAAGAAAAACCTGCGAGTCCTATTGAGAGTGTCTTGTTCATAGCTTTGTTTTTTAATGTTGTTGAGTGATTTGGTTTACTGAAGCGGTAAGCTCATTCCACGTATTTTGAAGTTCATCCAGGAAAAGTTTTCCTTTTTCTGTGATCTGATAGTATTTTCTGGGTGGTCCGCCTGTAGATTCTTCCCATCTGTAAGAGAGAAACTCTCCGTTTTTAAGTCTTGTGAGAAGAGGGTAGAGGGTCCCTTCCACTACATCCAGTTTTCCTTTTTTCAGTTCATCAATAAGATCAGAAACATACATTTCACGATGATTGATGAGACTTAGAATACAGAATTCCAGAATTCCTTTTCGCATTTGCGCTTTGGTATTTTCAGTATTCATCTTTGATAAGTTTTTGTTAATTAAGGTTATATTTTCAGAAAGATGCTCCTAGCTAGTTGAGCCTATTCTGATTTTACATTACAAAGATATATAATTAAAATGGTATTATGCAATACAAAGTAGTGAAATTTTGAAAATAAAATAATTAACTATTTGATATTCAATGTAATAATTTTTCACCTCAATTTTTGATAATCTTATTTCCAGGGAAGAAAGTTTAAAAAATTGATGAATTTTGGAAAATTTAAGGTGAAAATGGATGGAAGGCTGAAGCCCTTATTGGGGTGAAATTTTATATGTTATTTGTGGTATTAGTGTTTAAATCATAAGCAGTTTGCGTTTCTATCGATTCATCATTATATTTATATCTGAAAGCATTCGAGCTTTGAAATCGGTATTATGATTCGTATTTTTGTTTGAAAGTTTTTTATAAAACATTTGAATCCAAATATGACTATGAACATGAATATTTTGAATTATTACAGGAGTTTATCCGCTTTTATAGTATTAGGCCCGCTATGTTTTGGACAATATCAGTTTGAAGTTAAAGACGCTTCTAAAAACTATGATGCCATTATCCATATAGAGAATTGTTTTGATGGCCAATGTATGGATAAAGGAACTGTTGAATTATTTAACAACAATAACAGTAAAGTGCAGACTTTTACATCAGATAATTTGGTGCTGTATCTTGGAGAAGGCAAAAGGCTGGAACGTGGGAAAATAATTCCATTAAAGAAGGAACAAAGTCCATTGATTTTTGGTGACTTTAATTTTGATGGAACCGAAGATCTCGCCATAAGAAATGGCAATATGGGAAATTACAGCTCGGCATCTTATGATGTGTATGTTTTCAATAGTACCAGAATGGCTTTTGTGAAAAGTAAAGAACTTACAGAGTTAGCATCAGATAATTTTGATTTTTTTGAAACAGATCCGGTTCGTAAACGTATTATTACTTTCGGAAAGGATGGATGTTGCCGGCTTTTTACCACAGAATATGAAGTTATTCCTAATAAAGGACTTGATAGGGTTCTTGACAAAGAAGAAGACCTTACCCATGAAGATTATGTAAAAGTTACCATAAAAGAAAAGAAAAATAATAAATGGACTACCAGAACCAAGGTATATCCATCAGATCAATATAATAGAGAAAAAGTAAAATGAAAATTCAAAAAGAAATCGATTTTATCCTGGCGGTAGATGCCTTGAAAAATGTACAGAGAAGAAATTATAATGCAGATGATTCAAGAAGAGAGAACACTGCTGAACACTCATGGCAGATCGTTATACTGGCGCAAATCCTTTACCCGTATGCCAAAAACCGCGAAGATATTGATTTACTGAGAGTAATCAGGATGCTTTCCATTCATGATCTTGTAGAGATTGAAGCAGGAGATACCTTTCTTTTTGATGAAGCAGCTATGGTAGGGAAATTTGAAAGAGAAAAAATTTCCGCACAAAAGATCTTTGGAATTCTTGATGAACCATTACGTTCGGAATTTTTCAATCTTTGGCTTGAATTTGAGGAAGAAGCTACTCCTGATGCTATTTTTGCCTGTTCTATCGATAGAATTATGCCTTTCATCCTGAATTCTCATACTTCAGGGAAAAGCTGGACAGAAGCTGGTGTTACCGAAAAGCAAATCAGAAATATGCTTGAAAATGCGATTACCAGAGCATCAGATGAAATGGGAGAAGCTTTTGAAGTATTGTTAAGCAGAAGCTTGGAAACGGAAAAAGTTTTAAAGTAAATAGAATAACGAGATATGAAGTTTCGGGCGGCCTTTGGCCGCCCGAAACTTTTCTATTTATAGTATTTGGATTGGTTTCTTGAATTCATCAATCGCTACAAAAGTAAAATCACCCACAATTGCTTTTTCTCTTTCGTAAGAATACATCTGTTCTGTATAGATCTCCACGCTTACCTTCATACTGGTTTTCCCAACGTATGAAACTTTTCCGATCAGTTCTACAATAGTTCCGGCAGGAATAGGCTTTTTAAAATCGATTTTGTCACTGCTCACTGTTACCACTCTCTTTCTTGCGAAACGGGTAGCTGCTATGAAGGCTACTTCATCCATCAGCTGCATGGCAGTACCTCCGAAAAGGGTGTCGTAATGATTGGTTGTGTTAGGGAAAACCGCTTTAAATATTCTGGTTTCGGCAGCTTCAATTCTTTCTTCTGTAGTCATATTTCATTATTAATTAAAGCGAAATGAAATGGTATTAAAACAACAGAATAATGACAGGAACTTTGGAAATTCCTGAAACAATCCATCAGATCAATAAAACTTCAGATCGCGAAAGTTTCTTGTTTAAGAAATCGGCAGGTCTCCTGACTTGTAACATCATTTATCTCCTTCCCATGCCTCGCACAGTGGATCTTTTGATAAAGACTTTAGTTACTTACAGTTGCGCGACAGTCCGTGATTTTCACACGGTTCCCTTTTAATCTGCGGTTATGCAGAACCAGTTTCTGTGATGAATAAGCGTTAAAACTTTTCGGTGCAAAAATAATGAATTTATTCCGGATTATGATAAATAATCTGGCTGATTACTCTTCCTTTCTTGATGGTCCAAAGGGTAGTATATCTGTATTCCCCTGTACCATTGGTCATGTAAAGGAAAATATTATCATTGTCCAGGGAAGTTACTCCTACATTGTTGAAATCCATTGTAGGCTGAAACATATTTTTGATGGCTTCTCTCACGAAAACGGAACCTCTTCCGGGCTGTTGAAGCCTGATCGATTTGATCTCGGTCATCCCTTCAGGAAGGTCATTTCCAATTCCCCATGGTTTTACTTTATCAATGGTAAGAAGTTTTCCTTCGGCATCCTTTTCCTTTTTACGGTAGCCGGCATTAGATGGATAAATATCAATAACAACCTTGCTTCTCTGTGCAGTAGGAATTTTAGGGTCAGAATTATCAGTAAAAATAAGCGATCTTCCGTTTTTAGACTTAGAAGGAGTATAGGCTGGGAGCTGATCTACAAAGGCAATACGCTCTTTATTCACCATTCCTTCTTTGTCAAGCGTTTCATAGCGTACAAATGGTTTGTCTTCGTCCTGTTTTTCAGGGTATTTAATCCAGATCCATTCCGTTTCTCCCGGAGCAGGTTTTACATAAACAAAAACATCTCCTTTACGCATACGGATCTTATCAACAATTTTTCTGTAATTATCCTTATGCACACGTACATTGGCATATCCTTCTTCAGCTTTTACAACACCAAAAGGAACTTTATTCTGACCTTTAACAAAGGCTAAAGAAAAAATACTGAATGCAGACAGGTACAATGCTTTGTTTACTGAAATCATCTTAACAAATTTTAGATCCTCAAATATATAAATTAAATGCTTTTCGGAAGATAACTATATTGCTGCAATTCTTTTAAATTCTGTATCAATTTCAAATGGCCATTGGAAAGTAGATAAATAGAGGTTGAAATATCCAGTACATCCTGATAATAATGATCGGAAATAACAAAACCTTTGTTTTTACTTTGTAAACTGATGACTTTCTTTAGCTTGTCAATTATTTTTGGGGAAAGACTTTGGAAGGGTTCATCCAAAAGGACGAAATTAGCTTCAGAATAGATGATCAGTAGGGCTTCAATCAGTCTTTGTTCACCGCCGGAAAGGGTTTTAGGCTTTTCATTGAGAAAGGGGCTCATCAGATCCGATGTAAGAAGAACTGCAGTATTTTCTTTATTGCAGAAAAGTGAAATTAGGTCTTTCACCTTCTTCTTTCTAGGTAAAAAAGGTTCCTGTGGTAAATAAGAAATTAATTTTTTTCTGTTTGTTATACTTTTTAAGACTTTACCATTGCATCTGATAAACTGGGTTTCACTGTTCAGAACACCAAAAATAATCTTTAATAAAGTTGATTTTCCGGAACCGTTTCTACCTAGTAACCCTACAATTTGCCCGGTTTTACATCCAAGATAGATATCCTGCAATACTTTTTTCTCACCGAAAGATTTGGTAATACTGTCGATATGAAGTGTATTCATAAGAAATAGGTGATGATTTTTACAGTTAATCCTAATGATACAGTGAAGATCCAGAGGAATAGTTTTGAGAATCCGAAATTCGCATAAAAATAATATTCATTTTTTAATCTCAGCTCATAAATGAAATAATGAAGAAGAGGTAAAATTAAAAGAAAGCTCAGCCCAAAGGTTTTAGGATCAGATTGAAATAAAAAATAAAAAAGCAGGGAAAATAATCCGGCAGGAAGAATGAGTTTTTTATAGAAAATCCAAAGGATAAGTAGGTTTTTATTCATGATTTTGATCTGCAGGGCCATAAATTGCTTTTGGATTATTTTTCAGGAAATAAGAAAATACTCCGAAGAATAACAATATAAGAAGGAATAATACCCCACAAATATAAAAAGCTGTTCCGAAGCCGTAGCTGATCGTTACTCCGCCACCTAATCCCATTCCGATTTGATTGTTTCCTAATCCTTCCATTTTGGATTGAAAAGTTAAATAGAAAGTGAGTAAAGAAATAAGTCCAACTAAAGAAATGGCAATATGATAAATATATTTCTTCCTTATGCTTTTTACCACCTGGATGATAATTCCGGCAATAGCTGCCAGAAAAGCAATGATAATAATTGGACTAGGTGGAATATTTTCTTTGTTTTTTTTATTGTCGGATTCGTTCAGTGGTGAATATTCAGAATCTGTATTGGACGATTTATCGCTTGAATCATTTCCGAATGCAGAACCAAAAGGCGAAGTCTTTTTCAGATTTTCCTTCATACGTTCATTCATTGTTTGCTTGGAAACTCCCGTTATCAAATCTGTTCCTTTAATAGACATTAAGGTGGTGTCTCCGCATTTTATCAGGAAAAACGGGAAGAAAAAACACAAAATAATGACTGTATAACTCGGTATCGGTATAAGGTCTGATAATACTTTTAATGGTTTCATAAATTATTGTTTTTGTTAAAAATAGGAAAATTATGATAATGTATAAAAGAAAAGAGAGCATCTTCAGACGCTCTCTTCCATTATTGTATTCAGTTAACTTTCAAATTCTCAAATTAACACATTTTCAAATTGATTAGATTCTCTCTAATTCATCTGCATTAATAGTTGTTTTGAAAGTTCCGTAATTAACGATCACCTTGTTTCTGGAGATTTTTTCAATCGTTCCTACACTTGTGCTTCCGGTAATTCGGACACGTTGGCCTTCTTTCATCCAGATGGCGCGGTCACTTTTACGTTTTTCTTCCAGTTTTTCATTGGTTTCAGCAATTTTTTCAATCACTTCCTCCTTTTTAAGCTGTTGCGTAATCTTTCTCTTCACCACCTGCAGACGCTTGGATTCATCCTTGTCAGCCCCCAGTTTTCTGAATTTCTCCTGTTCAAGCAGTTTCACAAAATCCTTTACAACATCTTTTCTGGATTTTCCTTTTGTATAGCTGTCGATGAAAGCTTCAATCTTGTTTCCAAACTGAAGCTTACGGTGTTCCTCTTCATACAGTTTCTGAAAATTGAAAAGTTTCTGCTGAAGCTGGTCATTCAGTTTCTGAAGATTATCACGTTTATCCTCTACAGATTCTTTTCTTTCCGCAAGATCAGACTTCAGTTTTTCAACTTCAAACTTCTCCTGTTGCAGCTTTACGATCGTTTTATCAAGATTCACAATATCATGTTCAACCTTTTTCTTGGCAGAATGAATAATGAACCTTGGAATCTTATTCTTTTCAGCCACTTCAAAAGTAAAGGAACTTCCTGCCTGGCCAACTTCCAGTTTATACATTGGCTCCAGCGTTTCTTCGTTGAAAAGCATTGCCGCATTCTGAGCATTCGGAAGCTGTTCTATAACCAGTTTGATATTGGTGTAGTGCGTTGTAATGATCGCAAAACTCTTCTTGTCATAGAAAAACTCCATGAAACTCTCGGCTAATGCACCGCCTAATTCAGGGTCAGAACCTGTTCCGAACTCATCAATCAGTAAAAGCGTATCCGAATCAGCCTCACGGATGATTCCGGACATTTTCTTTAATCTTGATGAATAGGTAGAAAGGTGGTTTTCTATAGATTGATTATCACCAATATCAGTCATGATTTTCTCAAAGAAAAACATCTCAGATTTTGGATGAACAGGAACCAGAATACCACTCTGAATCATAAGTTGCAGTAATCCGACAGTCTTCAATGTAATTGATTTTCCGCCGGCATTTGGTCCGGAAATACAGATAATTCTGTTATGTTCCGTTAAAGTCAGAGTCTGTGGATGAATTGTTTTGTTCTCAACCTTATTCCTTAGCCATAACAAAGGGTGAAAAGCATCTTTTAATCTCAATGTCTTATGACGGTTGATCTTAGGAAGCACTCCATTAATAAGTTCTGCAAACTTAGCTTTAGCTCTTACCAGGTCAAGATCAAAAATATACACCTGATACCTCCAAAGCTGAGGTTGAAATTCTGCAAGTTCACCGGTAAGCTGTCTAAGGACCTTGTCAATTTCTTTTTTCTCTTCCTCTTCATTTTCACGCAATTTGAAGTAATGTTTTACAACACTGTCCGGCTGGATATAGGTGATAGAACCTGTTTTTGAAATTCCCAGGGTTCTTCCCGGAACTCTTTTCTTAAATCCTGATTTTACCGCCAAAACCCTTTGGTCATCAATAATAGTTTCCCGTATATCATCCAAAAAGTCACTCTGTCCATACGTAGTCAGAGCACGATTGAAGTTTTCCTGGATCGCTTTTTTAGCATGTTGGATCTCAGTTCTTATCCCTTTTAAAGTAGGAGAAGCTTCACTTTTTACTTCACCGAAGCGGTTGAATACCTTATCAACCTTCTCGATAATCTCTTTTCTGAATTCCAGTACAGAAACCTCTTCCAGTAAAGTAGGAAACGTTTCCGGCATGGTAGGGAAGAATTTTTGTAATCTTCCGATCTGTTCCGTGATGGTTTTTATTTTGATGAAAGCACTGTTTTCCAGACGGTAGTTCTCAATAAGCATCAGTTTCAGCTCACTTTCAATATCTTCATATTCATCAAACGGAATTGCATTTGAACTTTCAAAGCTCGACAGATATTCTGACGTTTTTTTCAATGAAAGCTCCGCCTCGTCAATTTCCATCGGACGAAGTTGAAGAATTTTTTCTCTTGTTTTCGGAGAATACGCAAATGGGGAGATTTCCGCGAGCAATTGCGGAAACTCTAATTCGTCTAAATCTTCTTTATCTATATACACACTGCAAATTTAGTGAGAATTTTGATTATTACGTATATTTGAGTGATTTACAAAATAGATTGATGAAAGAATTACGCCTTATTCTGTTTTTCTTTTTAGAGATTTGATGTTAATTTTTAATGAAAATATGAAACTGGAAACTGAAAGATTGGTCTTAAAAGAGATTAATGAAGCCCATACGGAAGATATTCTGCGTATCAGAAGCAATGAAATAACCAATCAATATGTGAAAAGAAGATCTCCTAAAACAAATTATGATGCATTGGAATTTATTTTACACATTAAAAAAGAAACTCAGGATAAAAAGGTTGCTTTTTGGGGAATTTCATATAAAGATTCCTGGAATCTCATAGGAACAATATGCCTTTGGAATTTTTCACAGGACAAAAAAACAGCAGAAATCGGATATGAATTATTGCCTGATTACCACAAAAAAGGAATTATGTCTGAAGCGCTTAGTGCTGTTGTAGAGTATGGATTTAATAAATTAGAGTTGCAGGAAATCATAGCCATCACCAACAGGTTCAATGAAAATTCTAAAAAACTGCTTTTAAAACATCATTTTATTCTTGAAGAGGGTAAAAAGGACGAACATAATCCGGACAGTGTTATTTTTAGTTTAAACAGAGACTGACCGTCAGGTGTAATAATGTTTCATCTGTTTTAATTTAAAGAAAAATAAAGATATTTAAAGTATAATTTGCAGTCTTATTTTAATATTAATTACTTTTGCAATATGACCTGGACAGAAGTTTTAGCCCCGATAAAAAGTACAGAATACTTTAAAACCCTTTGGGAAAAAGTAAAAAATGAATATGCAACTACCAAGGTTTTTCCTCCGAAAAATCAAATCTTCAGAGCTTTGGAAATTACACCCTTTGAAGATGTTGAAGTGGTAATTATTGGCCAGGATCCTTATCATAACGATTTTCAGGCTAATGGTTTATGTTTTTCTGTATCTGAGCAGGTTACGGCACCACCATCCCTTAAAAATATTTTTATAGAGTTAAAAGATGATCTTGGAGTGGTAAGAACTTCCAAAGAGTTGGACGACTGGGGAAAACAAGGGGTTCTTCTGCTGAATGCAACACTAACGGTTCGTGCCCATTCACCCAATTCTCATAAAGATCTCGGGTGGGAAACATTTACCAACTATATCATTAAGGAAATTTCAGATAAAAAAGAAAATGTAGTCTTTGTATTGTGGGGAGCTTTTGCACAGAAAAAAGCCGAACTTATAGATCCGGCTAAGCATTTTATACTGAAATCGGCGCACCCGTCACCATTTTCTGTTCATAGAGGTTTTTTCGGAAGTAAGCCTTTCTCAAAAATTAATGAATATCTTATTTCCAAAGGGAAGAAGCCTATTTCATGGTAGTATCTGAAGATGCTCTTTTGTTTTTGATGCTGACTCCAATTTTGTATTTTCCTTTTAGCCCTTCTGCTCCTCCCGCTTTAGGATACGGAGTGACTTCCTGTAAGGCAATAGTGTAGCCATTGAAATCAGCGGATTGATGATAATGTCTGCTAGGAAAATCCATACTGGCCAGATTTAAAAGAACAGGTCGGGTAGAGGTTCCCATAACTTCAACTTGAGCAAGAGCAACGCCAGCCCAAATGCAATTTACGCCTTCAGGGCAACGGCTGTCTTCGGAAATTCCTTTAAAAGTAATATTCATTTTATATTCCGGAAGAAACTTATTCTCACCCTCACTCAGATAGATGATATCATTCTTTTGTTCATCAGGTTTTGTACTGTTGCTGGTCATTTCAGAGGTCTTCGAGGTTGTTTTGGCTTTCTTTTGGGCATCACATCCTGTTAATGCGAAAATTCCCAGACTGAATAAGATGATTTTATGAAGCATGATTTTTCTTTTTTTTGAATTAAATAATATCAAACATATTAAGAAGTACTACCAAAAACATTGCCACACCCACTACAAAACTGAATCCGGTTCCATAGATAAAACCAATTAAGGCGCCTTTAGTGGATTGTAAAGCTTTGTTCATATCCTTGCTATCGTGAAGCATCTCACCAATAAAGACTCCTGCAAACATTCCGATAAGAAAGCCTAAAGGAATTGGAATGAAAATCCCGACAATGGTTCCTATAACAGAGCCAATACTTCCCCAACGCGTTCCGCCATATTTTCTGTTGGTTCTTGCAGGAATTACGTAACTTAAAACAACAGAGGCTGCAGTGAGAATTCCAAAAGCCCAGACATAGATCATCGGTAGATCAGCATCGGTACCGAATTTATAGATCAGTAATCCGCAAATGCTTAGTAAAAGCCCTGGTAAAACAGGAAGGAATGTGCCCAGTATTCCTACAAACAATAAAATAAGGCATAGAATATTAATAACCGTTGTATCCATTCTTTTAAATATAAACGAATATATGAAACCTTAACCATTCAACAAATAGGCCTAAATATGAAAATACAGCAGATTTTTAAATGATTTAAAAGGAATTTATAAACGGTTTTAGATTTTGGGATGAAAATTGATTGGGAATAGTAATATGATCATCCTTAATTTTATAAATTTGCGGTAATGAAAGATGAAATACAAGATACCAGAGATTTTCTGCAGAATATCAGTGATCAGATCCATTATTTTGTAAGAGATCATGTATATCCTGATCTGGCACTTCCTATTCAGATTATGCTGAAATTTATATTTCTGGCAGGGATGATCTATATCCTGGATTTTGTTTTTAAATTAATTGTCAATACTATTTTCAAATTCTTTTTTGATAAAGAAAAATTTCCTGTTTTAAAGTCAATCTATGATTCAAGAATTACAAATTCTGTAGTTCACTTAGGAGCATTGAATTTTGCCGGATATGCATTGTTTTCAGTCTTCTATAGACATCCGAAAAGCTTTGCATTACTGGAAATAATAGTAGGAGTAGCTACGATTTTTGTAATAGCAGGACTGTTATTCAGGGCATTAACTGCTTTTAGAAATTATTTCGTGATTAAGCAGGATTATTATAAGATTATGACGCTTAATGCTATTTCGGAAACTGTAAAGATTTTTGGGATTTTTGTGCTTTCCGTCATAGGAATCTGTTTGATTTTTGGGATTAAGGGCGGAACGATTTTAGGAAGTCTTGGGGCAATAACGGCAGTTTTGGTACTCGTTTTCAGAGATACTATTCTGGGATTTGTAACCGGAATTCATGTGGCGACTTCCAAGAATCTGAAAGTAGGAGACTGGATCAGTATTCCCAAATACAGCATAGAAGGAAATATTACAGAGATAAGTCTTCTGACTACAAAAATCACCAATTTTGATAAAACGGTCTCTACTATTCCTACCTATGATTTCCTGACTACGGAGATCAAAAATATGCAGGTGATGTCTGAATCTAATAACAGAAGGATTAAGAAATCTATTTATTTCAATATCAATTCTTTTAAGTTTCTTACCGAAGAGGATATTGAACGTTTAAAAGAAATTAATCTTATTGCGGACTATCTTGAACAGAAAAGAATAGAAATCAGAAGAGAAAAAGAAAGCCTGAACAATAATGATAAAACCATTAACGGAAGACAGCTTACCAACATCGGGGTTTTCAGATATTATGCACAGAAATACATAGAAAACGATCCTGATATTGAAGAAAATGCAACAAGAATGGTTCGTCAGCTGGAAATTACCCCGCAAGGGCTTCCTCTTGAGATCTATTGTTTTGCCAATGATTCTAAATGGGAACATTTTGAGCAAATTCAGGCTGATATTTTCGATCATTTATTGGTGGCATCTAAAGAATTTGAGCTTCAGGTGATGCAGGTAAGTGTTAAAGTATAAAGAGAGATAAACTCTCTGAAAAATAAATTCAACTTAAGTGATAATGGAGTTAGAATATCTTAAAGAAGTCGTAAGTCTGGATAAACTTCCATCTTCTGCCTTCCATTTTCTAGCTTCTGTTATCTAACATCTAAATATAAAAATGACAAAACTAAGCGTAAACATCAATAAGATTGCGACATTAAGAAATGCAAGAGGAGGTGAAACACCAAGCGTGACAGAGGCTGCTATAAAGATTCAGGAATTCGGGGGACAGGGAATTACGATTCACCCAAGACCGGATGAGAGGCATATTACAAGAAAAGATGTCTACGATCTGAAGCCATTGGTGACGACTGAGTTTAATATTGAAGGAAATCCGCATCAGTCATTTATTGATATGGTACTGGAAGTGAAACCTGAGCAAGTAACGCTGGTTCCGGATGCAGATGATGCTATTACTTCCAATGCAGGATGGGATACTAAAAAACACCTTGATTATCTTACAGAAATCATTAGTGAATTTAAAAATGCAGGCATCCGTACATCTATTTTTCTTGACCCTTTACCTGAGTTGGTAGAATATGCTGCAAAGACAGGAGCAGACAGAATTGAACTGTATACGGAAGCGTACGCGAAAAATTATCTCTCTAATAAAGAGCAGGCCATCAAACCTTACTATGATACTGCTGTTGTAGCCAATGAATTTGGCTTGGGAATCAATGCAGGACATGATCTGAGCCTTGAAAACCTGAAATATTTCGCAGATACTATCCCTAACCTGTTAGAAGTGTCTATCGGACATGCTTTGATCTCTGAAGCATTATACATGGGCTTGGAAAATACAGTTCAGTCTTATTTGAAGAGATTGGCAAAATGGTAAAACAGATACCGGATGTGACAGCTAAACTTTATCGTAAAAGTTTTGTTTGTATCCTCTGGAATCTGTATTTCAAATCTGTTATTTAAAAAATATGGAAATCTTAAACTCAAAAATATTTGGCGAAGGTTCAACTGCCACGCCGCTTTTAGTATTCCACGGATTGTTTGGAATGCTTGATAACTGGGGAAGCTTCGGGAAAGATCTTGGAGAATATCTTCCGGTACACCTTATTGACCTTAGAAACCACGGAAGAAGTTTTCATTCCGATGATATGTCTCATGATGATCTTGCGGATGACATTGCCCGCTATATGGAACATTATGGTATTCAGAAAGCTCATGTTTTAGGACATTCTCTGGGAGGGAAAGCTGTGATGCAGTTTGCTATAAAATACCCTGAAAAAGTGGAGAAACTGATTGTGGTAGATATTTCACCAAAAGCTTACCCGCCACATCATCAGGGAATCATCAAGGCCCTTGAAACAGTAGATTTTAATACGGTAGGCTCAAGAAATGAGGTGGAAGCTGTTTTGAATCAGTATATCCCTGAAAAATCAACGATACAGTTTTTAACAAAGAATCTGTATTGGGATGATAATAAAAGGCTGAACTGGCGATTCAACCTTAAAACATTGTCTGAAAAATATAATGAATTTGTATCCAATGCTGTGAAGTATGGTGTTTTTGAAGGAGAAACTTTATTCATTGCAGGAGAGAAGTCTAATTATATTCTGCCACAGGATGAATATGGGATCAAACAACAGTTTCCAAAAGCGAAAATTGTAACCGTTAAAAATGCAGGGCACTGGGTTCAGGCTGAAAACCCTGTTGATTTCGCTATTGTTGTTAAGAAATTTTTGAGTTTGAATTAATAATATACTCTGTATTTTGACAATGTGTTAAAATTATATTAAAATATTGATTTATTTCTCCATAAGTTGAAAATTTTGTACATTCGATTATCAAATAAACAAACATATTAACTTATGGAAAATAAAAAATCAAAAAAGAAGCCGTTTTTTGCAACATTTCTTGAGAAACAACTTAAGGATCCGGAAACAGTAAAAGGAGGAACAGATATTACAATTCCTGAGAGAGATGTTATTACAAAACCTACCCTGGATGATGTAACATCTAAGTTAACGGATATGGATCGTACATTGAAATATCCTTCTGACGGAGATGATGATACTAGTGACCTATAAAATGATTATTTTACAGTAACATATTAACAAAATTGTAACAAAGGAGGGAAACTTAACATGTTAAGTTTCCCTTTTTACTAAAACCGGCAAATGATTCTCTGTATTACCCATTCACAGGATTTTTATACGATTGATCGTTTTTTTCAGCATCTTTCTTCAAAAAATATCCCTTATTTCAGGCTGAATTCTGACCAATTGAACCATCTTCAGAAAATCAGTATCAATGTAGATTCATTTGAGATTACTGATGAGAATGGAAAATCTGTACATTCTGATGATATTACAGGAGTATGGAATAGAAAAGCATGGCGAATCAGCGTTCCTGAAGAATTGGATCAGGAATACGAAAAAATATTCCTGAATGAATACACTCACCTCCGTTATAACCTTTTTACCCAGCTACAGCACCTTCCATGGATCAATCCTTATGAAAATGAAAAGAAAATTGATGGAAATAAAATGCTTCAGCTGAACATTGCACAACGGAATCACCTTACGATTCCTCCCACTGTTTTTACTAATGATGAAGAAAAAGTAAAAGCTTTTTTTGAACAGCATTGCTCAGGAAAAGCTATTGCTAAACTTCACGGAGTAACCCGGAAAACAATGAATGGCGAAAACCTGATTTCTACGATGGTAATAGAACAGGAAACCTTGGAAAGCCTTTCGGATATCATTTATTGCCCCATGATTTTCCAACCTTATATCGATAAAGAATATGAGCTGAGGATCATGTATGTAGATGGGGAATTTTATACCGGAAAGATCAATAACAGTGAAAATGCAGATTGGAGAGTAAGTCATCAAGATTACTTCTGGACAGCTTATGAACTGCCTGCTGATATCAAAAATAATTTGACTTCTATGATGAAGGAAATGGGATTATATACTGGAGCTATTGATATGATCCGTGGAAAAGATGGGAAATATTATTTCCTGGAAGTCAATCCGCAGGGAGAATGGGGAATGCTTCAAAAAGAGCTGGGGTTTCCCATTGCAGAAAGAATTGCCGACAACCTTATTAAAAGAACCAATATTCATGAATAAAATTTTAATTATAACACATACTGCAGATAATTTTTCCATTGAAAAGGTAACGGAATATATTGAAGGGAATAATTGTGAGGTTATTCGTTTTGATGTTGATCTGTATCCTTTACAAAATAAACTGTCAACTGTTTTTCAGGAAGGAGAATGGATTACATTGCTTGAAACACCTGCAAAAAAATACAGGTTGGATGATATTTCGGCAGTCTGGTATCGCCGGGCTTACAATATAGGAAAAGGGTTGAAGGATGAAATGGAGGCTAAATTCCTGAGTGCTGCCATGGGAGAAATTCGTAATACGTTATTTGGTTTTTTTGAATCTATTGATACTTACTCTCTAGGAAAGCCAAGTGTTTACAGAAGACTCGACAGTAAGGAAGAACAGCTTAAAATCGCTCATAAAATAGGACTTTCCATACCGGAAACCTGCCTTACCAATAATCCTGAAGAAGCCAGACAGTTTATTCTCAAGCATCAGAATGTGGTAGCCAAAATGCAAACCGGCTTTGCCATCTATGAAGACGGTGTGGAAAGCGTAGTCTTTACCAATGTGGTGAGTGAAGATAAGCTTGAAGAATTAGATTCACTGCTGTATTGCCCAATGCAGTTCCAGAAAATGATTCAAAAGAAAAAAGAATTGCGGGTGACTATTGTGGGGCGGGATGTGTATGCTTTTGAAGTGGATTCCCAACAGTTTGAAGATGCTAAAGTTGACTGGAGAAAAGATGGAATTAATCTGCTGGATAAATGGAAGCAGACAGAATTGCCGGCAGATGTTGAAGAAAAACTTCTGGAACTTCTGGATGTTTATAACGTAGATTATGGAGCAATAGATATTATCGTTTCTCCTGAAGATGAATATTATTTCATAGAAATCAACGCTGCCGGAGAATTCTTTTGGCTGGATAAACTTACAGAAGGAAATCTTATCTCTAAGAGTATTGCAGATGTTCTCTGTGATAAAGCTCCGAGAAGAGATAATGTGGTGATGGTATAAAATGATTAACTTTTTATATATTGGCTCTGGAGGTTTTATGCTTTCAGGGCTTTTTTTAAACCACCCCGTCAAAAATTCTTTGAATTTTTGCCACCCCTCCGGCGGGAAGGGAATGATCACGTCTTCAACTGAACATTAGGTGTAGTTATCATATCAATGAAAATCGAAGATTTTCATGAAACTTAAGTGTTCTTATTATTCGCAAAGCTGGTAACTTAAAAAACTTAAGTGTTCAAAAACTTTGCGTCTTTTGATTTCGTTGAATCTTCGATTTGTGGTTCAAATAAAAGTATTCTGTATTTAAATTTCATATTTTCTGATTTCCAGAATGATAATATTGGTTAAATAAAGTTGAATTTTGCTTTAAAAATCGCAAATTTGCAAAAGCAGTTTTTTAGGTAACTTTTGCAGGAACCTGAAGAATTGCCGGATAGAAAATATTGTCATATTTTAGTCAGCAATCAAGCAACATAATTTAATGGTTTTTGTAACGGGTGCAACCGGAATTCTGGGAAGAATAATCGTGCTGGAGCTTCTTAAAAGAGGTAAAAGCGTACGTGCTTCCAAAAGACCGGGCAGCAATTTAAACGAAGTAAGGCATTCATACAGCTTTTATACGGAGAATCCTGATGATTTTTTCAATAAGATCGAATGGATGAATGTGGATTTTGATGATATTGATTCTTTAAGAGATGCATTGAAAGGAGTAGATGAGGTCTATCATTGTGCCGCAAAAGTAAGCTTTCATCCTAAAGATGAAAAAGAAATGTACCATACTAATATTAAAGGTACCGAAAATCTATTGTATGCCTGTGAAGGATCAGATGTTAAAAAATTTCTGCACGTAAGTTCTGTAGCCGTTTTAGATAATTATAATGAAAAAGGAGAGCTTGACGAAGAGTCTGATTTTAATCCGAAATTAGAACACTCAGCTTATGCTATTTCCAAACATTTATCTGAAATGGAAGTCTGGAGAGCCTCTGCTGAAGGGATGAATATAGTGATCATCAATCCCGGAATGATTGTAGGAAGCGGAAACTGGACGCAAAGCAGCGGTGAGCTTTTTTCAACCTTTGAAGATAACAGCTTTACTTTTGCCGGCGGATCTGCCTATGTAGATGTAAGAGATGTTGCTAAAACCGCCATTGAACTGATGGAAAACAATATTTTTGGAGAACGTTTTATCATTGTTGCCGAAAATAAAAGATATGCCGATCTGGCGAAACAGATCAGAACTCGATTGGGACTTAAAGAAGCAAAAATTCTTGCAAGATGGCAATTAAACATAGGAAAATGGGCCAATACTCTTTTCGGATGGCTGTTTCCCAAGCTGAGAATGGTTACGGAATCCAATATTGAGGCGATCTCTTCATTCAATACCATTTCCAATCACAAAGTCACGGAGAAACTGAATTACCAGTTTATTCCCATCCAAGAAAGCATCGACTTTCACCTGAACAATTATATTAACGACAAAAAGCTGAAGAAATGAATCTTGCAGAGGCAATCATCCTTAAAAATGTAGAAAAACATCCTATAAAAGCAGCCATCGGTTTTAAAAAGAAAGAAGAAGCCTGGAAAGAGCTGAGCTGGAAGAAATTCAGTGAAATTATTTTTAAAACAGCCAATGCACTAAAAGGAGCGGGCGTTCAGGAAAATGATAAAGTGGCTATTTATTCAGACAATTCATCTGAATGGATGATCGTAGATTTAGCAGCAATGGCCATTGGAGCGATTACTGTTCCTATTTACTCTACCAATAATGCTGAGCAGGCAGAATATATCATTAAAGATTCCGGAGCAAAGGTAGTCTTGGTAGGAAACCAAATGCAGTACGATGCTTGTCTGGAACTTTTACATAAAGAAGATAATCATCTTGAAACCATTATTGTGTCTAAAAAAGCAGTATGGATCAAGAAAGAATTCAATAGTTTTTATCTTGAAGATTTCATCGCTAAGGCTTCTCCAAAATTGGAGATATGCAAAAGAGAATACGATGATACTGCTACGCTGATCTATACTTCCGGAACTACAGGAACACCTAAAGGAGTAATGCTTACCCATGGAAATTTCATCAAAGCATTTGATTCCCACTTTGAATTTTTTAAATTTAAAAACTTTGAAGAAGAACTTTCGCTGGCATTCTTACCTTTAAGCCACGTTTTTGAAAGAAGCTGGAGTTTACTATGTCTGTATGGTGGAGCAAGAGTCTATTTCCTTGAAGATCCGAAAAACGTAGCCAAAGCATTGGAAGAAGTAAAACCTACTGCTATGTGTGCGGTACCAAGATTCTTTCAGAAAGTATATGCCGGAGTCCTTGAAAAGGCAGAAGAAGGTTCATCACTAAAGAAAAAAATCTTCGATTGGGCTTTAAAGACCGGATGGGAAACTGCAGAGTTAAGAAGAAATGAAAAACCAATTCCTTTTGGGCTAAAATTAAAAGAATCTGTTGCAGATATGCTGGTCTTTAGCAAGATTAAAGAAAAAATGGGTGGAAGATTATGGTTTTTACCTTGTGGAGGAGCTTCATTATCACCTGAAGTAACCCGATTCTTTGAGTCTGTTGGTATTCACGTGACGGTTGGATATGGCTTAACGGAAACTACGGCTACTTTAACGCTTTTCCCTTTAACCCATTTTGAACATGCAACAAGCGGAAAACCATTGCCAGGTGTTGAAATCCGTATCGGAGAAAGCGATGAGATCCAGGCCAGAGGAAACGGAATCATGAAAGGGTATTATAACAGACCTGAAGAAACCCAAAAGGTGTTTACAGAAGACGGCTGGTTCAAAACAGGTGATGCAGGTAAAATTGATGATAAAGGAAACCTTATTATTACAGACAGGCTTAAAGATCTGATGAAAACTTCCAATGGGAAATACATTGCACCACAACAGATTGAAAACCTTCTGACCAATAATAATTTCATTCAACAGATTATGCTGGTAGCGGAAGGAAGACAGTTTGTATCTGCCTTAATCGTTCCGAATTTTGAGTTCCTACAGGACTATATTAAAAAGAATAATATTCCATTCACCAATTGGGAAGATATGGTGAAAAATGAAAAGATAATCAATCTTTATAAAGAAAAAATCAAAGAACTGCAAAGTCACCTTGCCGATTATGAGAAAGTGAAGAAATTTACGCTGATGCCGGCTGAATTTGACATCAATACAGGAGAAATTACTCCTACATTGAAAGTAAAAAGAAACGTGGTTCTTAAAAAATATGCAGATATTATAGAGAAGATGTATTAATTGACTTGTAAACCACATATTTTTAAACACTTAAGGTTTTTAAGTTACTAGCTTAACGTATAAGAAGTACACTTAAGTTTTGTAAGAATCTCCGATTTTCACGAATATCTCAGTTGAAAACGTGAAAATTCCCTCCCTTGGAGGTGTGGCGAAAATTCTTTGAATTTTTGACGGGGTGGTCAGGTCTCAATCACTTAAATTAAACTATGACAACACAATTTATAGGAAAAGAAAATTTCACGATTCATACACAAACGGTTTCAGAGAGCTGTCCGTCTAATATTGCTTTGATTAAATATTGGGGGAAATATGAGCATCAGATTCCAGCTAATCCAAGTATCAGTTATACATTAAATCACTGTAAGACCAATACTACGATGGAGTTTCTGGCAGATGAACCTTTCTCTGTCCAAACCTTTTTGTCAGGAAATGAAGAAGTGAAGTTTGCTGAAAAGATTGAAAAATACTTCAAAAATATTGAACAGTATCTTCCATGGATCTTAAAAGGGAAATATATCATCAGAACAGAGAATACATTCCCTCACAGTTCAGGAATTGCGAGTTCAGCTTCAGGTTTCGGAGCAATAGCTAAATGTCTGATGGCATTGGATGAAGCATTTACAGGAAAAACTTCTGAAGAAGAATCTTTGAGAAAAGCCTCATTTTTAGCCCGATTAGGAAGCGGAAGTGCATGCAGAAGTTTGTACAATGGGCTTATTGTCTGGGGAGCAACAGAAGAAGTTCAGGGAAGTTCAGATCTGTTTGCAGTACCTTATCCTGATACTGAAATTCATGAAGTGTTCAAAAGCTTTAATGATTGGGTTCTGTTGATTCATGAAGGGCAGAAAAGCGTTTCTTCAACAGTTGGACACAGTTTGATGAAAACCAATCCTTACGCAGAAAGAAGATTCCAGGAAGCAAGGGAGAACTTTGTTCCGATGAAGGAAATCCTGAAAAGCGGAGATATGGAAAGTTTTATCAAATTGGTAGAGCACGAAGCGCTTACTCTTCATGCCATGATGATGATGAGCGATCCGGCTTTTATCCTGATGAAAACAGGAACCTTAGAAGTCATCAATAAAATCTGGGATTTCAGAAGAGATACCGGACTTCCATTATTCTTCACTCTGGATGCCGGCGCCAACGTACATCTTTTATTCCCGGCTGATGCTTCAGAAGAATCGATTAAAACATTTATAGAAGCTGAATTATTACAGCACACCCAGAAGAATGGAGTAGTGAAGGATGTGATGAGGTTTTAAAAAGAATAAAAAACAATATTCAATAGTGGTGGGCTTTAGCCCGCCTTTTTTATTAAGAAAATACATTCCATGGCTTTAGCCAAAACATATTTTCCCTATTTTTATTGATCTAATTCAATCAATATTATGAATAAAATAACCGCAATTTTTCTCATATTCAGTAGTTTCTGCTTCGCACAGCAGAATCAGGAAATAGAAAAGACTGTCCGTAACCTGTTTCTTGGAATGAAAAATGCTGATCCAGAACTGGTAAAAACTGCCTTTGCTGAAAATGCCATTTTGCAGACTATTACTAAAGACGGAACCATAAAAAGCGACAATATACAGGAGTTTATAGCAACGGTTTCTAAGTTCAAACAGGGGGACCTGGATGAAAGAATTACCATAGATGCTATTCATACAGATGGTAGTCTGGCTAGTGTATTCACTCCTTATAGCTTTTATTTGAAAGGAAAATTATCTCATTGTGGTGCTAATAGTTTTCAATTGGTTAAGCAGAATAATGAATGGAAGATTCAGTATATTATTGATACCCGAAGAAAGGAAAATTGTAAGGAAATAAAATAAAAAAATCAAAGCAGTTAAAAAGAAATGAAGATCCACCATATTGCCATCATTGGCTCAAACTACGAAATATCAAAGAAATTCTATACAGAGACTTTAGGCTTAAAAGTTGTCCGTGAAGTTTATCGAGAAGAGAGACAGTCTTATAAACTGGATCTGGCTATAGGAGATCATTATGTAATTGAATTATTTTCCTTTCCCAATCCACCTGCGCGTCCATCCCGTCCCGAAGCCTGCGGATTAAGACATCTTGCTTTTTCAGTGGAAAATGTAACAGAAAAACGAAATGAACTGATAGGGAAGGGACTGAGTTGTGAAGAAATCCGTATCGATGAATTCACAGGGAAAGAATTTTTCTTTACCCAGGATCCGGACCAGCTGCCGTTGGAGTTTTATGAAATGTAATTAATGGGCGTAACCAGCAAAGAAACTTACTGCCATAATTGCTAAAACTACTGAAGAAATAAATACATATACGTAGTCTTTTTCTTTTAAATACCCTATTAAAGCAAAGATAATCCTCATCAGAGGAGTTAGAATCAGTATCAGGATTCCCAGCTGAATAATAGCCATTCCTTCCCCTTTACAAAGAGAATTCCAAAAGTGGCTCCATATTTTTTCAGAAGAAGTTCCTACAACAAGACTGGTATATTTGCTGGGCATTTCAAAGCCTTCAGTAAACAGTTTGATAAAGCCGATCAAGGATGTAGCCACAGAAAGAATGACACCCAGTCTCAGGAGATTTCCTACGGAGCGGTTCAGATCTACATCTGTAAAGTTCTTTTTCATTATCTGAAGCTTTTGTTAATACCGTTATACATCATATACACAGACAGAATTGTAATCACAATGGCAAAAAATACCTTTAACTTTTTGGTTTTAGATACCATTAATGTTTTAGAACCGATAAAACTTCCAATAACCACTCCAATCAGTACAGGAGCTGCAATCACCGGAATAATTTCACCTCTCTGGAAATAGATCAGTGCACTGGCAACGGCTGTTACCCCAATCATAAAATTACTGGTAGTGGTAGAAACTTTGAAGGGTAGTTTCATCATATTATCCATTGCCAATACTTTCAATGCTCCGGAACCAATTCCTAAAAGTCCGGACATTGCACCGGCAAACATCATCATTAAAAATCCTGGGACTGTATTTCTCGCGGAATAGCTTTTCAGGATTCCTTTATCAGGAAAAGTTCCGTAAAGTTTAAGTTTTTCTTCCAGACTTCCATGAATTAAAGGTTCCTGATGATCAGGTTTTCCTTTTAAATTTAAAATAACGGTCAGAAGGAGGATACTGGCGAAAATAATTCCAATGGTATTTGGATTAAGCATTCCTGAGACTAAAGCTCCAACAATCGCTCCGGCAGTGGTAGCTATTTCAAGAAACATTCCGACTCTCATATTGGTAAAACCTTCTTTTACGAAAGCTACCGCAGCACCAGAAGAAGTACCGATCACGGAAATAAGAGAAGCACCGATGGCATAATGCATTGGAACGCCGAATCCCAGCGTTAATAAAGGAATAATGATAACTCCTCCTCCCAGTCCTGTAAGTGAACCCAAAAGGCCCGCTGAAATGGCACCAAAGAAGAGTATGATGATTTCTGACATACTACAATTAATATTACAAATATAAAATTATTGTAGTAGTCTGCCAAACATTTGAAAAAGATAAATTTAACGTATTTTTGTATGCATGAAAAGTGAAATGAAATTATTTTATGTCATCCTTGGGGCAACTCCCAAAGGTAGAAACATAGAACAGCATGACGTGTTTTTCGGGATTGCGGAAAGCCTTAAGGACCTTGTTCCAGATATGAAAGCCTTCTGGAAAGAAGCGGAAGGAAAGGTTCACCTGGACTGCTATCAGGAAGTAAGATTTGCGGACGGTT
>NZ_MAYF01000112.1 GCF_001684955.1 Chryseobacterium contaminans | reverse complement strand
ATTTTTAATCCCAAACAAACCGCATATTTTTTATCATTATATAAATAATAAACGGCAATTCACAATATCAAAATATCGAATGATAATGCATTTATTTCATACTTTCTATCTCAACCTTAATCTTTTATTAAATTAACCTCAGATTATTTTACTCTTTATTCTTATATAAAATTAGTAATTTTACCCCCTTAATTTTTGAATATACTAAGAATATGAAAAAATATTTAATCATCGCCGCCCTATTTTGCTTTGGTTCTGCTTTCTCACAACAGAGGCAGGTAAAGAGAGCTGCTGTCGCATTCCTGAATGTTGAAAACCTTTGGGACACTATTCCTTCTGCAGATTATATTGATGGAACCTTACCGCGTTCCAACCCTAAATTCCACAGAAGTGTTCCCGTAGATTCTCTAAAATATCTTGAAACAACAGAAGACTATAAAGGGGAATGGAGTGATGATCTATTAATTGGTAAGAAAGTGATCAGAAAACAATTCTTATCTGAAGATTTCACAGCCAACAGCCCAAAAAGATGGGGAACAAAATATTATAACCAAAAACTGGCTAATGAAGCTAAGGTTATTTCCGAATTAGGAAGACAATATACCAATGACAATCCTGCAATCTGTGGATTGATTGAGGTGGAAAACAGACAGGTAATTGAAGACCTTATCAAACAGCCGGCTTTAGCAAAAAGCAATTACGGAATTGTACACTTTAACTCTTATGATGCAAGAGGAATTGATGTAGCTATTATTTATCAGAAAGGAAGATTCTCTGTTTTAGATTCTTATAAAAAAGAAATTAAAATCTATGATGAGAATGGAAAAAGAGAATACACCAGAGATATTGTAGTAGCTATCGGATTATTGGATGGAGAAAAGGTAGGACTCTTTATGAACCACTGGCCGTCCAGAAGAGGTGGAGAAGCAATTTCCCTTGCTAAAAGAAATACCGCAGCCACTGTATTGAAAGAAGAAATGGATAAGGTAACTGCTGAAAACCCTGGTATTAAATTATTCTCCATGGGAGACTATAATGATGATCCGGTAAGCCCAAGTTTGAAAAAGCACCTGGCTGCCGTGGGTGATCCAAACGAATTATCAGACAAAACTCCTTATTATAACTTAATGTATAAATTATATAAGGCAGGGGTTGCTTCTCTTGCTTACAGAGATGCCCCTAACTTGTTTGACCAGATTATTGTTTCAAGAAACCTTTATTCTCCTGAAAAAATTACTCCTACTTATACCATTTTTAAAGCTGAAATTTATGCTCCAGCTTACCTGGTAAACAAAGAAGGACAATGGAAAGGATATCCTTTACGTTCCTGGGATGGTGACCGATTCACTGGCGGATATAGTGACCACTTCCCTGCGGTTTCCGTCATTCAGAAAGAATATATTAAAAAATAATACAGAAAGGCACTCTTATTGGAGTGCTTTTTTGATAAATAACAGAGTCATGAAAAAATTTATCCTAATATTATTTATTGCCCTCATTCCTTTCAGCTGTCTTTCCCAACAGACCCCTTCTAAAAAGGATAAAGAGCAGAATGAAATGAAACCATCTAAAAATGATGATGGAGAATGGGACCTAACGGTTATTGACACTGAATTTGATTATTTTCTCAATGCCATAGCCAAACCCATCAGTCAATATTCAGAATCTTTTCTTAAAGCAAAGAATACATTTCTTGTCAATGAATGGAACAGCTATTATAGTTCCGGAAAATACAGGAATATTATAGAGTCCGGAATAGACTATGATCCCAGAGAAAACTATGGGATAAAGTTTGAATACAAGCTTTACCAGGTATTTGCATATGTAAGTTGGAAGTATGGCTTAAAAATGAATGGCTTGTCCGCAAGTGACGCGAGAAGATAAATCTCACCTATTCCATTCAAATGAAATTGAAATAAGTTAATAAAAATATTATTTTTAATAGAAAAACATAAATAAATACTACAATTATTTAATTATATAAAATAATTTTAATATTTCGCTCAGGTTTTAATATATTTGTATATCACTGAATTTTGATATTTCAGTATCTATTCACCCAAACAAAATTAAAACCATGAAAAAAACATCTTGCACTGCATGCTTTTCAGCCATGCCATGTTCTATCTTGCAGACATTTGGCTCTGTAAACCTCGAATTATCGGATAAGGAATTTAATCAATTCTCAAATTAACAATGCTAAAATCAATGAAATATGAGAAATACTATTAAACTTATCCTGTTTTCAATTTTATTATCTTGGAAACCCCTCTACTCCCAAGCAGGAAGTGATATCATTTTCTGTCTGGATAACAGTGGCTCTATAAGTGATGTAGCCTTTAATCAAATGACAGTTTCTACTATGAAACTCATGGAACAGGTTTTAAAATGTAATCGTGATAATCGGGTTGCTGTAGTACATTATGGAACAGACTATAAGGATATGACTCCTTCTCTTCCAAGAATATATATAGAATCTAATTTCACGAATGACCTGGCCACCGCCCAAACGTTCTCAAGAAGATTAAAGAATGGCGATCATTTTCATGATGCTGTTAACTTAATAGGATCTGCTCTAGACCACTATCCTCACCCTGATATTGTGAGTCCACAAAAGACATTAGATAAACATCGTGATAGACCATTAGTGATTGTCTTGTTCTCTGATGCTGAAAGAGCCAATGGTAACCTGAGCAGCGGCTCTTATCTGGTTAACTTCAATCCTCCTAATGGATTGCATGAAGATAATGCTTTTGTTGCCTTTACAAAGTTTAAAATGGATAGAAATGCAAAATTTATTGTGGTACATGTAAGTGATTATTCATATTATATAGAAGCTGCAGCCAGTATTGCAAGCCGAGGAGGTTCATATAACGGGCCTATTGAGCAATACAATGACGATCCTGATCATAATCTGCTTCCAAGATTTTATCTTAATAAGACAAATTTCGCGTTAACAACCACAGAAATAGCAGAACTTAGCAACAGCATCTGCAAAATGAACACGGCTTATGTTGACTTCACTTATCAGACCCGCTCGTGTAAAACACCTACAGGCTTTCCAATACAGGTAAATGGAAACTATGCCATTCCACAAGGAGCAAGCATTGTAAACTTTCAGATATCACTTTTGGATATAGCAACAAGTACAATGTATCCAACCTCTGCAACGGTTAATTTCCCTAATCCTAATGAATTTGAATTTACCATCAATCAGGCAGATCTTACCAACCCACCTTCAGGGCAATATAAATTTATTATTGAGCTTGTTTATTCCTTGGGAGGTAATAATGATGGGGTTCATGCTGAAAACAGCATCAATTCTCCATATGATTTTATGTACTGTGAAAATCTGCGTACCAACACAACCATTTCCAGCCCTGCAGCTAAGTTCACTAAACCAAAAGATAAAGAATACCATATAGATCTTAATGCAGATCCTAACAACACGAAATCTATGCTTAAAGAAAAAGTTCAGCAGAAAAACATCCAGATTTCACCGAATCCTAACAATGGGGTATTTATGGTATTACTTGACAAAGTACGCTCAGGATCATTACACGTTAATGACATCAATGGTAAAGTTGTTTTTGAAAAGACTTTTAACAATGAAAAAGAAATAGCCGTTGATATTCATTCATTACCATCGAATATTTACATGATAAAAGTAAATTCAGGTAACGAAGTGTTCACACAGAAAATGATAAAAAGATAAATCTTACCATTTCACATTAAAAAAAGGTTCAGAAATTTCTGAACCTTTTATTTTTATAATAGATGAAAATTATTTGTTGAATAATTCTTCTACTTTATCCCAGTTTACAACATCAAAGAATGCAGAAACATAGTCAGGTCTTCTGTTTTGGTAGTTTAAGTAGTAAGCGTGCTCCCAAACATCCAATCCTAAAACCGGAGTTCCTTTAACGTCTGCAACAGGCATTAATGGGTTATCCTGGTTTGGAGTTGAAGATACAGATACAGATCCGTCAGCATTTTTTACTAACCAAGCCCATCCTGAACCAAATCTTGTTTTAGCAGCTTCAGAGAAATCGGTTTTGAATTTTTCAAGACCACCATAGTTTTCAATAGCAGCTTTTACATTTCCTACCGGCTCTTTGCTTCCTCCAGGAGTTAAGATTTCCCAGAATAAAGAGTGGTTGAAGTGTCCTCCTCCGTTGTTTCTTACAGCTGGCTTATCAGTTCCTGTCTTGCAGATTTCTTCAATAGTTTTTCCTGCCAGATCAGTTCCTTCAATGGCTTTATTTAAATTGTCAATATACGCCTGATGGTGCTTTGTATAGTGGATTTCCATAGTTCTTGCATCGATCGTAGGCTCTAATGCATCGTATGCATATCCTAATTTTGGTAATTCAAATGACATAATCTTTATTTTTAATGTTATACTTCAAAATTAGCCAATATTTAAGGTATTATCAAAGATTGGGGATTACTTTAATAAATCTTTAACATTGATATATTGATTTAGAATGAATTAAATTTCTAAATATTTTTTTATTTGCAAATTAGTAAACTAAAAAGCACGAATCCTAAGACCCGTGCTTTCTATTTAACAATAATTAAATTTATTTATTCATAGACATCAGGAATTCCTCATTGTTAAGAGTTCCTTTAATGTTCTTATCTACAAATTCCATAGCTTCTACAGGATTCATTTCAGAAAGGTATTTTCTTAAAATCCACATTCTCTGTGAAGTTACTTCATCCAAAAGAAGATCGTCTCTACGCGTGCTGGATGCTACAAGATCTATAGCAGGATAAATTCTTCTGTTAGCAATTTTTCGGTCTAACTGAAGTTCCATATTACCCGTACCTTTAAATTCTTCAAAGATTACTTCGTCCATCTTAGAACCTGTATCAATTAATGCAGTGGCAATAATTGTAAGAGATCCTCCACCTTCAATTTTTCTTGCTGCTCCGAAGAATCTTTTCGGCCTGTGAAGTGCATTGGCATCTACCCCTCCGGAAAGTACCTTACCTGATGCCGGAGTTACCGTATTGTAAGCTCTTGCCAATCTGGTAATAGAGTCTAACAGAATCACAACATCATGCCCACACTCTACCATTCTCTGAGCTTTTGCCAAAACCAGGTTAGCCACTTTTACGTGTTTTTCAGCTGCTTCATCAAATGTAGAGGCAATTACTTCTGCATTTACGCTTCTTTCCATATCAGTAACCTCTTCCGGACGTTCATCAATCAGAAGAACCATCATATATACTTCCGGGTGGTTAGCGGCAATAGAATTAGCAATATCTTTAAGCAACATGGTCTTACCGGTTTTCGGCTGTGCAACAATCATTGCTCTCTGTCCCTTACCAATAGGTGCGAATAGATCAACAATTCTTGTAGACACGGTAGAACCGCTTCCTGCAAGGTTGAATTTTTCTTCAGGGAAAAGCGGAGTAAGATATTCAAAAGCAACACGGTCTTTGATGAATGCAAGATCACGTCCGTTAACTTCTGTAGGTCTTAATAATGAAAAATATTTTTCACCTTCTTTCGGCAATCTTACAATTCCTTTAACGGTATCTCCGGTTTTTAAACCGAAATTTCTGATCTGTGCCGTAGAAACATACACATCATCAGGAGAAGAGATATAACTAAAGTCTGAAGAACGTAAAAATCCGTAATTGTCAGGTAAAATTTCCAACACCCCTTCAATGCTTACCATTCCGTCGAAATTAAATTCCTTCTTATGGTCTTGCTGTTCCTCAGCCTTTTCAGAATGTCTGTTCTGATTTTGGTTAGGATTCTGGTGCTGGTTTTGATTTTTATGTTGGTTTCCACTGTTCTGTGGATGGTTGTGTCCTTTTTGAGGTCTGTTAGCCTGCTGTTGTTGAGGGTTATGAGGCTTTTCTTCCGCCTGTGCAGGCTCTTGAGATTCTGTGTTTTTAGGAGCTTCTGTTTTCTCCTGAGAGGTTTCTGTATTCCCTGTACCGGTAGAAACTCTTTTTCTTTT
The DNA here is from genome assembly GCF_001684955.1 of Chryseobacterium contaminans. Classification (GTDB taxonomy): domain Bacteria; phylum Bacteroidota; class Bacteroidia; order Flavobacteriales; family Weeksellaceae; genus Chryseobacterium; species Chryseobacterium contaminans. The sequence continues at coordinate 98,435 of NZ_MAYF01000112.1, read as the reverse complement.
TTTCTTAGCTGGATTAGCTGCAGATGCTTCTTCGTTGGCTGTTGCTACTACTGTTTCAGTTTTAGCTTCTTCTGCTTTTATTTCTTCTGCAACCGGCGTTGTTTCTTCTACTTTTTCCTCTACTTTTGGTTCTGCCGGAGCTTTTGCAGTTGCCTTAGGTTTTGCCTGGGCTTTCTTTGGAGCAGCTTTTTTTACAGGAGCTTTTGCAGTTTTTTCTGCTGGAGCTTCTTCAGTATTGGCGCTGATTTCCGTGGCGTTGAAATAATCTTTTGCTACTTTAGGATTGGATGCCTGAAAGTCAAGAATTGCAAAGATTTTGTCATTTTCATTGCTGTTTCTTGCAACTTTAACGCCCAAATCCTTTAAGATTTTAGTCAGTTCCGTTACGGATTTTGACCTTAACGTTTCTATGTTAAACATATTTAATGTAAAAATGTAATTAATTGTGAGTAAGAAAAGTAAGTCCGGTGACTTTGGTTTTCAAGTACATTGTATAATGCAAATCTACACTTATTTTTGAATTGTGCAAAATTTATATTATTTTTGCCAAGAATTTAATATTCAATGCTACAGAGAATACAAACTATATGGACTTTATTAGCAGTTTTAGCTGCTGTTTTCCTTTTTATAACAGGACAGGATGTTGTGATTTCAGACAACATTCCTGTACTTAATATAGGATGTATTATCCTTGTTATTATTGGCTCATTAAGTATTTTTAGTTTCAAAAACAGAAAAAGACAAATTTTGCTGAATACAATCAGCATCATTATAAACGCTTTGTTGATTGGTGTATTGGTGTACTGGCTGCTAAGCTTATCCGGAGGAATTCAGTTTCCTGAGAAGGGTATTGAGCCGATTTTCCCATTAATAGCGGTAATATGTCTGCTTATTGCAAATGTATATATCCGTAAAGATGAGAGGCTCGTGAAATCTGTAGACAGACTTCGATAACCTTACAACGATTTTTTGAGTAAGAACAGTTCCTTTAGGAGCTGTTTTTTTATTTATACCTATCTGTATTTTGTTATTCTGTACAGTAATCCGCTCAGCTCAATTAATTTATGTAACTTCCCTGCAACATTTTAATATAAAAGGCGACAGATCCTATAACTTTTAATTAAAGACTATGAAAAAGCTAACGTATCTTACTTTATCACTATTCTCTATATCTGTTTTTGCACAGGAAATTTCAAAAGAAAGGGTAAAAACTGTTATTTCCACTTTAGCATCTGATGAAATGAAGGGACGTGAAATCGGAACTCCAGAAAATGAAAATGCAGCTAACTATATTGCTACTCTTTTCAAAGAAAACAACCTTAAATACTGTACAGGAAATTCTTACCTGGTTCCTTTTGTCTATAAGGGTAAAACAGCTTACAATGTTTGTGGTATAAAGAAAGGTAAATCTGATAAAACCCTTGGCTTTTCAGGACATTTTGATCATATCGGTACAAACAGTAAAAGTGGCGATAATATTTATAATGGCGCTGATGATGATGCCAGCGGAATTACTACACTGGTTGGTATCGCAGATTATTTTAAAGATAAGGAACCGGAGTTTTCCATGGCTTTTATAGCTTTCAACGGAGAGGAAAAGGGAATGCTTGGTTCCAAAGCGATCTCTGAGGATAAAAATCTTGATAAAATATATAAAAATATGACAGCCCTTTTCAATTTTGAAATGGTTGCTACAGAATCCCAATGGGGAAAAAATGCTTTATATATGACCGGAGATGGTTTTTCAAATCTTGATGAACTCTTTAATACCTATGCGGCAAATGGGTTAAAAATCAATGCTGATCCCTATGCAGAACAGCAATTGTTTTATCGTTCAGATAACGTCAGCTTTGTAAAGAAGAAGATCATTGCTCATTCATTTTCAACGGTTGATATGACTAAAGCTACTCACTATCACCAAGTAAATGATGATATCAGTATTGTGGATGTAGATAATATGACCCAAATCATCAACAACTTTGGAAAGACATTGGAGAAATTAAATCCTAAAAACTTTGCTCCCCAATATAACGACCAGGTAAATTTCAACTAATTTTAACCTTCATACAACAACCGCCTATTTGGCGGTTTTATTTTGATTTTATCTGAAAATCTGCTGTTTTTACCTTTCAGATTCTGTAGTATTCCTTACTTCTTTTTCACTTTATTTCAGCATGTTGTAACAAAAACCTTTATTTTGAAACTTATCCATTAAAGTAAAACGGGATTAAGAACGTCTTATCTTCTAATTTTACGTAATTTTGCTATCCAAATTTTTCATTGAATGAATGAGTATAAAAAAATTCTGAGGTTCGCCAAGCCTCATCAAAAATATATCTACGGAAGTTTATTTTTCAATATTCTGTATTCTTTATTTCAGATTGCTTCCCTGGGGACTATTTTACCGGTTTTAGGAATGCTTTTCGGCACCATTAAACCTGAAAAGTATGAAACACCACCTGTTTACTCCGGTGAATTTCTAGATTTCTTCACTTATATAAAAGAATATTCCAACTATTATATCCAGACTTTAGTAAGTGTTCACGGTTCGTTAACTGTTCTTGCGTGGCTTTGTATCGTCACTGCCTTTATGTTCTTTTTAAGAAATGCCTTCCGATATTTCGGGTCTTTATTACTCATCAACTATCGTGTAGGGGTTACCAAAGACCTTCGTGGAGCCATGTACAGAAAAATACTTTCTTTACCGGTATCCTTTTTTACAGAAAGCAGAAAGGGAGATATGATGTCCCGTATGTCTAATGACGTAGGTGATGTTGAAGGAAATATTTTAGGGAGCTTAATAGAGCTTATCAATGCTCCTTTCATGTTAATCAGTACATTGGTTACTTTATTCTTCCTGAGTGCTGAAATGACGCTTTTCTCCCTGCTGGTACTTCCTGTTATGGGAACTATGATTGCATTAATCGGGAAAAGTCTTAAGAAAGATTCTCATGAGGCACAGCATGAACTGGGAACCATATTTTCTATTGTTGATGAAACTTTAAAATCTTCAAAGGTTATTAAAATATTTAATGCCGAAAAGATTATGGACAACCGTTTCATGAAATCTATGAACAAATGGATTTCAAGTTCTATCAATTTGGGTAAAAAGAAAGAATTGGCATCTCCAATGAGCGAATTCTTAGGTTCTATTACCTTTTTGATTATTGCATGGTATGGAGGGAAGCAGATTATTGTAGAACAAAGCATATCCCCTGCGGACTTCCTTGTATTTCTGGGAATGTTCTTCCAGATTCTTCCTCCTGCGAAGAGTTTATCAACCTCTATTTCCAATGTACAGAAAGGAGAAGCTTCTTTGAAAAGAGTATTGGAAATCCTTGATGCAGATGTGAAAATTGAAGAAATTGCAGAGCCGGTTTCGATCTCAACACTGAACAGAAATATTGAATTCAAAAATATTGGATTCTATTATGATAAAGCCAATCTGATCCTTAAAAACTTTGATCTGACGATTCCTAAAGGAAAAACCGTTGCTTTGGTAGGACAAAGTGGAAGTGGAAAAACAACCATTGCCAACCTTTTAGCAAGATTCTATGATGTTTCTGAAGGACAAATTCTTATTGATGGTGTAGATATCAAACATTTGAAATTACAGGAATACCGCCAGCTTCTGGGAATGGTAACCCAGGAATCTGTATTATTCAATGATACCGTTTACAATAACATTCTGATGGGTAAGCCTGATGCCACCAGAGAAGAAGTAATTGCAGCTGCTAAGATTGCAAATGCAGATACATTCATTACGGGGCTTTCTGAAGGCTATGATACCAATATCGGAGATGATGGAAATAAACTTTCCGGAGGACAAAAACAAAGAGTTTCCATTGCAAGAGCTGTATTGAAAAATCCACCGATCATGATTCTGGATGAAGCAACTTCAGCTTTAGATACAGAGTCTGAAAGATTTGTACAGGATGCTTTGGAAAAAATGATGGAGAACAGAACTTCCCTCGTGATCGCCCACAGACTTTCCACCATCCAAAAAGCAGACTGGATTGTAGTTATGGAGAAAGGAACCATCATAGAACAGGGAACCCACCATGACCTTATCGCTAAGAAAGGAATGTACAACAAGCTTGTTGAACTTCAAAACTTTGACTAATTATTTTTAAATCATCATAAAAAATGAATCCTATACAAGAGTATTTCTACAGAATCGAAGAGCCTGAAAGAAGTACTCTTCTTTTTTTACGGGAAACCATTCTGGCTTCAGATCCTGAAAATATCACAGAAACTTTCAGCTTTGGGCTTCCGTTTATCAAATACAAAAAGAAAATGCTGTGCTATTTTTATTACAGCAAAAAATATAAAAAACACTACCTGAGTTTTTATCATGGTGACAAACTGGATTATCCGGAACTTACACAGGATGGAAGGAAGAAGTTTAAGATCCTTTTAATTGATGCTGAAGAGGATTTGCCAGTAGAGTTTATATTGAGCTTATTAGACGAAATAAAGCCATATATTAAAGCTTGAGACTGATCTGAATTAAAGAATCAGACACAATATAAATAACAAAGTAGGACCGGGGTATATCCTCGGTTTTTTATTAGTGATATTCCGTTCAACCTATTTGTATCATTTGTGTTTAGAAACAAAAAAGACCGCCCTTTTCAGAACAGTCTTCAGTATGATGATTTATAAATCTTAATCTTTCAATTTAGCGATGACATCTAAACCTCCTTTGGTAATGTCTCCGATCTTGCAGATGATTTCTGTATCTAAAGGCAGGAATACGTCCATTCTTGACCCGAATTTAATAAATCCGAACTCATGCCCGGCTTTAGCCTGATCTCCTTCATTACAGTAGAATACGATCCTTCTGGCTACATATCCTGCAATTTGTCTGAAAACTACTTTATGATTGGTTTCAGTTTCAACAGCTACGGTTGTTCTTTCATTCTCTGTAGATGACTTTTCATGCCAAGCTACCAGATATTTACCCGGATGGTATTTTTTATAGATCACTTTTCCGCTTACCGGATATCTGCAGATGTGTACGTTCAATGGAGACATGAAGATAGAAACCTGAATGGCCTTTCCTTTAATGAATTCATTTTCTTCCACTTCTTTGATCATTACCACTTTTCCGTCTACCGGAGCTATTACATTCTCTCTATGGTCAAGAATGGTACGGTCCGGAACTCTGAAAAACCAGAATATAAGACAGTAAATGACCAATAAAGGTGCGATGATCAACAAAGACCATATTTTAAGGAAATAGATGGCTAAAGCTCCCAATACCAGAAAAAGTATTGTAGCAACCGTAATTGTTCCTTTTGATTCTCTATGCAATTTCATGAGACTAAATAAATTTTTCTAAAATAAAGTACAAATATACGACAGGAACGCAGATAATAAAACTATCCAGCCTATCTAATACTCCACCGTGCCCAGGAATAATGTTTCCACTGTCTTTTACCCCGAAGTTTCTCTTCAGTTGGCTTTCCACCAAATCTCCCAGTGGAGCAAAGGCAGCCACCAAAAATCCGACAAACATCCAGTTTCCTCTCAGCTCAGGTTGATAGTGTTCAACAAAATAAGACAGCACCAACGTCAGAACAACTCCTCCAATATAGCCTTCCCATGTTTTTTTAGGAGAAATTTTAGGAGCCATTTTATGTTTTCCGAAGAATTTTCCTACCAGATAAGCGAAAGTATCACTACTCCAGATCAGGATAAAAAGAAATAGAACTTCAAGTGAAAAACTGTCACTATAGCTGGAGAACTTAGGCAGTCCTAATGCAAAACTGAACGGTAAGGCCACGTAAATGACCGTAAAAATCAATTTCCCGCTGTCAAAGTATAATTCATTAGGAAACTTAAATAAAGTAACCACAGCAATCCCAATAAGGGCAAGAGCTAATATCTCACTCAATCTGAAATCAAAAAAGAAATCATGATGGAAGTATCTTTTGGAAAAAATATAAAATATGAAAATGACCAATGGATATACAACCCATTTTTCATATCCTTTACCAAACTTCATAATCTTCACACACTCCCATGTTCCTACAACCAGTAAAAGACTTATCAACCCATAATAAAGATATTGTTGCTGAATAAGGCCAGGAAAAACACTGTTGATAAGTTGCGCCCCTAGCGGAGTCGAACAAAGAATGATAATGGCTACATAAACGAGACCTGAAATGGTTCTTTGAATGAGGTTTTTGTCCAAAATTTAAAATTTAGTAGTGGGTGCTTAATCTTCAAGCAGCAATAAAAACAGTTTTGTATTGGAATTGGAAGAACTGTCCATTTTAGACTGGCTTCCGCTGATGGAAGTAAGGTTCTTGATGTTTCCGTTTCTTTTTATTTTACCCATAGCATCATTCAGGTTGTTTACAATCTGTGAAACATTGGCAATGATGATAATTCTATCGGGTAGCCTTGAAGAATGATAATGAAGAATATTATTGTGTGAAAGCATAATTCTGCCATCATAGGCAATCAGATATTCGCAAGTGATGAATGCGGCATCATTGGATGGCTGCAATTCTGAAGTGTAAGGAGATTTTACAACATTTAAAAAATTCTGAAGTTCCTTATCCCAACAGAAAAGGTTGTTAATACCTTCTATTTTGATAATTTGATTTAAAGTTTGTAGAGCCTCCGCTTCATCTGCACAATAATTAAAAAATCCCCCTGAATGCGTAAATAATTGCGCAAACTTGTAGTCGAGATCCGCATTTTTCAGCGAATCCCCAAGCTTCTCCAGGCTCTGTTTTTCCTCTTCTTCAGGCTGGTTGGTAAGTTTGCTTACAATCCTCTTGAATAAATTCAACTTAATCTATTTTTAGTCAACTTTATACAAAAATAGAAAATAAATTACAATAGAATCCAAAATATCTCTTTAAATATGAAAAAACCTGACAATTTTAAATTTGTCAGGTTTTATATTTCTAATTTTTAAAGGATTTTAAAGCTGTGTTGGGCTTTCTGGAGCCTGTATTTCGCTTTCCTCTTCTTTTTCTTTAATCTGAGGGGTTTCCAATACTTCCGGCTGATCTTTTTCAGGAATGGTATTGGTAACCGGTTTCTCTGTTAATTCAGGATCCCATGCTCTTTTACCGAATATTTCCTCTAAGTCTTCGCGGAAGATCACTTCTTTTTCTAAAAGCTTATTGGCAAGAGCATCCAGCTTATCTTTATTTTCTGTAAGAATTCTAATCGCTCTTTCGTATTGATTTTCGATAATTGATTTGATCTCTGCATCAATCTTAGTTGCTGTTTCTTCAGAATATGGTTTTCCGAATGAATATTCAGACTGGCCTGAGCTGTCATAATAAGAAATGTTACCGATATTCGGGCTTAATCCGTAGATCGTTACCATTGCCTGTGCTCTCTTCGTTACTGTTTCAAGATCAGAAAGTGCTCCTGTTGAAATATTATTGAAGATCACCTGCTCAGCCGCTCTACCTCCTAGAGTTGCACACATTTCATCCAACATCTGTTCAGTAGTGGTAAGCTGTCTTTCTTCCGGAAGATACCAAGCTGCCCCTAATGAACGTCCTCTTGGAACGATCGTCACTTTTAAAAGTGGTGAAGCGTGCTCTACCAACCATGAAATCGTTGCGTGACCTGCTTCGTGGTAAGCTACTCTTCTCTTTTCAGAAGGTTTGATCGCTTTATTTTTCTTCTCAAGACCTCCGATAATTCTGTCTACAGCATCAAGGAAGTCCTGTTTTGTTACTGAAGTATGATTATTTCTTGCCGCAATAAGGGCTGCTTCATTACAAACGTTCGCAATATCCGCTCCACTGAATCCAGGGGTTTGCTTAGCAAGGAATTCTCGGTCTACATCACCATCAAGCTTGATCTTTTTCAGGTGAACGTCAAAGATCTGTCTTCTTTCGTGAAGTTCAGGAAGGTCTACGTAGATAGAACGGTCAAAACGTCCTGCTCTCATCAAAGCTTTATCCAGGATATCTGCTCTGTTGGTTGCAGCCATTACGATAACATTCGTATCTGTTCCGAAACCATCCATTTCAGTAAGAAGCTGGTTCAGGGTATTTTCTCTTTCGTCGTTTCCACCAGAGAAGTTATTTTTTCCTCTTGCACGTCCGATAGCATCAATCTCATCGATAAAGATAATCGCCGGAGATTTGGCTTTAGCCTGAGCAAAAAGATCTCTTACTCTCGAAGCTCCTACTCCAACAAACATTTCCACAAAATCAGATCCTGAAAGAGAGAAGAAAGGAACTTTAGCTTCCCCTGCAACAGCTTTTGCCAATAAGGTTTTACCTGTTCCCGGAGGGCCTACCAATAGTACACCTTTAGGAATTTTACCTCCCAATTTTGTATATTTTTCAGAATTTTTCAGGAAATCTACTACTTCCTGTACTTCTTCTTTAGCACCTTCTAACCCTGCAACATCTTTAAATGTTACCTGAATTCTTTCTTTTTCGTCGAAAAGCTTAGCTTTAGATTTTCCGATGGAGAAGATCTGTCCGCCAGGGCCTCCGCCGCCACCCATCTTTCTAAAAAGAAGGAAATAGAATAATCCCAGAATAGCAATCCAGATTAATGCTGAGATAAGAATATCTGTGAAAGGGCTTTTTCCTGTTCCGTAATCTTTAGCTGTTTTAATAGCCGGATTCGTTGCCTTGATCTGTTCAAATTTCTGAAGGAAAAGTTGAAGATCTCCATATTTCACAGAATAATCTGCTTTTGGAGCCATATCTAAAGCTGAAAAAGGATTATTTTCCTTTCCGGTTTTAACCATTGCTGACTTTGCTTCTTTGGTAAGAAAAACATCAGCTTTCTCTATGTCTTTGTATATAATAATATTTTGGACTTTCCCCGCCTGCATTTCTCTAAAGAAACCATCTTCGTCAATAGTTTTTGCTGTATCTCCGCCAAGGAAGTTGGAACCAAAGAAAAGCAAAAGAGCTATGATTACAATAGGAAAGAACCAATTGAATCCTTTGTTATTCATTTAGACTTTTTAAAATTTTTATTATTCATTTTCAATTCTGGTAATGACTGCGTCACCCCAAAGTTCTTCGATATCGTAATATTCACGTACATCTTTCTGGAAAATGTGAACCACTACCGAAACATAATCTACCAATACCCACATTGCATTTTCTGTACCTTCAACGTGCCAAGGTCTGTCTTTCAGATCGTTTCTTACTTTTTTCTCTACACTTCCAGCTAATGCTGCAACCTGTGTATTCGAGTTACCGCTACATATTACGAACGTTTCCGCTACTGAGTTTTCAATGTTTGAAAGATCAAAGATCATAATATCTTCCCCCTTTACATCTTGAAGTGCTTCAACGATTTTATCTATTAGTGCTTGTTTTTCTGCTGTTTTATTCATTAAAAAATTACTATAATCTGCAAATTTATTGTTTTTTCTTTACTTTAACCTTACTTTTACCCCCTTAATGTCTTAAAGTTTTCTTAAATGAGTCAACTCTTCTATCTGAAAGAATGTTCTTCTACTAATGACGAAATATCAAAGTTTTTACTTTACGAAAATTCAGATTTTATAGGATTGCATACTTTCAATCAAACTAAAGGCCGCGGTCAGTATGGAAATGTCTGGACTCCTACCTCCGGAAAAAACCTGGCTTATACGCTGGCAGTGAATACTCAAAACATCTTGTGCTCCGACTTTATATTCAATTATTATACCGCAATTCTTGTAAGGGATTTCCTTGCCAATTTGGCTGATAATGACGTAAAAATCAAATGGCCGAATGATATTATCCTTAAAGGTAAAAAAATCGTTGGAATTTTGATCGAAAAGAAAAAAATTAATCAAAATAATTATTTCATTATTGGAACCGGAATCAATATCCTTCAGGACAAATTTGAAGAAATATCAAACGCAGGATCGCTCCTGACGCAGACTGGCAAGGAATTCAACCTCGAAGACCTGAGCTTAAATTTTCATGAATTCCTTTCAGAAAAACTAAAAAATATTCCTTCTGACCAGGAGATTCTGGACCGTTTCAATACCAATTTATTCCGCAAAGACGAGATCTCAGTCTTTGAAATTGAAAAAGAGAGACAAAATGGCATCATCCGCAATGCAGATGAAAAAGGTGAACTTTGGATCGAATTGGAAAATGATGGTCTTCGTTCTTTCTACCACAAAGAAATAAAACTCCTTTACTGATTGGCTCTTTTAATATAAAGATAAAGGGTAAGCGGAAGGAACACCAAATTAGGCAGCCACATCGCCAGAGCCGGAGATAAACTTTTATTCTCTGAAACAACTTTTAAAGCTTCAAATGAGAAGACAAAAAGGAAGGCCAGTGAGATCCCGATCGCAAGGTTTATTCCCAAACCTCCTCTCTTTTTTTGAGAAGACAGGGAAAGCGCAAGAAAGGTCAGAATAATAATAGATACAGGCATTGAAGTCCTCTGATGAAGTTCATTCAGATAAGAATTCAGGTTACTGTTTCCTCTGGCTTTTTCTCTTTCTATGAATTTTAAAAGTTCAGGTGTTGTTTTATTTTGTCCTAAAAGCTCATTGGGGAAAAGCTCTTCAGGGGAATGGCTGTAGTTTTTCCTAAGCTCTATTCCATTATTCAGCTTTTCTGTATTGTCTTTATTGATGGTTTTTTCAAGATAATTATTTAAAACAAACTGCTTTTTATTCTGATCCCAATATACTTCACTCGCTTTTAATTCGTACACCATTTTTCTGTGGGTATCGAACTTTTGATATACGAAGCTGGAACCTCTTTTTTCTCTTTTGTTCCAGGAATCTACAAAGATATATTCAGTTCTGCTCAACTGTGAAGAGGCTGGAGCAGTTCCAAGGATTTTTTCTTTATTAGCAGCATTATAAGTATAGGCCTCCAGTTCATTTTTCTTGATATTGGCCCAGGGAAGTACCAAATGATACACCACCAGCGCTATCAATGCAATAAGAATTGAAGTATACAGATAAGGTTTCGAAAACCTGTGAAAACTGGCACCACTACTGATAATAGCCACGATTTCCGTATTATTGGCCATTCTGGATGTGAAATAGATCACGGTGATAAACACCAGAATGGATAGGAATGTTACCACAAGGTTGATGATCCAGAAAGGATAAAAATGAATCAGGAAATACCCAAGATCTAATTTGGGATCAAGAGCTTTTGCATTTTCTATCCTTGGGATCTTCTGCTGAACATCAATAACAAGTACCACTATAGACAATAGTACCAGCATGAAACTAAAAGTTCCAAGGTATTTTTTAATGATATATCTGTCTACAATCTTAAGCATAGGTCTTTACAGTCTTTGTCTAAGAACAGGGACTACAGAATTTTTCCACTCATAGAAGTCTCCTGCTATGATATGCTCTCTTGCTACTTTTACCAGGTCAAGGTAAAACGCAAGATTATGGATGGATGCAATCTGTTTCGCCAGATATTCCTTAGAAACAAACAAGTGACGAAGATACGCTTTTGAATATTCACGGTCTACAAAGCTGGTTCCGAACTCATCCAAAGGCGAGAAATCACGCTTCCATTTTTCGTTTTTAAGATTCATTACCCCTTGCCATGTGAAAAGCATTGCATTTCTGGCATTTCTTGTAGGCATAACGCAATCCATCATATCAATGCCCAATCCGATAGATTCCAGGATATTCCAAGGGGTTCCCACTCCCATCAGGTATCTTGGTTTTTCTTTTGGAAGGATGTCTGTTACTTCATCAGTAATTCTGTACATTTCTTCTTCAGGCTCTCCTACAGAAAGTCCTCCGATGGCATTTCCTTCAGCACCTGCTTCAGAAATTACCTCCGCAGAAATTTTTCTTAAGTCAGAATAGGTAGATCCCTGAACAATTGGGAAAAGTCTTTGCTTATGCCCATATAATTCAGGATTATTATTAGTCCATTCAATACATCTTTTCAGCCAGCGGTGGGTAAGCTCCATGGATGATTTCGCCTGATTATAATCACAAGGATAAGGGGTACATTCATCAAAAGCCATGAAAATATCTGCTCCAATCTGTCTTTGGATTTCCATTGATCTTTCCGGAGAGAACATATGGTAGCTTCCGTCAATATGGGATTTGAATCTTGCTCCTTCTTCTGTCATTTTTCTGTTGCTCGCTAACGAGAACACCTGAAAGCCTCCAGAATCGGTAAGAATAGGAAGGTCCCAGTTCATGAATTTATGCAAACCACCGGCATCCTGCATCGTTTCCATTCCTGGGCGAAGATAAAGGTGGTAAGTATTTCCCAGAATGATCTGAGCTTTAATGTCTTCTTTTAATTCTCTCTGATGAACTGTTTTCACACTTGCAACAGTTCCTACCGGCATAAAAATAGGAGTTTGAATCTTCCCGTGATCTGTAGTAATCTCCCCTGCCCTGGCTTTTCCTTCAGAGGTTTTTTCGATATTAAAAAATTTCATCTGTACACTTTTTTAGCTCGCTGCGATCAGCGATTATCATTGTCCGGGTAAACCCGCTTCATCATTATTTATTTTTGAGGCATTCCCAATTCAGTCTGCTTCAGCTTATCTTTTACATATTTTTCCGCTTTGGGATCTTTTTTCAGTAGAATCTGCTGTGCATCATTCGCTATGCCCTCCATTTCTTCTTTAATCACATAATATTTGAAACTCTCAACAAAATCATCAGGTTTTATATTATGGGATTTTAAAATAAATCTTGTACCAGCTTCCATGTTTCGGTTCTGATACATAAAATTAGCCTGATCGTTTATCACAAGATCGGCGATAACTTCTGCCATCACATCCTGATCAACCAGGTTTTTGGGCTTATCAATATAATCGCCACATGAAATCAGCCCCAGAAAAACAAAAACAAGGATCAGTTTTTTCATCAGCTTATTTTTATATTTTGTATTGGAAGAATTGGTCATGCTTTATTTATAATCTATTGATGATTGACTTCCATTTTAAATTTAAAACACCAAAAACAGCTTCATGGATAATTCCACCGTTCATTTTGCTTTCTCCTAAAATCCTGTTGGTAAATATAATAGGAACTTCTACAATTCTGAAACCTTTTTTAAAGGCTCTGAATTTCATTTCTATCTGGAATCCATATCCTTTAAGCTTTACATTATCCAATCCGATTTCCTCCAATACTTTTCGTGAAAAGCAAACAAAACCGGCTGTGGTATCATGGATAGGAAGTCCCAGAATAAATCTCACATATTTTGAAGCAAAATAAGACAGCAATACTCTTCCCATCGGCCAGTTGACAACGTTCACCCCTTTTGAGTAACGGGAACCAATGGCCATATCTGCGTTCAGGCATGCTTCAAAAAGTTTAGGCAGATCATTAGGATTATGCGAAAAATCGGCATCCATTTCAAAAATATAGTCGTATTTATTTTCTATTGCCCATTTAAACCCATGAATATAAGCTTTCCCTAAACCATCTTTAATGTGCCTTATTGAAAGATGCAGATAATGCGGATATTTCTTCTGTAATTCCTTTACTACATCCGCTGTTCCGTCCGGAGAAGAATCATCTACCACTAAGATATGAAAGTCGTCCTCCAATGCAAAAACTGCGGAAATAATATTTTCAATATTTTCCTTTTCGTTATACGTTGGGATGATGACGAGTTTTTTCATTTCAGTTTGCAAAGATAGTTTATTTAACCTTTTTATTTTATACAAAATAATCTATAATTTTGCAAAAATATTTTTCAAAGATTCCGGGGTAAGACAAAAATGGGTTTCTGCCGTTTTGAACCTCCAATGTAATCTATGAAAAATGTGTTGTAAGATTAGATTTAACAGATGAAGCAATAAAGAAATTCTATGCCAAGTTGTGTTATTTATAGTTAAATAAAAAAATAAAAAACTTAAAATTTGCCGTCATCACCAAACTACATCAATCATGTAAGAATACCTGAGAATAACGATTGGGTAATTTTTATACTTATAGGCTGTATCTTTTTATATGTTTTTATGATGAACATTATAGAAAGGGATGCCAGTCTTAAAGATTTTCTGCTTCAAAAGTATTTTGATGCAAGCAATAACCTTCCGAGCTGGATGATTACCTCCTGTGTCATTACGCTTACTTTATCTGTACTGATCTCTCAGTATATTCCGATAGTTCCTAAGTTTATTGCAGATCTGCATATTTTGGGATACCAGCTCAATAAATTTGGCTACACCTTGCTGGTGGTTATATTTTTTTATTTGATAAAATCAGCTTTAGGATTTTTATTTTACCAAAGTATAGGGGACGGAAAAAAATGGACTATTTTTTATTTCACCGCCACCAAATTTTATTTTATCCTGTCTTTTTTACTGATAATTTTGTGTATTACCCATTATTACTTCCCTATCGACAGAAATAAAATGTTCTTATACTATTTCTCTTTCTTCTCTTTTGTATTCATTTTCAAAGTTTTTTTCTATTTATTTCACAAGAACAAGATTCTTCCGGAGAAATGGTATTATAAATTTTTGTATATTTGCACGCTCCAAATCGCACCATTATTACTGCTTTGGAAGTTGTTATTTTTTTAATAAAGTCAAAGATGAGAATAAAGTCTATATTGGTTTCTCAACCAGCGCCTAGTGAGTCTTCACCATATCTGGATATAGCGAAGAAGGAAAAAATAAAGATTGATTTCCGTCCATTTATCCACGTCGAAGGGGTTGACAATAAAGAGCTCAGAACTCAGAAAATAGATCTGACGCAATATACCGGTATCATTTTTACCAGTAAGAATGCTATTGACCATTACTTCAGACTTGCAGAAGAGTTGCGTTTTGCAGTTCCGGATACAATGAGATACATCTGCCAGTCGGAAGCCATTGCCAACTATCTTCAGAAGCACATTGTATACAGAAAAAGAAAGATCAGCTTTGGGGAGAAAAACTTCTCAGATCTGCTTCCTCTGTTCAAGAAATTTCCTACTGAAAAGTATTTGTTACCATCTTCAGATGTTTTAAGTCCGGATATTGTAAAAACTTTAGATTCTGCCAACGTAGAATGGACAAGAGCTATTATGTACCGTACTGTATGCAGCGATCTAACGGATATCAACAT
Source organism: Chryseobacterium contaminans (assembly GCF_001684955.1). Taxonomy (GTDB): domain Bacteria; phylum Bacteroidota; class Bacteroidia; order Flavobacteriales; family Weeksellaceae; genus Chryseobacterium; species Chryseobacterium contaminans. The sequence continues at coordinate 83,410 of NZ_MAYF01000112.1, read as the reverse complement.
TAAAGATTATGATATGCTGATCTTCTTCAGTCCGCAAGGCATCAAGTCTCTGCAACAGAATTTCCCAGACTTCAATCAGGATGAAACAAAGATCGGTGTTTTTGGAAACACTACTTTAGCTGCTGCAGAAGAGGCAGGATTAAAAGTAGACCTAATGGCTCCTACGAAGGAAACACCTTCCATGACCATGGCCCTTGAAAAATACATTAAAGCACTGCACAAATAGTCTTTAATACAAAAAATAAACTCAACCATCTTTTCAGTAAAGGAAAGATGGTTTTTTTTTAACTACATTTGAACAAAAATTAACATTGAATAGTATGTTGTCATAAAGCATATCATAACGTACAAAAAATAAAATATTCTGATGAAAGCTCCACAGGCAAAAAAAATAGAAAAAATACTAGAAACACACGGTGACAGAAGAATAGACAATTACTTCTGGCTTAATGAAAGGGAAAATCCAGAAGTCATTCAATATCTTGAAGAAGAAAATGCTTACGAAGAATTTATAATGAAAGATACTGAAGAGCTTCAGGAAGAGCTTTTTGAAGAGATGAAAGCCCGTTATAAAAAGGATGACGAATCTCTTCCTTATTTCTTTAATGAATATTGGTATATTGTACGCTACGAGGAAGGAAAAGAATATCCTATCTTCTGCAGAAAGTATCAAAGCCTTGACCACGAAGAAGAGGTTATACTTAACGTGAATGTTTTAGCGGAAGGAGAAGATTTCTTTGAAGTAGGAAGCGTTGCAGTAAGCCCCGATAACCAGCTGGCTTCTTTTTCTTCAGACAATGTAGGAAGAAGAATCTATACTTTAAAATTTAAAAATTTAAAGACTGGAGAAATCCTTCCCGATAAGATCTTAAACACCACAGGAAAGGTCGTTTGGGCCAATGACAATCAACATGTATTTTACATCAGAAAAGATAAAAGCCTTCGCGCATTTCAGGTTTACAGACATAAATTAGGAACTGATGCATCAGAAGACGTCCTGATTTTCCATGAGAAGGATGAGACCTTTGATGTGAATGTCTTTAAAACAAAATCTTTACAATACATTTTCATCGCAAGCTCAAGCACCATTTCTGATGAACATCATTTTATTCCTGCTGACAATGTTTTTGCAGACTGGAAAGTTATTCAGCCAAGAATTGATGATCTTGAATATTCTGTAGAACATTATGAGGACGAGTTTTACATCATTACAAATGCAGATGGGGCTACCAACTTCAAAATTGTAAAAACAAAAATTGACAACTGCGGTATGGAAAATTGGGTAGACGTCATCCCTCACCGTGCTGAAGTTTTACTGGAAGGTTTTGAAATCTTCAAAGAGTATCTTGTTCTCGAAGAAAGAGAAAAAGGACTGCTTCAAATCAAAATTATTGATGAGAAAACCCAAGAGTCTTACTATCTTCCTTTCTCGGATCCAACTTATACAGCTTACATTGGAATTAACCTGGAGTTTGACACTGAAGTTCTGCGCTACGGTTACACTTCCCTTACTCAGCCTGGTTCTACATATGAGTACAACATGAAAGATAAAACCACAAAACTTCTGAAACAACAAGAGGTTTTAGGTGGCAAGTTCTTCCCGGAAAATTATATTTCAGAAAGAATATGGGCAAACTCCAGAGATGGAGAAACAAAAATCCCTATTTCATTGGTATACCATAAAGACACAAAAAAATCAGCAGATACTCCTCTTTTATTATATGGTTATGGCAGCTATGGACACACCGTGGATGCTAGCTTTTCAAATGTAAGATTATCCCTTCTTGATCGAGGTTTTATTTACGCCATTGCTCATATCCGTGGTGGAGAATATCTGGGAAGAGAATGGTATGAGGATGGAAAAATGTTATCCAAGAAAAACACCTTCTTCGATTTTATTGATGCAGGAAAATACCTTATTAAAGAAAACTACACTTCATCCAGACATATGTACGCGATGGGAGGAAGTGCCGGAGGACTTCTGGTAGGCGCTGTTGTTAATTATGAGCCTCAATTATTCAATGGTATTGTAGCACAGGTTCCTTTTGTGGATGTTGTCACTACAATGTTGGATGATACAATCCCTTTAACAACCGGGGAATATGATGAATGGGGAAATCCTAATGATGAAGAGTATTATCATTATATGAAAGATTATTCTCCTTACGATAATGTTGAAGCCAAGGATTATCCACATATCCTTATCACTACAGGATTCCATGATTCTCAGGTACAATATTGGGAACCTGCTAAATGGACGGCCAAACTCAGAGCGTTAAAGACAGACAATAATATTCTGATCTTTAAAACAGATATGAGCTCAGGTCATGGCGGCGCAAGTGGAAGATTTGAATCTCTGAAAGAGGACGCACTGGAATATGCATTTTTGCTGAAAATTGATAATAAAGGGTAAAATGTCCAATTAATAAATTTGAGAGCAGCTTGTAAGAACAAGAAAAGATTAAATACGAATAAAATTAATTTATCATTTGTCAATTATATGAACGAATCTGAATATTGGAAAAAAATAGAACAGTTTTTTGAAGATAATTTCCAGACCGAGAAGAACCCGCCTATTGAGACCTTATTATTCTTAATAGGATTACAGGAACTGGGCAGCGGTCAACAAAAATATACAAAAGAAGACAAAGTAAATCTGATCCACATTGCTGTTTGCAGACTCCTTGAGCCTTTTGGATATTACAAATTCACCCATTATGAAGACGGGTGGCCACAGTTTGATAAATTGGAAGATCTTCCGGAATTAAAGCCTAATGAGCAGACCTTGCTTATGAAAAAAGCAATTATTCAGTACTTTCAGGAAGAAGAACTGATTTAAAGTCCAAAACGCAATTATTTAAACATTTAATAATGAAATCATATCATTATTAGCAAAATCCACCTAAAACACTATCGATTTTATACAAATAGAGACAAGCTAAAAACTTGTCTCTATTTTTTTTAAACAAAAATAAAACTGTTATTTAAAAATTATTTTAATTTTTTATTTTTAATTAAAATTTTAAACCAATTCATTCCCAAACCATTACATTCTATTTTCATAAAATTCATATTCATTTCTTATAAATTTTCAGGATTAGCCGGGTATATTCCATATTAGATTTGTAATTTAGGGACTGCCAGACCACATTCTATTGACCTGTTACTATGGTCAATTTCCCTCAGAATACTATGGTTAATTTCTTCAGGCTTACACTTGGTGAATAGCGCTGGAAAAGACACAACAAAAAAATGATATCCTGACTCGTCATGAGCCGGGCAGGATAAATCTTGAAAAAAAATAAAAAAAACTAAGGACTGAAAAAACTATGTATTTCAAAAAAATCTTCTGAATAAAAACAGATTAAAATTTAAATAGAAATCAAACCATGAAAAAAATCAGCGCTTCTTTAATGTTGCTCTTTGTCAGCATGGCCTTTTCACAAGTAGGTATTTCGAAAAATCCAGCTGTCGAAATTCACAATAAGGCCATTTTAAAGGTAGACGGAAAATATGAAGGAAAAAATTACGGGATGATGCTCCCTGAAGTATCAGCTCCTGAAAATCTTCCATTATATAGTTCTACCAGCTCAGATAGTGAAATGGCAGGAATGATGATGTTCGAAAAAACACATGCTACATTTTATTCCTATGACGGAGGAAAATGGAACAATGAGCCCACTGCTGCCGAATTTAAACTAAAACAGTCCAGATTTTTATCCACGGCAGATGAAGAAACCAGTGTCGTATGTGTACTCCTTGGATGTGGCCGGCATGTAGGGCTTAGCTTTGGAGCTCCTGTTGATGGTAAACAATCTTATAACAATCTTAATATAAGGAGAGAAACGGCAATAGTAGCCGGAGGCGGTCTTTATGGAGATAAGAACTTTGATAATGCTAAATTTGTTATTAATGAAGCCGGAGTTTATGACATCTATCTGAATGTTCCTTCCAAAACAGGTGGAGCCGTATCACTTACAAGTGGTCCTCAGTATCAACTTAGAGCCTATCTTAAACAAGGCGATGGAAGTTATAACGAAGTAAAGCTTACCACATTCTTCCCTGACTATTATGGCATTCTGGGAATTGGTGGAGATACCAATACCGCTGCCTTCACTACTACAAGAATGCGTTTGAATCCGGGAGATTATATCGTCTCAAGAATACATTCTCCGTTAGCCACAGTGTCTGTAGTAGTTACCCTTACTGCAGCAGCTAATGCTAATATTGCCCAATACTACCCAAGAGAAATAATGTTCACCAAAGTAAGTGATTAAAATGATCAGAAAAACGATTACACTCCAAGTCTTTATTATAACAGCTGCAAGCACTCTGGGATTTGCTCAGATAAAAATAGGCAACAAACCTGAAACTGTTCATCCGAGAGCAGCTTTACAGATAGAACACAATACTAAAGGAATTATGCTTCCTGTTGTTGAAAACCATACTGAACTTCCAAATTATAATGCGGCCCACCTGGATCTGTATGAAAACAAGCCCGAAGATAATGGTTTAATATTTTATAACAAGGAAATTAGAGATGTGGTAAAATATGACGGCTATAGATGGATTGCTGCAACAGAAAGGAGCATTAAGAATTATAAAAATGTAAGTATTCTTGGGTCCAATGCGGCCGATGTATCTGTTGCCAATGTATTAGGAATTACAGCCCGTCCCACTTTGCATTTTAATATTTTAAACGATTTTGATAGAAATAACGTAAATAATTTAGGTGTTACAGTAAATGCTAATGGAGAAATTACAATTCCGGCAGATGGCTTTTATAGAATCAATCCGTCTATAAAAACAAGCAGTGCCGGTGGTCTGTCTGTAGGAAACGCAGCAACCATTATTTCGCTACAGGCTCTGTATATCAGTGCCACAGCAGAGGGATGGCAAAAAATTCATGAAAACAGCTTTCTGCTTTACGGCTTGCTGGTAACGGCAGGAAGCGCAAATTCTGTAAATAATTTTTCCACTACAAAGTATCTGCATGCAGGAGATCAGATCCGTTTAAGAGCTGGTATACAGGCAGACACTGGATTAAATGTGGGAGCTGGCGTGAATTTTAAAATGAATGATAGAGATACTTTCATCTATATAGAAAAATTAAATTAACATGAGAAAGAAAATATATATCGCCGCCCTTTTAATGACAGCCAAAATGGCATTTTCTCAGGTTATTATTGGGAGCGCAACCAATCCAAGTCCCAACTCCATGTTCAGTGTTGTGAATACAGAAGATAATTCAGCAAGATCTAAAGGAATGATGATCCCAACAGTAAACAATGAAACTGAGCTACCATTGTACAATGCCAATCAACCTAATCACTTTGATAAAGACTTTTCTATGCAGGGAATGATTATGTACAGAAAAGATATTCAGCGTGTTGTTGTATATGATGGAGAGCAATGGAAGCCAACGTTTTATGAATCCGGCGGAAGAACCACTCGTGCCAGTATGAATCCGGCAACCATTGAAAGTGATTTTCCATCTGTAGGCTGTGTCCTTATCGGATGTGGAGAAAAAGATGTGCCTTTTGGATTCTATAACAATACTTTGGACGGAGATAAACTTGGCATTATTGACCCTCATGGAACTGTGAATAATGACTTCAGCAATTTCACATTTAAGGAATCGGGGTTTTATAAAATTCTGATCAGTTTAAAGGTAAAAACTTCAGGTCTCCACGTAAGTCCGCCTGTAATTTCTTTCAGGGCTTTAAAAAACGGAGCAACACTTGCCCGAAATGATGTTCCTTTAAATGAAGCCATCCTGATAACAGCCGGAGCCAACAGAGTGGGAACAATGGAGTTTCTGGCGATGTTCGACAAAGGGGATAAGCTTAAAGTGCAGGTTTCAGGCGGGGTTTCTATCCTGACTGTTGCCGATGTCTACAAAATTGTTCCTACAGACGGAACCTTTATCAGCATAGAAAAACTATAAGCCTTCAACACAAAACATTTTTATTCCATATTTTATTAAATAGGGTACTTCAATTGAGGTACCCTATTTTCATATCATAAAACTAACCATCTGTCATCATTTTTTTATTTCACATCATCCGATGATTTCCTTAAGCTGGCTGAGGCCCATTTTAAAACCTTCTTCAAATCCCATATCAAGCATTCTTTTCATTACTTCTTCAGATTGGTAATGAATGTTAACGGTTACTTTTGTTCCTTCCTCCACTCCGGTAAAACCGATCAGCCATTTTGATCTTGGAGCATCTTCATTCACTTCCCCGTTTTCATTACAGAAAGCACTCGTCCAGTCAAAACTTCTGTGCTCTATAATTTCTCCATATTGAGATTGTGAATATCCTTTTTCACCATTCGGACCTACCATAGCATAGAGCCAAATGCCACCTTCTTTAAAATCCTGTTTTACGGTTTCGCATTTCCAGGGTCTTGGGCCCCACCACTGGTCCAATAATTCGGACTGGGTAAAATAGTTCCACACTTTTGAAACATCTGCTTTGTAAATATTCATTACATAGATACTTTTTGAGTCAAAATCTTTGTTGAAAATGATATTAGATTCCATAAGGTAATAATTTTGATTAAAGGTAAGTCTTTATTTACAGAAAGGACTTTTCCTATGACAAGTAATCAATAATTCATAAATAATTGTTAAAAAACAGTCTTTTAAGAAAAAAAACATAATTTTTTGGCTCGTTTTTTGTTTACGTAGTCTTAAAACAATTAATTTTAACATTCATTTTTCCAAAACATATATAATTAAATAATGAATAATAAATTCATCCCAATAATTTCGGTGTTTATGACGATCTCACTGATTGTCTTTGTAACGCTCCAATTTTATTGGCTGAAAGGGTATTACGGCGTACTGGAACAGGATTTTTCAAATAAAGTTTACTCCGTTTTGGAAAATACTTCAAAAACAATTGAAGAAATTGAAGCTGATAAATACCTGACTAAGGATAACAGAAACACCATCCTTGCCAACAGCAAAAACCCTTCTCTTACGACTATTCAACAGGTAGAAGATTCCGGAACCCAGAGACAGATCATCTATTCCAAGAATATTATTTCCAACGCGCAGCTTCCCATCTCCAAACAGGGAGACTCTGTAAAGCTTACTACTTTATATACTGATGAGGCGGCCTACAAAATAAAAAGAGACACTACCAACCGCGAAATTTTAACCTCTGACATCAATCAGGATATTGAAACCGGAGATTACGCAGTAAAAGAGTTTGTAAAGGTATATGGTAACAATTTACCGATTGCACAGAGAGTAAATCCTGCCACTCTTGATTCTGTCATCACCAAAGAATTGAAAATCAGAGGAATTACTGCAAAATTTGGATATGGAATTGTTGATAAAGACAATAAGCTAACCAGTATTGCCAATAAAGCCTACAAAGAAAAAAAGGACAGCAATACCTATAGTTACCCTCTTTTCACTGACAAAAAATACAATACATTATATAATCTGGCTTTAGTTTTCCCTAAAAAGGAATATGCACTGGCAATGAATAACTGGCCTATGCTTTTAGGAACTTTCCTTTCATTGCTTACAATTCTTGGGATCTATATTATTTCTATTAATTATATGATGAGACAGAAAAAACTTGCTGAAGTGAAAACAGACTTCATCAACAATATGTCTCACGAATTCAAAACCCCTCTGGCAACTATTTCCGTAGCAACTGACTCATTAGCGAACGATAAAATTGCTACTAACCCGGATAAAGTAAAATATTATTCAGAATTGATTAAACAGGAAAACCTGAGAATGAAAAAGCAGGTGGAAAATGTTCTGAACATGTCTAAACTTGAAAGAAATGAGGTTGAATTATTCCTGAAAGAAACCAATGTAAGAGAACTGATTAAAAAGACAACAGAATCCTTCAACCTGATAGTACAGCAGAGAAACGGAACTCTTACCCAGCAGTTCAATGCTACTCAATATAATTTTAAAATTGATGAGTTCCACATCTCAAATATGCTGGTGAACTTATTGGATAATGCCAACAAATATTCTCCAGAAGCACCTGAGATTCATGTAGAAACCAGAAATGAAGGGCATTGGTACGTGATCGAGATCTCAGATAAAGGAATGGGAATGGAAACTCAGAATAAAACAAAGATTTTTGAGAAGTTCTTCAGAGAAGAAACAGGAAATATTCACAATGTAAAAGGACAGGGATTAGGACTTTCCTATGTAAAAAAAATTGTAGAACTGCACAAAGGACAGATTATTGTAGACTCCCACAAAGGAAAAGGAAGCACGTTTACTATTAAACTGCCAATGGGATAAAACGTAAGTGATGAGTGATGGGTAATATAGAATTAAATAACTATCTACCATCATTAATAAGAAAATAAGAAACCAAAAAAACAAAATATAAGAAGAGAGAGTGAGACAGTTCATTCTTAATTGTTAATTATTAATTAGTAAAAGTTATGAGCAACAGAATATTATTAGTAGAGGACGATCAGAGTTTCGGGGCGGTGCTTAAAGATTATTTAACAATCAATAATTTTGAAGTAACCCTTGCTACTGATGGAGAACAGGGATTGAAAGAATTTACAGAAAATGAATTCGATATCTGTATATTTGACGTAATGATGCCTAAAAAAGATGGATTTTCATTGGCGGAAGATGTAAAAAAGATTGATAAAAACACACCCATCATATTCCTTACAGCAAGAAATATGAGAGAAGATATCCTTAAAGGGTACCAGTTGGGAGCAGATGACTATATCACAAAACCATTTGATACAGAACTTCTTTTATATAAGATCAAAGCTATCCTTCAAAGAAGCTCTACTCTTGAAAATGAAGAGCAGGAGCAATTCAAAATCAGCAATATCTTCTTCGATTCTATGCTGAGACAACTGAAAGTCGGAGACAAAGAATACAAGCTTTCTCCAAAAGAAAACGAACTGTTGAAGCTTCTTTGCATCCACAGAAACGATTTCATGCCAAGAGACCTTGCCCTGAGAAAGATCTGGAAAAAGGAAAATTACTTTACAGCAAGAAGTATGGACGTATATATTGCCAAGCTTCGTAAGCTGTTGAAAGATGATGAAGGATTGGAGATTATCAATGTTCACGGAGAAGGATTCAGACTTCTTGTGAAAAATTAATTCAAAAATCGCATTATAAATATAAAATTAGCAAAACAATTAAAAATGTTTTGCTAATTTTGTTTCATACCCAATCAAGGATATGAAGAATACGTTTTTAGGTTTGATCTCTGTATCAATATTAGCTGTATCTTGTAAGAAAGATGAGAAAGCAACTTATTTAAAAGAAGAGGCAGGTTCTCAGCAGCCTTCTGTAGCGCTCAATAATACTCCAAAGGTTTCGTTGATGGATCAGGCGGGAATTCAATCCAGTCCGGCAACAGCTGCTATGGCTACCGCTCCGGGCATGAACCCTCCACATGGACAACCAGGACACCGATGTGATATTCCTGTAGGACAGCCTCTGAACAGCCAGCCAGCTGCTACTCCAGCTTCCCAAAACATTAATGTAGGAACTAACAATACCATTCAGATTGACCCAAGCACTGCAGCAAAAGTAGCTGTAAATAACAATGCTCAGCCCATAAAAACAGCTCCTGGAATGAACCCGCCACACGGACAGCCCGGACACCGATGCGATATTCCCGTAGGACAACCTTTGAGCAGTAAGCCCGCTGCTGCATCTCAGTCTCAATCGGTACAAAATAACATACAGGTTACTCCTACTCCAACCCCTGCACAAGTTCAGGCTCAGGCAGCTTCACAGAACCTGGCTATGGGAGAAAAACCTAAAGTAAACCCTGCTCATGGAGAACCTTGGCACAACTGTTCTCTAAAAGTTGGTGATCCTTTACCATAAATTTTGTATTTTTGCAGCTATGAAGCTATTTCACATATTGGCAATAGTATTTTGTTTGGGAATCTTCCTGGTTCCTAAGGATAGCTTCTATGCTCAATCTATGCAGGAAACCTGCTGCAAGGCAGAATCCGGAAAGAAGAGTGACTGCTGTAAAAATCATTCCTCAAAAAAAGACAGTAAAAATGATACAACAAAGTCATGCAATGATGATTGCTGTTCTTCCTGTATTGCCTGCTTTACTTTTATTGAAACCCCTTTTTCAAAAAACCTGCGTCTGGAACTTTCTTATTACAAAGCGAATAAGAATCCTCAGTTTCAATATTCAGACCCTTATCTTTCCGACCGTTTAAAGGAAATCTGGCAGCCACCTAAAATAGGTTAATTAAAACATTGTGAGTTTGTTATATATTATAGCGAACCGTATTTTATTTAATCTAAACTTTAAACAAATGAAATTATATATTTCCAGGTTCATACTTGGTGCATTATTCTTATTTACACAATTTATATCAGCTCAAAATTTTCAGAAAGGCCAGTTCAAAGTTAAAGGGAACTGCGAAATGTGCAAAACACGAATTGAAGGAGCGGCCAAAAAAGCAGGTGCAAAAACTGCTGTTTATTCTATAGATCTTCAAACACTGACTCTAGAAACAGATAAGGTTTCTGCTGACGATATTCTGAAAAAAGTAGCGGAAGCAGGTCACGATAATGAAAAGTTCAAAGCTCCTGATGATGTTTACAAAAGCCTTCCGGGATGTTGTTTATACGACAGAGATTTACAGCCTGCACAGGCAGAATCCCATCATGATCATCATGCCACTGCTACAACTCCTGCTAAAAAGGACAACGAATTTTATGTAAGAGGAAACTGCGCATCCTGCAAAGCCAGAATTGAAAAAGCCGCTAAAGATGCGGGGGCAGATTCAGCAGACTGGAATGCGGAAAAGCAAACGGTTGCTTTACATTTTGATGCTTCAAAAACCTCATCGGATAAGATTCTGAAGGCTATTGCTGATGCAGGGCATGATAATGAGAAATACAGGGCTTTAGACATCACTTATAACGGGCTTCCGGGATGTTGTCTGTATGACAGAGATTTTACTTTTGGAGAGGCAAATCCAATGGTTCACTATGAAGAAGGTACTAAGCATGAAGAACATAAGGATCATGCAGCACCTGCTGACAATGATTCTCACAACAAGCATGAGAAGAACATTGATGGGGTTGTTGTAACAGGATCTAAAGCAGCGACAGCTTTAAGTAAAAAAGAAGCCGGATTGGTTTTTAATATTGATAAAAAAGAGCTGTTAAAAGCTGCATGTTGTAATTTATCTGAAAGTTTTGAAACCAACGCTACCGTAGACGTATCTTTCAGTAATGCCGTTACAGGTACCAAACAGCTTAAAATGCTAGGGTTGGACCAAAAATATACAAGTTTAACAAAAGAACAGCTACCTGAGATCAGAGGATTGGCTTCTGCTTATGGATTGAGCTTCATCCCGGGAAGATGGATTGAAAGTATTCAGCTTACGAAAGGGGGAAGTACGGTAACCAACGGTTATGAAAGTATTACAGGACAAATCAATACTGAACTGTTGAAGAATGCTAAGGAGCCGGAAACTTCTCTGAATATTTTCTCTGATTTTAACGGAAGAGCTGAAGTAAATATTACCAATGTATCTCCTATTAATGATAAATGGTCACAGACTTTTCTGCTTCATGGAAACGGTACTTTCGGAAATACGGATATGAACCATGATGGTTTTCTTGACAGACCGATAGGAACACAGATTAATGCGGCTTATCTCCTGAATTATAATGACCTTGAAAAATCAGGGTTCGGATCTCATTTCGGGATTAATTTTATCCGTGATGAAAGAACTGCAGGACAAACTGCTTTCGATAAGAAGCTGGCTCAGGACAAACAGCCGGCTTATGGTGTAGGCATTGATATTTCAAGATTCCAGGTCTGGAACAAAACTGGATATGTTTTTAAAGGAAAGCCTTATCAAAGTATCGGATGGATGAACCAATATGTTTATCACCAGCAGGACAGCTTCTTTGGATTGAGAAATTATTCAGGACAGCAACATACCTATTATTCCAATTTAATTTTTGAAAGTATTCTAGGAAACACTAACCATAAATATAAAGCAGGAGCCAGTTTTTTATATGACGGTTATGAGGAAACGTATTTAGTGGATAATTTTAAACGAAATGAAATTGTTCCCGGAATCTTTGCAGAATATACTTTAACAGGCTTAAAATATACTTTAGTAGCAGGAACCAGAGTGGATTTCCATAACCTAGCAGGAACTCAGTTTACGCCAAGAGTAAACTTTAAATATGATTTTACTCCACAGACCATTCTAAGACTTTCGGCAGGGAGAGGATTCAGAACAGCGAATGTTTTTGCAGAAAGCCAACAGTATTTTGCATCTAACAGGGCAATCAACATCCTACCTAACGGAGGAGATATCTATGGGTTAAAGCCTGAAATTGCATGGAACTATGGTGCAAGCTTACAACAGGAGTTTAAGCTTTTCGGAAGAAAATCTACAATCGTTGCTGACTTTTTCAGAACAGATTTCCAGGATCAGGTGCTAGTGGATTTGGACAGATCACCTCAGCAGCTTACATTCTATAATCTGGAAGGTAAATCATTTGCCAACTCTTTCCAGGCACAATGGGATTTTACGCCTTTTAAGAACTTTGACGTAAGATTAGCTTATAAATATTATGATGTACAAGCGGATTATATTGATGGAAGAAGAGAGGTTCCTTTTATGGCAAAACACCGAGGATTTGTAAACCTTGCCTATGCTACCAACAAGAATAACAAAGGAGGTTTCTGGAGCTTTGACACTACTTTAAACTGGGTAGGAAAGCAAAGACTTCCTGACATGTCCAGTAATCCTGCAGAGTTTCAGTTACCAAGATACTCTAATTCTTATGCTGTATTGAATGCACAGATCTCAAGAAACTTCAACAAAAAGATCAGAGCTTATGTAGGTGGAGAAAACCTGACTTCATATTACCAGAAAAATGCAATCATCGATTTTAGAAATCCTTTCGGAAATTATTTTGACGGCGGAATGGTATATGCCCCAATTATGAAAGCGAATTTCTATGTGGGACTGGATGTGACATTTTAAAAGAGGGAAGCTGGAAGATGGAGGCTGGAAGTACTCTTCGCCGGAAGATTTCTTTAGCTATGATCAATTCATATAAACAAAACGTTATAGGTTTTTGAAACCTATAACGTTTATTTTTTATCTCTTTATTTTCTTTGAAGCATTAGATCAATAGCTGAAATAGTCCTTTTGAAAACCTTCGTAACTTCCCTCTTCCAGCATCCGGCTTCCTTACCCAAAATAACAAATCAGCATCAATTTGATGCTGATTTGTTATTTTATCTTCCAAAGTCATCCTGTACTCTTACGATATCATCTTCATCTGAAGGATTGGAAGCGTCTGTATGCTGCCATATTTCGGCTACGATTCCCCAGCCTGAAAGCCCTATTAATCTGTGTCTTTCTCCTTGCTGAAGTTTCACCTGATCTTTTGGGTGATATTCTGCTACTTCTCCTTCCTCATCTGTAGTACTTCTTTTGATTCCTACGGTTCCTTCCACTACCTGCCATATTTCTGCTCTTCTGTGGTGATATTGCCAGCTTAGTCTTGCTTCAGGCGCTACAATAAGAATTTTCGGGCTTAGCTTTCCTCCTATTCTAAGGTTTTCCACATCAATCCCATCAAAGTACTGATTGGCAAAATCCTGTGCCTGTGCTTCATCTATCACAAAGAAACCTCCCCATGGTCTGGTTTCATCTTTTGCAGCAATGGTAAACCCCTGACTTTGTAGAGTCTGCTCTACCCTATCAAATATTTCTTTTTTTTCCGTGCTCATATATTTTGTTTCTCTTAATTAAAATTATTTATCTGACTCTTCTTTTGACATTGAATAGGGAAAATCTTTTTCCTGTGAACCTCTGTCTGTATTTGGCCTGTTGTCCATTTTAAAATCCAGGACGGCTCCGTTCATTAAGTTTTTATGACTCAACCAGTTTTTGGAGTAAGGCTGTCCATTTACATTCAATGATTTTACGTATAAATTTTCAGCATTGTTTTCCGCTGCCTTTATTTCAATTTTCTTGCCATTTTCCAAATGAATAGTGGCTTCTTTAAACAATGGCGCTCCCAATACATATTGATCTGTTGCCGGTGTAACCGGATAAAACCCTAATGCTGAGAAAATATACCATGCAGAGGTTTGCCCGTTATCTTCATCTCCGCAATATCCATCCGGAGTAGCATGATATAGCTTATTCATCACCTGTCTTGCCCAATATTGAGTTTTATAAGGCGCTCCTGCATAATTATACAGATAGATCATATGCTGTATCGGCTGGTTTCCATGAGCATACTGTCCCATATTCATGATCTGCATTTCTCTGATTTCATGGATCACCCCACCATAATAGCTGTCATCAAAAACAGGTGGCAGTGAAAATACCTCATCCAGCTTAGCTTCAAATTTCTTTTTACCACCCATCAGTTCAGCCAATCCATTAATATCCTGGAAAACTGACCAGGTATAATGCCAGCTGTTTCCTTCGGTAAAGGCATCACCCCACTTGAAAGGATTGAAAGGCTTCTGGAAATTACCGTCTTTATTTTTACCACGCATTAATCCTGTTTCCTTATCAAACAGATTTTTGTAATTATACGCTCTTTTTTTGTAAATATCAATTTCCGAGGCAGGTTTTCCTAAAGCTTTTCCTAACTGGTAGATTGAAAAATCGTCATAAGCATATTCTAATGTTCTGGCGGCATTCTCATTAATTTTCACATCATAAGGAACATAGCCCAATTCATTGTAATATTTTACTCCTGCACGTCCCACGGCTTCTATAGGACCTTCGTTATTGGCACCATGTTTTACGGCCTGCCAAAGGGTTTCCACATCGTATCCGCGAAGTCCTTTGATATAAGCGTCTGCCACTACGGAAGCGGAATTGTTTCCAATCATAATATCGGAATATCCGGGACTGCTCCACTCTGGTAAAAATCCGCCTTCTTTGTAAGCATTAACTAATCCTTCCTGCATTTCTACATTGATACCAGGATATACCAGGTTCAGAAAAGGATACAAAGCTCTGAAGGTATCCCAGAAACCGGTTCCGGCAAACATTCTTCCTTCTGTAATTTTTCCGTTGTATGGGCTCCAGTGCTTAATTTTATTCTGGCCATCAATCTCGTATAATTTCTGTGGAAAAAATAATGTCCTGTACAATGAGGAATAAAAGGTTCTCATCTGCTGATCTGTTCCTCCCTTTACTTCTATTTTTCCTAAGGTTTTGTTCCAGATATTTTTAGCATCGGTTTTTACCTGTTCAAAATTCCGGTTTCCAATTTCTCTTTTAAGATTGATTTCAGCCTGTTCAAAACTGATGAATGAAGAGGCTACTTTTGCATAGACCGTTTCTTTATCTTTCAATTTAAAACCTACGATTGCTCCGGTATGATCGCTGGTAATTTCCAGCTTATCGTTAACCAGTTTATCATCTTTCCAGGTTTTTGTAAGCTCAAAGTCTTTATCAAACTGAACTACAAAATAGTTTTTAAAATTATCATATTTCCCGGTTGAATATCTGGTAGTATAGCCCAAAATTTTTCTTTCTTTGGGTAAGATTTTGATGTATGAGCCTTTATTCAGAGCATCAATTACTACATAAGCGCTGTCTGTTTTCGGAAAATCAAATTTGAAAAAAGAGGCTCTTTCTGTAGGGGTAAATTCAGTGGTTACATTGATATCCGCTAAATAAACACTATAGAAATAAGGGGTGGTAACTTCAGCTTTATGGCTGAACCAGCTCGCTCTATCGTCTTCTTTGAATTTTAACTTCCCTACTCCCGGCATAATTGAGAATGCTCCGTAATCATTCATCCAGGGAGAAGGCTGATGGGTTTGTTTGAATCCTTTTATTTTGTCTGCATCATAAGTGTAGGCCCATCCGTCACCCATTTTTCCGGTCTGTGCCGTCCAGAGATTCATTCCCCATGGAAGTCCGACTGCCGGATAGGTATTTCCGTTGGATAATGAAGGTTTGGACTGGGTTCCCATCAATGGGTTTACATAGTCTACTGGAGATGCGTTCTGACCAAAAACCAGGGCCTGTAATAAAAGAAAGCAAGTAGAAAAAATAGACTTCATTGTATCGTTTCGTTTGTTAATTTATATAAGCTTTTTTAATGCATAGCTGGCAGCTCCCAGAATGGCAGCATCTTCAAAAATGGCAGAAATTTTCACCTGTAAGTTTATATTATTCTCTGCCAGATTCTGAATAAATTTTTGCTCAAAATGAGGATAAGCTTTGGCAATATTACCACCTATAACTAAAACTTCCGGTTTGTAATGATCTACATATTTCACCACAAACTCAGAAAAAGAATCTGCATATTCATCAAATATCTGTTTCTGTATTTCCAGGGATTTATCTAACAAGTCTTTAGTTCCTGAGATCTGTTCTCCCGTGAGTTCTTCATAACGTTTAATAAACCAGCGTGTAGCCAGATAATCTTCACAGATGTATTCTTTAAAAGGTGAATCCCAAAGGTCTTCATCGGTTGCCAATTCTCCGTTATAAAATGTAGTTCCTAATCCTGTTCCCAGGGTAATTCCAAAAATCTTTTGATATCCCTGCACACATCCTCCGAATACTTCGCCTTCCATAAAGGCTGCCGCATCATTAATAAAGTGAATCTGCTGTGTAGAAATAGATAACCTTTTGGCCAGTTCTTCTTTTATGTTAACATGAAGGATATCAATAAACTTCCCTTGCTCCATCAGCGATATTCCGTTTTCATAATCGAAAGGTCCCGGCATAGCGACTCCTATTAAAAGATCTGACTTCACCAGATTATGAGCTCCTTTCTCAATGGCTGAAGTCCATGCTGAGAAAATTGCCTCTCTGTTGTCGAAGGAATTAATATGTTCTCTTACATACGTTGAAGTGATAATTTCACGCTTTTCCGGATCCACCTGCGCAAGAGTAATATGTGATCCTCCAATATCGATTCCTAGTATATTCTGCATCATTTTTTAATTTAAATTCAAACTGTTCTATTGTACTGAAAAACAGACACACAAGAAGATACCGTTTGTCTGTCTGCTTTGCAATATGCTATCTCTTTTTCAGATAAAACCTTCATGAACTGAGTTTTATTTCACCATGATTTTACCTGATGGCACTGTTTTATTTTTTTGAAGATGTGATTTTGTAAATATAAGTACCTACAGCCAATTCCTGTGTATTCACTGTGTTATTATTTTGATTAATATCCTGTTTTTTCAATAATTTTCCTGAAATATTAGAGTTAGAATAGGAAAAGCCATTGAGCCTAAGGCCCAATGACTGATTTTATTATTTTATCATTAATTTCTCCGTCTGTTTGACACTTCCATTCTGGGATTCAAACTGAAGGATATAATTTCCGGATGAAAGCCCGGATGACTCATATTGGTTATTTCCTGCATTCAATGATTTCGTATCCATAATTCTTCCATAAAAATCAAAGATGGTCAATTTTCCTTTGTTGTATTCATCAGGAACGGAGACCGTAAATGATGAAGACTTACTGATTGGATTCGGAAATATTTTGATAAGGTTCTTAGTATTAGCAGAACTTAGCTCTCTTTGGGTAGCAGCAGTTTTTGATACTGTTGAAGTACCTGCTGCACATGGAAGATCTGTTCCCCAATTGGAAGCATCCACTCCTGTTAAACTTAAGCTAACCCCATTTCCAGAGCTATCCTGAACGGTAGAACCGCTTCCTTCATTGAATTTCCAATACGCCGCAAGAGAAGTAGCCGGAACAGATACATTACACATATTCTGACTGATCTCCGTTTGGCTTAACGCACGTTTCCAAACTCTAACCTCATCAATTTTACCATTGAAGTTTCTGGAAGTATTATATAAATATCCCACGTTGAATGCTCCATTTGAACTTACATTTCCGGTTTGTGCTTTGCTTGCATCCAATACCCCGTTGATATAGATTTTCATAGAACTTCCATCATAAGTAGCAGCCACATGGTACCATGTATTGGCATTCAAAGCTGTAGTGGAAGCCAGTTTTTGCTGTACATTATTGATGCTTAACACAAACTGAAGCTTGTTATTGGCAAGGCTGGCATCACCCAATCTTAATAAAGCTGAATTAGCATCTCCCACTTCTGTTCCCATAATAGAAGAAATGTATGGAGAAGCTGATTTGAAAGAGGAAGGTTTGATCCAGCCCTCAAAAGATAATGCTGAACCGTTTAAATTGATATTTCCTGCTGCTCCTGATTCAGTGCTTCCATCCAGAGAAAGGGCATAGGAACCTGTAGGCGTTGTTCCTCCTGATCCGCTGTTGAATCTTGGTGCGAACATATAGGTGCTCTTTACACTGCAGTTTGTTCTGATTCTCCAGTCGTATTCAGTATTAGCGGTTAATCCTGAAACTGTTACTGAACTTGTATTAACGGCTGTAGCTACACTGGTCCAGGTGATTGAAGAAGCTGGCTTATAATCAATATCATAAGTATTTGTTCCTACGGTAGACCAATTCAATTTTGCGCTTGTTCCTGTAAGATTGCTGGTATATAATCCGATAGGAGCATCACAATTTGTGCCTTGTGTCCATGATTGTAAAGTACCGCTTAGCACCGTTGCTTCTCCATATAATGTCTGAGTACCTGCTGAAAGCTGTGATGTCTGGTTGGTTCCTTTAAGATCGTACCAAAGATATAATCCATAGCCGCCATTTTTTGTTTGAGTGGCCAGGCTTGTTGTAGTAGAATTGGACGTATTTCCCAACCATACTGCTGCTGGAGAAATCTGAGCTTTAGTAAGCGGTGGAACGTTAGGTGCAGAAAATGTTCCGTACATCGCATTCCAGCTGTAATTGATGTTATCTCCTACCCTTGCTCCGTTCCAGGAAAGCCTTGAAGCGGCATCTCCGTAATAGTAGAATGAAATAATTTTATCCGGCAGCAATGCTCTTAATTCCTGAACAAGCATAACGAAGGAGCTGTCATTAGGCTGCCCTGTTCCGTTATTTCCATAGTCTGAATATTCATCATCAAAGTCAATCCCGTCCAAACCGTAAGTATTTACTGTATTGGCCAGCTGTAATGCAAAATCTTTGGCCGCCTCGCGGGTAGGAAAATTGCAGATCCCAGCTCCCTGATGGTTTCCAAGAATGGTTAGCACCACTTTCATTCCTTTTTGCTGCAGCGGTTTTATATAGGTATCTGCATTGGTAAGAACCTTGGTAACGTTATTGTTAGAATATAAATAGGCTCTTCCACGGCTGGTATCGTAATTAATATTAGCCGCAAAGATATTTACCACATTGAACAGATAACTATTCGATGTTTGCAGTTTGTACGCTCCTGCATTCAGGAGGTTGTTGTTATTCACTTCCACATAGCATATTCCTTTAGGATTAAGCTGTTGTGCGTTAAGCTGAGAACCTGTCTGAAGCGCTATTGCCATCAGTGCAGTGGTAAGGATTGATTTTTTTTTCATTGTATAATTTTTAAGGTGTTTTGGTGTGTGAATTTAATATAGCATTCCCCTGATCCTTTCTTTTTTGAGGAAAGCATCTAAGTCAGTAAGCCATATACAAAAATGGGTTAGGTCAGTAAATCAGGATTTTCGTTAAAGGTTTTCCAAAGTAATTCTCCAAATAAAGTATTGGCCCATGCGAACCATTCTCTGGTGAATTTTTTGTCATTGTCTTTATGGAAGGACTCATGCATAAAGCCTGTCCCGCCGTGCGTTTTCTGCAAAGTATCTATGCACCATCTGATCTCACCCTTATCTTTTGTAGTGAGCGCTTTCATAATGATACTCATTGGCCAGATCATATCGAGTCCAATATGCGGACCTCCTATCCCTTCTGCCAGCTTTCCTTTGAAAAAGAACGGGTTGTTTTCCGACCACACGAATTTTCTCGTATTCTGATACACAGGGTCGTCCGCTTTCACCGCATCCAGATAAGGTAAGCCTAATAGACTTGGGCAGTTCGCATCATCCATCAGGTTATAGCTTCCGAAGCCATTCACTTCAAATGCATATATTTTTCCAAATTCAGGATGATTGTAAATTCCGTATTTCTTGATGGCTGCATCTACCTCATCAGCAAGGCTGTTCAGTTGTTGAGCCAATGCTTTTTCATTTTTAATCTGAGACACCATCTCTGCTGCCTGGCGTAAACTTACTACGGCGAATAAGTTGGATGGAATCAGGAATCCATAGATGGTAGCATCATCACTTGGACGGAACATAGAGCTGATAAGGCCTACCGGTTTTGTCGGATACCCATATCCGCCCATAGGAACTCCATCTGTCGCCCATGAAGTTGTACGTTCAAATTTGTAAGGCCCTAGATCTTTTTTCCTTTGCTGCTCGATGAAAGTCTGCAAAGTAAGTTTAATTCCCTGTAACCAGTTTGCATCAAAAGGTTTGGTATCTCCGGTAGTTTTCCAGAAGTGATAGGCCAGACGGATAGGATAACACAGAGAATCAATTTCCCATTTTCTTTCATGGGTTCCCGGCTTCATATCGGTATGGTCATACTCTTTCCACTTGCTGATCTTTTTATCATCGTTGTAGAATGCGTTTGCATAAGGATCTTTAAGGATGAATGTTGTTTGTTTGTGAATCACTCCGGAGATCAGTTTGTGAAGCCTCTCGTCTTTTTTAGAGAACTGCAGATATGGGAAAACCTGCGCAGAACTGTCACGAAGCCACATCGCATCAATGTCTCCTGTAATCACATACGTATCCGGTGTGTCGTTGGTTTCACTGTAGAAAACAGTAGTATCTAATGTATTTGGAAAGCAGTTTTCAAAAAGCCAGCTTAACTCCTTATTGTTTACTTTCTTTTTAAAGGCTGCAATAGCACTTTCTACGGATTCACTGGTAAAATGTCTTTTATCTTTAGGAACCCGGACAACAGGAAAACCTTCCGTAGCCAGCGTTTTAGCAAAAACATTCTGAGTAAACAGCAATCCGGCTCCTGCCAGTGCACTTGTTTTAATAAAATCTCTCCTTTCCATTGATACTTTTATTTCGTTTAATTTTTATTAGTCTTTATTTTACAGGCTTGCTTCCCATTACAAATCTCAGCTCACCACCGTTCATGATATCACTGTGGTTCAGTTCCCAGCTTTTGTACTCTTTCCCGTTCAGGAACATTTTCTGTACATAGATATTTTTATCTGAAATTTTATCTGAAATTACCGTGAATGTTTTTCCATTTTCCAGCTGTAATGAAGCTTTCGGGAATTGAGGAGCCCCGATGGCATAAACCGGTTTTCCTGGAGTTACAGGATAGAATCCTAATGAAGAGAAAATATACCATGCTGACATTTGTCCGCAGTCTTCGTTATTCACAATTCCATCCGGTTTGGCTGCATACATATTATCGCGGATGTATTTTACCATTTTCTGAGTTTTATAAGGACTTCCTGCATAGTTGTACAGGTAAGGAACATGATGTCCCGGCTCGTCTCCAAATCCTAAAGAACCGATGAATCCAGAGATATCCACATGCTGTTCTCCTTCCATCTTAAGGTTTTCAGTAAATGTTTTATCCAGTTTTTCTTCAAATCCTTTCTTTCCGCCATATAGATTCATCATTTCATCAATCTGATGCGGCACAAAGAAATCATAAGCCCAGATATTTCCTGAAACCCAATGTGGCTGGAGCTTTTTCCAGTCATTAAGGGTAAAATCTGCTAAGAATTTACCGTCTTTCTGTCTCGGCCAGAAGTGATTATTTTCTTTATTGAAAGTATTCAGAAAGTTCATTGAACGTTTTTTGTACACTTCCGCCTCATTTTTCTTTCCTAATTTTTCTGCCAACTGCTGGATACACCAGTCGTCATAAGAATATTCCAAGGTTGCGGAAACAGAAGCTCCGTTTTCTGAAGGGGTGTAACCTAATTTGATATAATCGTTAAGACCTCCGCCTCCATCGCTGCTGCTCATTTTATCCGTAAGAGAGGCATCTTTCATCGCAGCAAAAGCTTTTTCAGCATCAATACCGGGTACACCTTTTGAGATCGCATCCCAGATTACAGAAGCGCTGTGGTAGCCCAACATACAGAAATTATCGTATCCGCACAGTTCCCAGATAGGCATATGATCTTTACGGTCTGTGTATCTGCTAATCAGAGAATTGGCAAATTCTTTTGTATGTTTCTGGTCCATAATGGTCAGCAATGGATGGGTTGCTCTGAAGCCGTCCCAGTAAGAATAGGTACTGTAGTTAGTAAACCATTTTGTATTCATATTTTCCTGAGCGGCTACATAGTCTCCGTTCACGTCCATATAAAGGTTCGGAGCAATAAATGTATGATAAACCCCTGTGTAGAAAATTTTTCTCTGACTATCTGTACCTCCGGTTACCTGGAATCTTCCGATAAGATCTCTCCAGGTCTTTTGTGCAGTTTCTTTAGCTTTTGCAAAATCTACGTTTTTCGCTTCCGTATCAAAGTTTTCCTGAGCGTTTTCTGTACTTACAGGAGACAAAGAGACTTTCACTTCAATACTTTCCTGATCTTCGGTAGCAAATCTTACAAAGGCTTTAGCATCTTTAGCCAGCGCAATCTTTTCGTTATCTTTTATTTTCCCTTCAGCATAAACCCCATACGATTTAAACGGTTTGGAAAACTCCATCACGAAATAGGCAAATCTCTTTCCGCCCCAGCCATTGCTGTAGCAGTATCCTTTAATCTTATTATTGCCCTCTACGCTTACCAATGTGTGGTAAATATTTCCGAAAATTTTATTCGTAGGGTCAATAATGATATTAGCTTCGTCCGTTTTTGGAAAGGTATATTTATGGAAACCTACTCTTGGAGAAGCAGTAAGTTCTGCTTTAATGCCATAGCTGTCCAGCATTACGGAATAATATCCCGGTGCTGCGGTTTCTTTATCATGAGTAAATGTTGAACGGTATCCTGTTTCAGGTTTATCTTCTGACCCCGGAACCATTTTTACCTGTCCTACTGTTGGCATTACCAGAATATCTCCAAGGTCTGCCCAGCCTGTTCCGCTAAGGTGGTTATGACTGAATCCCATGATCGTTTTACTGCTGTAGTGATATCCGGAACACCAGTCCCAGTCTCCACTTTTGGTATTCTGATCCGGACTTAGCTGAATCATTCCGAATGGCGTGGTGGCTCCCGGAAATGTATGTCCGTGTCCTCCTGTTCCAATAAATGGATCTACCCAGGATAAAACATCATTCTTATTTTGCTGGGCGTTTGCTATAGAAATCAGAGAGGTAAAAAAGCAGATCAACAGTTCTTTTTTCATGATAAAGAGGTATCAGGTATTTTTTAAAATTTAAAAGTTGGTTTAAAATTATGAAAACCATTATAAACTTCCCAAAAATGGGGAAAATAAACGAATTTACATACCTTTAAAACTTACATTGTTCACTTATATTGAATTCTTTTTCATAAAATCAATAATTTCTGAAATATATCCAAAAGCAATGGCCACTACAGTATCAGCTGCACCATAATATACCGTCACTTTATCACCTTCCGTTAATGCTGCACAAGGGAAAACCACGTTAGGCACATCTCCTGTCAGTTCATACAGCTCTGCCGGAGCCAATAAATAGGGTTTTGTTCTGTACAATACTTTGGAAGGATCTTCAAGATCAAGCAAAGCAGCTCCCATAGAATATCTGAACCCGTTGCAGGTATTAATTACCCCATGATAGAAAAGCAGCCATCCTTCTTCTGTTTTAATAGGAACCGGTCCGCCACCAATCTTTGTACACTGCCATGCACTGTCTGCAAAAGGAGTAACTTTCATCACACAACGGTGCTCGCCCCAATATTTCATATCAGGACTATAACTGATATAGATATCTCCGAAAGGAGTATGCCCATTATCACTCGGACGGCTCAACATCGCATATTTTCCATTGATTTTTTCCGGGAAAAGAACTCCGTTTCTGTTGAAAGGAAGAAATGCATTTTCACACTGGAAAAATTCTTTAAAATCAAAAGTATATCCAATTCCGATGGTTGGTCCGTTGTATCCGTTACACCATGTGATCCAGTATCGGTCTTCTATAAAGGTAACACGGGGATCATATTTGTAATCGGATTCAATCATATCGGTATTTCCAGCCTGCATTTCAATAGGGTCATGGTTGATATCCCAATTGATTCCATCTTTACTGAACCCTGCAAAAATGTTCATCTGTACGGCTTTATTGTCGCAGCGGAATACCCCGGCAAATCCATCTTCAAAAGGAGTCACCGCGCTGTTGAATACGCTATTGGAGGTAGGTATTGCATATCTGTTAATGATCGGGTTTTCGGAAAACCTCCACATAATATCATTACAATCTTCCGGGCGATCCTGCCAAGGGATCATTACTGATTGAGCTGTCATAAAGTATTTTTACTTTTTTATTTAAAATTTGTTTATTAATTGATTGTTTCTTCTTTCTGATTTTCTGAATAAGGGAAAGGAACAAATAGGGTTACAAGAAATGCAGGAATAGTAGCAATCAGTACCCAAATAAAGAACATTTTATATCCGATCCAGTCGCTAATCATCCCACTGAACATTCCCGGGATCATTACTCCAAGATTCATGATTCCTGTGGCAAAGGCATAGTGGGCCGTTTTATGTTTTCCGGGAGCAATCTGCTGCATCATATAAAGCATCAATCCCACAAATCCGAATCCATAACCGAAATATTCCACTACGACGGCAACTCCTACGGGTAAAAGATCAACCGGCTGGTAATAAGCCAGTAATGCATAGACCACAAATGGAATATTAAATGCACAGCACAGCCATATTAAGGATTTCTTTAATCCTCTGGCAGAAATAAAATATCCGGCCAGAACAGAACCCAGAATAAATGCCGCAGAACCATAAGTTCCATAAATAAGCCCGATATCTGAAGTTGATAATCCCAACCCACCTGAAGTTCTTGGTGCTTTAAAGAATAATGGCGCAATTTTGATCGCAAAACCTTCTGCAAAGCGATACAGGATAATGAACAGGATAGACCACAGAATATTTTTTTTGGTAAAGAAAGAGGTAATGACCTCCAATAATTCTTTACGGACATTTCCTGCTGTTTTCCCATCCTTCTGCTCTTCTTTATTTTCTTTAGGTAAGATCAGATAATGATAAACGGCTAATGCAAAGAACAATACTGCATAAATCGCCATGATAATCATCCAGGCATGAGTTACACCTTTTGTTTTTTCTAAAACTCCGGCAACATACACTAAAGCTCCACTGCTGATAATCTTGGCAAGGTTGTAAAAAGCGCCCTGCCAGCCAATGTATCTGGCTTGTTCCTTATTCGTAAGAAAACCAATATAAGTTCCGTCTGCTACTACATCATGCGTCGCTCCGCAAAATGCCACTACGGCAAAAAGAGCTATACTGTATTTGAAAAAGTCGTGCAGAGGCAGACTTAATGCAATCAGAGCAAACAGAATTCCTATAGCAAACTGGGTAGCAACAACAAAGAATTTTTTGGTTTTATAGATTTCCAGAAAAGGACTCCAGAGTGGCTTTAAGGTCCATGAGAACATGATAAGAGCCGTCCAGAAAGTAATCTGTGAATCCGAAACACCCATGTCTTTATACATGATTCCTGAAACCGCATTAATGGTTACAAAGGGTACACCCATTGCAAAGTATAATGTGGATATCCAAAGAATCGGCTGAATCCGACGGGTTCCGGAGTTGTTTTTTCCCATATTTAAAAATAAAATTCAAAAGAAAAAGAGAACATCTCAAGGTTCATTCCGGCTAAAAAACGAAACTATAAATTTTTTGAAGAGCCTACGTTACTCTCCTGCCTGAATGATTATTCCTTTATGAGATGTCTCTGTATTATTTTGTGTTGTAACTGCTAATTATTTTTTATCCCACCAAAGTTTGGTTCCTCCGGTATCAGGACCGCCTAATTGCTGAACCGCCTGTGCATAATTAAAAGTCGAATTTTTTGTATCATTTGTGAACGGAATTCTTCTGATCATCTGATCTGTACCAATTAGTCCCCCGCTATCATTTTTTCTGACTTTGAATAAAACCGGATATCCTGTTCTTCTTTGTTCCGCCCATGCTTCAGGACCATCTGGGTAAAGGGCCAGCCATTTTTGAGTGATGATTCTTTCAAGTTTCTTTTCGTTAGAATCACTGTTATTCCAAGCGATTGTAATCGTACTTAATTGAGGATCTCCAGCAAGTATATTATTCGCTGCATTTTTAGGATCAATATAAGGAGCCTCTGTGGAAACGTTATCCGCAAGATAAGCCGCTACATCAGAACTTTTCCCCCATTCTCCAAAAGATTGACTGATACCTGTTTGATAATTAGTTTGTACATCACCTGCTCCAGAATAACCTCTCAAAGCTGCTTCAGCTTTTAAAAACCAAGTTTCAGCTGCAGTAAATAATTTGAATTTCCCATCAGTACCGGAGAAATAATCTCCACCAGCAGCTCTTGCTGCTGGTTGGGAATAGCCTCCATAAGTTGATTTCCCATTGATTAAATCAATTCCTTGACGTATTCCTATATATTGTGGTTTACCACCTACAAAAGTTGCCGGATCTGTTGCCGGATTAGCGTACGCAGCAAGTCTGGGATCTTTAAAACCATTCATATAAGCTATTATTGGCGCACCTATATAACAGTCACCCCATGAATAGATAATAAAACTTAGTTCATGCTGCCCAACACTTATCAATGCGTTGTCTGAATTATCAGAGATTAATCCTGCGGAAGAAGCAAAGACTTCCTCAGCATATTTTTTTGATTTTGCCGGATCAGCATAGCTCATACGCAAAGCAAACCTTAGCTTAAGAGAGTTGGCTAATTTTGCCCATTTGGCGATGTCTCCACCATAGATTAAATCTGATCTTTTCACCACAGCTTTATCTTCTACATTCTGAGTTGCGGGAGTATTTTGTACTTTTTGCAAATCAGAAATAGCAGCAGTAAGATCATTAATAAAATTGTTGTAAGCATCCTGCTGAGAATCGAAATCTGTAACCCCATTCGCATTAGGAGTGTCATATTTACTGTACACTACAGGCCCATGGCGATCTGAAACTCTTGCCGCTGTAAGAATTTTCAATATTTTTTTTACTGCAAAAGTTGCGGTGAAATCTATTCCAGGATAATTGTTTTTTGCCACATCATCAATAACAATAGAATTATTAAAAATATCACGCTGTCTTGCAATGATTCTATTATTCCATCCATCCATCATTAAATAAGTAAGATTATTCGTCCCTCCATTAAACTGTGATGCTGTACTAAACATTCCACTAAACATATCTGCATTGAGATTAGTCGCTAACTGATAATCTGCCTGAAAACCTCTTTGCATGTCTTTCATAGGATCTACAATTGCCTTAAAGTCTGCATAAAAATTTTCCGGACCTCCAACTTTCTGCTGATTAAACTCTTCAAAGTCTCCAATACAACTGGAGGCAGAAAAAAGCACAGCTACTCCAAGTATATAAGTTTTAATATTAATTATTTTCATTTTAGTATTCAATATTTAGAAGTTAGCTTTTAATGATAATCCGATAGATCTGGTAATAGGTATACCAAAAGAATCTACTCCTACACCACCGGGTGTGTTCCCTGAAACCTGTTCAGGATCAAACGGTGCTTTTTTATAAAAGAAAAATAGATTTGTTCCCACGATACTTACTGTTGCATTCCTTAGGTAGCTAGATTTGATATCAAAAGTATATCCTATAGATGCCTGGCGCAGCCTTACAGTAGTCGCACTATAGATATAGGCCTCATCAATTCCTGCTCCTTCCTGGTTTGCTCCTATTGTTTTATAATAAGCTTTAGCATCCGTTAAACCAGTATAAGCAGCTCCTGCATTTGGTGTTCCTGGTGCATATACCGCGTTCGGGATCGCTACTCCCCCTGCATCTCTTGCAGAAGCACTGTTCTGGCTTACCCCAAGCAGATCATTTGCTTTTTCTGTAAGAGACAGAACCTGACCTCCGAATTTCCCATCAATAAGAAAAGAGATCCCCACTTTTCCAACATTAAAAGAGTTATTAAACCCTAACATAAATTTAGGGTTCGGATTACCCAAATAGCCAATTTGCTTATCTGCCATAGGTTTACCATCAGCATCCACTAAAATTCTCCCTTGGTCATCTCTCAGGAATTTTATCCCGTAGATATCTCCGAAAGATCCGCCTAATTTAAGTTTTGTATAAGCACCTCCACCAGTAAGTGCTAGGAGTTGACTTTCCGGAACATTTATTCTCGATGGAAATAATTCTACAATTTTATTTTTATTCATTGACCCATTTAAATTAGCGGTCCAACCGAATTTTTCTGAATCGAATATTTTATAGGATAGAGAGGCTTCAAAACCTGTATTTTGTATTTTTCCAGCGTTTACATAATAGGAACCGGATGGTAATCCTCCTAAGTTAGAAGAAATATCAAGTGTCAAAAGCTGATTGGAAGCATTTGAGTTGTAATAGGTGAAATCAAAACTTAAGCGGTTTTTAAATAATCTTAGTTCAGTACCCGCTTCAAAAGTTTTATTGAGTTCCGGCTTTGCAAATAATTCTTTGAAAGCAGGATCTGTTACAAGTGAGTATTTAGGCTTTACAATCTGACCTGCATCTACAATATATCCATAAACAGTAGTATAAGGATCTGTTGCAGTTGCTAAATTGGGAGGCAATCCTAATCCTACGGTAGCATAAGACCCTCTTATTTTCCAAAAATTAATGGTTTCAGGGAGTTTGAATATAGAGGATAATACAGCATTAGCACCCACAGATTCATAATCGTACCCATTAGTTCCTGTTAAAGCCAAAGTAGAATCCCAATCATTTCTAAAGGTCATATCTACATAAAACATATTCTTATACCCCAAAGATGCACTTGCAAAAACCGATTGTATTTGTTTTTTGGTACTGTAAGTTATATTGTGGAAACCATCTCCTACGCTCCTGTTTACATTCCATTGCAAATTACTGATGGTAAATAAATTCGGAATCGCCAAATATGCATTATCAATTTCAGTTACTCTATTTCTTGAGGTATTGATACTTCCACCCACTGTAAAATCTAATGAAATATCTTCATTTAATTTTGGATTCCCTACTAATAAAACGTCTCCGTAAGTAGATGTATTTTCGTATTTATTTTGAAGAAATCTTCCATTAGTTCCATTACTCGTAATAAGATTTGGATCTGAATATGCTGAAACTTCTCTTTGGCTATCTGTAATATTCCAGCTGTAGTTACCTCTTACTCTTGCCGATAACCACGGATTGATTTGATATGCTAATGATATAGCACTATATGTATTTTTATTGTTAACGGTAACTTTGTCTCTGTTTAATATCCAGTAAGGGTTTTGTGTTGCTGGGTTTCCATTGAACTTTCCGTCTGGGCCTATAGCCCACCAGTTTTGTCCAGGCAATAATCTCGTTTTATCTATATAAGAGTAGTTACTATTATTATATTGATCAAAGTCTACGCCTCTAGGCAACCAATACAAACTCACTAAAGGAGAGAAAGAAATACCAGGAGTCTGTCTATTGATACTGTTTTGTAAAGAGCCAATAAAGTTAGCATCTAAAGTTAATTTATCATTCAGATATTTACTGGAATTTCTAAAAGAGACATTGTACTGATCGAAATAAGAAGAAGGAACAATCCCTTTATTAGTAGTATTTCCTATGGAGAAATAATTCGTTGATTTTTCGGTTCCTGACTGGAAAGAAAGGCTATTAACCCATGTAGTACCAGTTTGTAGAAAATCTTTTAGATAATCCTTAGAAGCCCCTTTTGCTCCCCAGCTTTCATTGGAAATACCTGGAGCCTGGCCAGAAACTGCGGGATCATAAGAAAGATAACTATGCTGCAGCTTGGGAAGACTATATGCCTGATCTACTGTAAAACTTGTATTATAACTTATAGAACTTTTACCTACTTTTCCTTTTTTAGTGGTAATTAAGATCACTCCATTCCCCCCAATAGAGCCATAAAGAGCAGAGGCAGAGGCTCCTTTTAAGAAATTGATGCTTTCAATATCATCCGGATTAATCGAGCTTAAGACATCTCCTGCATCTGGCATTGAAGAATATTGGCTGGACTCAGGAGCCTTTCCAACACTGTTAATAATAGGAATACCATCTATTACATATAATGGCTGACTACTACTGGCTGATTTATTTCCCCTCATTAAAACCCTTACCGAGCTTCCTACACCGTTAGTTCTATTGATCTGTACATTGGAAACTTTTCCGCTGATTGAGTTTAAAAAATTGGGAGTCTTCACTTCTGTCAGCTCATCTCCGCCAATCTGCTGGCTAGAATAGGTAAGAGCACGAGCTTGCCTTTTAACCCCCAAAGAGGTGACCACGACCTCCTGAATATCGGTTGTCTTCGTAGTGTCGGCCGCTTTTTTTTCCTGTGCAGTGGCAGAAAGGGAAAAAACAAATAGAACCGGTATAACTGCTTTTCTCATAAGGTTTAGATTAGTTAGATTTAATTGAGAATCAATGACATTACTTTATATTTTAATACCCAAAAGTTTATTGTTTTTTTAGCAATATTTTGTGGTTTATGTATTAAATTATTTAAAGTTTGGTTAAGATTTAATTCACATTAACAAATCTAAATTTTGTAAACAGTCCGATATAATACTATTTTATCATAAAACGATATTATTTTTTCAGATCATTAATTAAAGCACACATAAAAACCTATATATCAACAAATTAAACCAAATCCAAAACAATCAAAAAAGAGGAATTATTTTACTTTTTTTAAACTGAATCAGAAAATACAATCTGGAATTTGCTGTATTTTGAAACAGAAAAACAAACTTAAAAACTTTTTTACATCATGATTTTCACTTCTGAACTATAATACGAGAAAACTTTAGCCTATGGTCAGGATGATAAAAAGGTTTATGAAGTCTAAGAAATTGTCAAACAGAAAAATATTATTCAATTTTTTTCACTCCCTTAAATTGTTCCTTAAACTCGGTTGGAGTGGTCTTTTTAATAGATTTAAAGACTTTATTAAAATTAGCGATATTATTAAATCCGGCTTCAAAAGCAATTTCAAAAACGGTAAGGTTTTTTTCCATCAGCCATCGGGCAGCATAACTTATCCGAATCTCATTAAGGTAATTGATAAATGTTTTTCCTGTTCTTTTTTTTATGAATCTATTGAAGGTTACGTTACTCATATTTACTAATGAAGCTACATTGTCCAGAGTAATTTTATTTTCAAAATTATTATGAACAAAATCATGGATTATCTTCATCTTGTCATTATCATCAAAAGTTTCAGAATCAATACTATAAGATGATAAAAGTATCTTATCTTCCGCAATAGCCAACTCGTTAAGAATCTTCATAATTTCTATGAAAGACTCAAAACTATTCATCTTGGAAAGATTGAGAAACGAGTCTTTTAGTTTTTCAGCAGTTTCTTTGGAAAATAAGATCCCTCTGATTGAGTCTTTAATAAGATTATTGATAGGTTTCAGGATATTTTTCTGCATCAATGTCTGGTTAAAAAAATCCTGATTAAACTGTATGGTAATTTCGTGAGTCTTTTTGTATTTACATCTATAATTTGCCCAGCAATGAGGTAAATTGGGACCTACCAACACTAGCTCTATATCTCCAATTTCACCTGTATGGTCCCCAATCATCCTGCGATATCCCTTTCCTTTGTACACAAAATTAATTTCAATCTCCGGATGGTAATGATAGGGAAAGTCAAATGACTCTTTAATCCTGTCAAATACCAGAAAACTATCTTCAGGAGATAGTGGAGTTATTTCTCTAAGAATATTTTCTAGTCCGTTCATGAAGGCATTATTGAAAAAGGGTTAAAATATCGTTCGCGGCACAAATCTTTGTAAATTTGATAAAATAATATCAATGTAAAAACTTATTGATTGTTTTTTTTACTTCATTTTGGTATGCATATCAGAACAAAAGCCGGCTTCTTTAATTTAATATGCTTTAAACAATGCTTTTTTGTATCTTTATACGAAACATTTTTCATCAATATCAATTAATATTAATCAAAACCCAACAGTATGAAACGTAATGCAACAGCCGTTTGGAACGGTAACATTAAAGAAGGAAAAGGACATATCACGACTCAAAGTACAACTTTAAACCAGACTCAATATTCTTTTAACAGCCGTTTTGCAGAGGGCGTGGGAACCAATCCAGAAGAATTACTGGCTGCTGCCCATGCCGGATGTTTTACGATGAAATTAAGTGCTGAGCTTTCTCAGGCAGGCTACACTCCTGAAGAACTAACTACCACTTCAGTTATCACTCTTGATCCAAGCATTGGAAAAATTACAAAGTCTGAATTAACCCTTACAGCCAAAGTTCCGGGAATTTCTGAAGAAGAGTTTCAAAAATATGCCAAGATCGCAGAAGAAGGATGTCCTGTAAGTGCAGCCTTCAATTTTGAAATTACACTCAATGCTACTTTAGCTTAAAAAGTCTTTTAAAATATTATAAGTCTGAGTTCTGATAAGTCCTCAGACTTAATTTTTAAATAAAATATACCATTTGGTATATTTTTGTATATTTGCATCATAATTAACTAATTAAAAATGTCAAAGGCAGAAAAGACAAAACAATTTATCATCGAGAAAACAGCTACTTTATTCAATACTAAAGGTTATAATGCTACATCCCTGTCAGACATAACCCAGGCAACCGGGCTTACGAAAGGAAGCATCTATGGAAATTTTGAGAATAAAGATCAGGTAGCAATTGAAGTGTATAAATACAATGCCGCACTACTGAGTAAAATAATGAGTCATTCTCTTGGAGATCAGTACCCGACTTCAACTGAAAAGCTTCATGCCTTTGTAGCATTTTACAGAAAAAACTGGCGTTCAGTATTTTCAAACGGTGGATGCCCATTGATGAATGCAGCTACAGAAGCTGATGATTCTTTTCCTGTACTTAAACAATATGTTCAGAAATCCTTTACACTATGGACGGAAAAAATAACTGCAGTAATTGTTCAGGGACAGAAAAATAATGAATTGAAAGGTTCTGCAAATGCTGATGAATATGCTGCACTTTTCATTATGCTTATTGAGGGTGGAATTCTGCTCTCAAAAACCATGGATAATGAAAAATTTCTGAACCAGGCTTTGGATAAGGTCAAAGACATGATCGATCATGAACTCACTCTTCTTCCATCATAAATGATATACTATGGAAACAAAAAAAGTGGCTATTGTAGGATACAACAGAATCCCATTTGCCAGAATGAATACCGCCTATTCCGAAAAAGGAAACCAGGATCTTTTACTGGCTTCCCTGAATGGATTGATAGACCGTTATCAATTAAAAGGTAAATTACTTGGAGAGGTTGCCGGCGGTGCCGTCATCAAACACATTTCCGAAAGTAACCTCATCAGAGAAACCGTAATGAATACTTCCCTTGATCCTGCAACTCCGGCCTGTGATCTTCAGCAGGCTTGTGATACCGGAATTGAAGCGGCTATTTATATTGGGAGCAAAATTGCTCTTGGGCAAATAGAAAGTGGTATAGCCTGTGGTGTAGAAGCCATGAGCAACATTCCTTTTGAGTCTTCTCCCCGATTGAGAAAAGCTCTTTTGAAAGCAAATAAAGAGAAATCTGTATTTGGAAAACTCAAGCAATTATTAAGTCCAAAACTCAAAGACTGGATGCCTATCCCTTACAAAGGGCAAGAGCCTAAAACAGGTTTGGTGATGGGAGAACATACCGAAATAACTGCAAAATATTATAAAATTTCAAGAGAAGATCAGGATGAACTGGCTTTTAGAAGTCATCAGAATATGGCCAAAGCCTATGATGAAGGATTTTTTGATGACATGATAACTCCGGCGTTTGGCCTCGAAAAAGACAATAATTTGCGTAGAGATACCAGCCTTGAAAAATTATCTCAATTAAAGCCGGCCTTTGATAAACAAAACGGAACTTTAACAGCAGGAAACTCCACTCCTTTTACAGATGGTGCCTCTGCTATTTTATTAGCCAGTGAAGAATGGGCAAAAGCCAATGATCTTCCTATTCTGGCTTATATTACATTCTCTGAAATTGCAGGAATAGAATATGTGGAAAACAGACAGAATCTGCTTTTAGCACCTGTATTTGCAGCAGACAGAATGCTGAGAAAAGCAGGA
Source organism: Chryseobacterium contaminans (assembly GCF_001684955.1). Taxonomy (GTDB): domain Bacteria; phylum Bacteroidota; class Bacteroidia; order Flavobacteriales; family Weeksellaceae; genus Chryseobacterium; species Chryseobacterium contaminans. The sequence goes on along the minus strand of NZ_MAYF01000112.1, from coordinate 49,264 downwards.
ATGAATCTTGAGGACTTCGATTATTACGAAATACATGAAGCCTTTGCGGCTCAGGTACTGGCAACTCTCAAAATCTGGGAGAATGATGATCTGGCTAAACAGTTCGGATTGGAAAAAGCCCTTGGAAAAGTTGACAGAAATAAATTGAACGTAAAAGGAAGCAGCCTTGCAGCAGCCCATCCTTTTGCAGCTACAGGAGGAAGAATCATAGCTACATTAGCCAAACTTCTGAATGAAAAAGGTAGCGGAAAAGGTTTTATTTCCATTTGTGCAGCCCGTGGACAAGGAGTAACAATGATCTTAGAAAAGTAGCTATCAGCTATATTTTATATAAAAAATATTCATTATGCTATAAATAATATACCTGTTTATTCGTCTGCAGCGAAAGAAAAATGATAATATTGCAAACGGAAAACAGAATGATAAAGAAAAGCAGTAAAATGAAACATGGGTAAATACACTTTACCTCATGGAAATCTAATCAGTTTTAAATAATCAACTATATGAAAAGAGTTGTCATTACAGGATTGGGAGCAGTGACACCCTTGGGAAATAATGTCGAAGAATTTTGGCACAACAGCATTAACGGAGCTAGCGGAGCAGGGCTAATCACTCATTTCGATTCAGAAAAGTTTAAGGTACATTTTGCCTGTGAAGTGAAAGGCTTTGATCCAAAGCTACATCTTACCCACAACGAAATCAAAAGAAGTGATCTTTTTACGCAATATGCAATGTACGCTTCAGCAGAAGCCATACAGGATTCAGGATTAGATCTTGAAAATATGGATCCTTTCGATTCCGGAGTCATCTGGGGAACAGGACAAGGCGGAATGTGGACTTTTGAAAAGGAAGTAATGGATTTTGCTAATGGCGATGGTACACCACGTTTTAATCCCTTCTTTGTTCCTAAGTTTATTGCCAATATGGCTTCGGGAATGATCTCTATGAAATATGGACTTCAGGGAATTAATTATACAACAGTTTCTGCCTGTGCAACGGGAAATACAGCATTGATGGATGCTTTCAACTACATCCGTCTTGGAAAGGCAAAAGTAATCATCAGTGGTGGTTCTGAAGCGGCTATTACTCCGGCTTCAATAGGCGGATTTTCTATTATGAAAGCCATGTCTACCAGAAATGATGATTTTACAACAGCCAGCCGTCCTTATGATGCAGACAGAGATGGTTTTGTAATGGGAGAAGGAGCAGGAGCCTTGGTCCTTGAAGAATATGAGCATGCTGTAGCCAGAGGAGCAAAAATCTATGCTGAATTAGCTGGAGCTGCCATGACTGCGGATGCCTATCACATGACGGCGCCTCATCCGGAAGGTGTTGGGGCTATTAAAGCTATGCAGATCGCTGTAAAAGAAGCAGGTGCCAATATGGAAGATATAGATTATATTAACCCACACGCTACTTCTACTCCGCTAGGGGATTTAATTGAATTAAAAGCTATTAACAATGCTTTTAAAGGAAGCAAAAACCTTGATATCAGTGCCACAAAATCAATGACCGGGCATTTATTAGGAGCTGCAGGAGCCGTTGAAGCTATTCTATCTATTAAAGCTATTCAGAATGGTATTATTCCGCCAACCATCAATCTTCACAATATTGATGAGAGTATACCTAAAGATATTAATATTGTATTCGGGGAAGCTAAGGAAAAAGAAATCAATTTTGCTTTGAGTAATGCCTTTGGTTTTGGAGGGCATAATGCGACTCTGGTATTCAAAAAGTTCAGCTAGTTTCTGAAATAAAGATATTTTAATCCCTGTGCTTCTGCATAGGGATTTTTATTTTCTCTTGCTGATTGAACTGATCATACAGATTTTATACTTACTGGCACAATCTATTTGATAAGACACTTTTTTATTAACCACAGATTTCTTTAGATTTACAACAATTATAGAAAGTTTATTCATTATCAAACCAAATATCAGTGTTCTGAACAAAAAAAGCAGCCTGCTCGACTGCTTTTTCTTATGCTTTTAACCATTCCGAGGAGGAAAGATAATTCTGATCAGGGTAATAGATAAATAATAAATTTCTCCCTTTAATTGTATTAATCATAGCTTGCGAGAGCTCTCTGGGAACTGCCGGACATCCCCAGCTTCTTCCGATTCTTTTATGCACTGCTGCAAATGTTTCACTTACATAATCTGCTCCATGCATTACGATGGCTCTTCTATACGCTGCATCATTGAACCCTTTATCCATTCCCAATAATCTTAATGAATACCCATTGTCTCCCTGGTACGTTGCATCCGTGATATAAAATCCCATGCTGCTCTGTCGCGAACTTTCCGTGTTAGAAAAATTCGTGGCAAATTCTTCGCCTGTATTTTTACCGTGGGCTACCAGTGAGTTGAACAATACTTTTTTATCATTAAGATCAATCACCCAAAGTCTTTTGGTATTGGAAGACATAGAAAAATCGCAAACGGTTAATAAATGCGATTCATCAGTAAGCAATCCTGCTTTCTTTAGATTTTCGAATCCTGTTAATGCTTTAGAGAAGACTTCATAGTTCAGTTCATGTTCAGGATCAAATTCAATTGATTTGTATAGTGCTTCTGATGAAGATACTGCTGTAGTAGCATTCTTCTCAGATTTCGTGTCAGTTACTCTTTCCGTCTTTGTTATGCTGATGTTTTCATTCTTCACCACTGCTCTTGGAGAAATGTAGAATGAAGTCGTCACCATGTAAACAAGGCCTATTACGCCATAAAATCCTTTCATTCAATAATATATTAGTACCAAATTAGTGGGGCAAAATTATAAAAACATAGTTACCAGCCACTTATAAGTCTAAAAAGTTTAACTGAATTTAAGAAACTTTAACGTCCTGATTCTGTGAAATAAAGCTCATTATTTTTGAGAATCTCCAACAAATTCCAGGCTGATAGAATTCATGCAATACCTCAATCCTGTAGGTTTTGGACCATCATCAAACACATGTCCTAAATGAGAGTCACATCTTTTGCAAAGCACTTCTACTCTTTCCATTCCATAAGTAGTATCTCTTTTATAATATACGCCTTCTTTATCCGCCTCAAAAAAACTTGGCCAGCCACAGCTGCTTGCAAATTTGGAAGTGGAACGAAATAAGTGATTGCCACAAACGGCGCAATAATAATCTCCTAGCTCATCGAAATCGTTATATTTCCCGGTAAAAGCTCTTTCGGTAGCCGCTTCTCTTGAAATTGCATAAAGATCCGGAGCCAGAATTCTCTTCCATTCTTCATTAGAGATATTCAGTTTTGTAGTATCAGTTCTTGAGTAATATGGATTGTTTTTTGCTTCTGTATTTTCCATAGAAGTTATTTTAATAGGTTGCTGTTTCTGTGTACATCCTTGCAGAATAATTAATATAATGAGTGAAACTAAAAATCTCATCATAAATTTTAATATGTATTTCTTACTACAAGTGATGGTATATTTAAAAACACTTAAGTTTAAAAAGTACTTATGAGACATCATGTTGAACCTCCTTAACTACTCTAAAGTTCTTCAAATAAAACTCCTGTGCCTTTTGTGGTTCAAATATTGGATGATTTGATAACCAAATTTAGTAAATTTGAGAATATGAATGACGAAGCAAAAAGAAAACAGCTTAGAAAATATAAAGCATTTGCCACCGGACTCTTTGTTCTTATGGCTCTTATTTTCATTGTGACAACCATTATGCAAAAGTCTGATTCCTCTCATTGGATTGGCTATGTGCGTGCTTTTGCAGAAGCAGCCATGGTAGGTGCTTTGGCCGATTGGTTTGCGGTTACTGCCTTATTTCGTCATCCTCTCGGACTTCCCATTCCTCATACGAACCTTATTGAAAACAGTAAGCAAAAGCTCGGCGATAACCTGGGAAATTTTGTAGTGAGCAATTTTCTTTCGCCTCAAAATATACGGCCGTACATTCAAAAAATAAAGATTTCCGGTTTTGCAGGAGAATGGCTTGCCAAGGAAAAAAACCAGGATATTCTGATCCGAAATCTCTCGGATATTGTGCTTGATATTCTCAATAAACTTGATGATTCTACGGTAAGTCAGTTTATCAGTAAAAAAGTATCGGAAATGACTGATGACATCAAGCTGAACAAAGTGGTGGGCAACGGAATTAACTATATTCTGGAAAAAAATGATCATCAAAGGATTATTACCAACCTTTCAAAACAGATTAAAGAATACATTATTCAAAATGATGAGATGATTAAGGATAGGGTGAAAAAAGGAAGCTATTCTTTCATTCCATCCTTTGTTGACAATAAAATTGCAGATAAGATTGCGGATGGGCTATCTGATTTTTTTAAAGAAATAGAAGAAAATCCGGAACATGAGGTAAGGGCTTTAATCACTCAAAAAATTCATGAGTTTTCTGTTGATCTTAAGGAAGACCCTAAATGGGATGAGGAATTTAAAACCATTAAAAACGGGCTTCTTAAAAATGATAAGCTGGGTGAATATTCCAATGATATTTGGGTTTCTATCAAGAAAACACTGATGAAAGAACTTCAGGAAGACCATTCTGCATTAAAAAATTACCTTTCCAAAAACCTGAATGAGTTTTCACAAAATCTAAAAACAGATGAAAACCTTCAGAATAAAATTGATCATTGGGTTCGGGTAACGGCTTATAAATATATTCTGAAAAATACTCATCAATTCGGAAACCTCATCAGTACGACTGTAGGAAATTGGCAGGGTAAAGAACTGAGTGAAAAACTGGAACTGGAAGTAGGAAAAGATCTTCAGTTTATCCGTGTTAACGGAACTTTGGTTGGCGGACTGGTTGGATTAATGATCTATACCATTGCTCACTTTTTTATATAAAACAGCAATATCCAGCCATGAAAAAGATTTTCATACTATTGCTATCCTTCAGCCTGACCTTTTTCTTCTGCCAGAAAGTTGAATTAAAGCAAATTACGGATTCTTCCCAGATCTTTAAAGGAGAAATTGCAGGAGTTCCTGTTACCTTACAGCTTCATTATGATGGTATTCCGGACTGCAATTTATATCAGCATTTTGTAGAAGGCTGGTATTATTACGATAAATATCAGAAAAAAATTCCTCTAACCGGACTTTATGATTATGGAAAGCTGTCATTATATAATTTCGGATCTAAACATCAACAGATTTCTAAGCAATTTAAAGAAAGGATCAACTCTCCTCAGGATGTTGAAAAAGTAGCTGAAATTGTAAAAGCTCTTGTTCCAAAGGAAACTATCTTATTTGGACAGGATCAAACTGAGAAGAACCCTATTTCCGGAAGTTTTTATCTTAAGAATAAAGATAAAGCTCAGCCAGCAAAGTTATTTACTGGTAATGATATGATTTATCGCTATAATAATTACCTGGCTTTACCCAATAACAAAAGAATCAACACTTTTGATGTGATTAATCTCTATGGCGGAAATGAACTGGTCTCTTATATTTCCGGGGAAAAAGGAAACCGGGTTTTATTATACTTTGACCACTCTTCCAACCTTAATGCATGCGGAAGATGTGGAGCCAGCGAAGGTGAAAAAGGCTACAGGGTTCTGTATTTTACCAAAGACTGGAATTATAAGCGCTACGAGGAATTTCTTACTGAAAGCTGTATGGAAAATATATATGACACTACCCAGACAAAATCAAAGGATGGTAAAACGATACAGTATAAAATAAGAAAATCGGATTCTTCTCCGGCTTATACACTAACTGTTGATATCAAAAATGCATCTGCTACAAAGTCAAAATAAGCAGGTCCCTCGAAACCATCTTTTTATTGCCAGAATGTTTTAGCTGATAATTATGAGCCTACATAGAATGGCAGTCAGTAATGAAGCTTTTTTCTCTTCCATTATTCTATAAATAAAAATATTCGTGGATTCGTGTGACTAAAACAAAAAAGAGACCTCATGGTCTCTTTATATTTATCTTGGCAATCTGCTTGCTCTTTTTAAAATCTCTTTATTGATTTCGTTAATCAATTCCGGACCTTCATAAATAAATCCGGTATATAACTGAACCAGACTTGCTCCTGCATCTAATTTTTCAATAGCATCTTTTGCTGAATGGATTCCTCCTACTCCAATGATCGGGAATGCCCTGTTACTTTTATCAGAAAGGTATTTGATCATTTTTGTACTTCTCTCACGAATAGGTTTTCCGCTTAATCCTCCGTTTCCTATTTGCTCTAAAATTTCTGGAGGTGTTTTCAGTCCTTCTCTGTTTACAGAAGTATTGGAAACAATCACTCCATCTATTTTTGTTTCTGCAATCAGTTCTACAATTTCATCTAGCTGAGTATGATTAAGATCCGGAGCAATTTTAAGGAGTATCGGTTTCTGTACAGATTTCGACTGGTTTATTTTCTTTACTTCCGTAATCAGCTCACGAAGGTATTCTACATCTTCCAGTTTAGCATGGCTTCCTACATTCGGACAGCTTACATTCAGCACAAAATAATCTACATGGGGATGTAGCCCTTCAAAACAATCCAGATAATCCTGTGTATAGTTTTCAGGTTGGGTATCCGTATTTTTCCCGATGTTTCCACCAATGATAATTTTTCCTTTGTTGGATTTCAGTTTTTCAATAGCAGCCTGAAGACCATCATTATTGAACCCCATTCTGTTGATGATTCCACCATCTTCAATAAGACGGAATAGCCTTTTCTTAGGATTTCCTGCCTGAGCTCTTGGAGTCACCGTCCCGATTTCTACAAATCCGAACCCTAAATCTCCCAATTCGTTGAACAATACTGCATTTTTATCAAAACCAGCCGCCAGCCCTACAGGATTTTTAAATTTTAATCCGAAAACTTCTCTTTCCAGACGTTTGTCTTCAATAGGTTTTGGGGAAAATAATTTAGTAAGAAATCCAAAATTCTTTAACATCGAAAAAGTAAAATGATGCACTTCTTCGGGATCAAATTTGAAAAGAATTGGACGAATGAGCGATTTGTACATTGAAAAAAAGTTTTACAAAATTACTCATTTTAAAATTAATGGTAGATTAACCTATGATATTTTATAAAATTGTTTGATTTATAGCATCTATAAGGTAGAAAACATCTGATTATCAATTAAGAATACTGACTTAAATCAAATTTCAGAATATCTCCTACTCTTTTGAAATCTTCATCTATAGTGGCATTCACGGTAATTCTTTCATTAGAAATAGGATGATTGAAAATTAATTGATGGGCATGAAGCGTCATTTTGTTGATCCCAAATGTTTGAAGCCACAACTTATTCTGTTTATTACAACCATGTTTTCGGCAACCTAAAATCGGATGTAAAATATGTTTAAAGTGTTTTCTCAGCTGATGAAACCGACCTGTTTCAGGAATCGCTTCCACTAAACAGTATCTTGAAGTCTGATGTTTTAAAAAGGGTAAATCGATTTCGGATTTTTGCAATAGATGATAATAAGTAATGGCATTTTGCTTGACTTCATTTTCATTAACCAAGTCGTAATCGATGGTTTCTTCTTCTTTTGCCCAACCTCTCAGAATAGCAATATATTTTTTTTCAACTTCTCTGGTAGCAAAATACTCACTCATTATTCTAAGCGTATCTTTATCTAAGGTAAACAATAAAACCCCCGAAGTTTTACGGTCTAAACGATGCACAGGATACACTTTCTGCCCAATCTGTTTCCTCAGCTCCTGAATAGCATAAGTGTCGGCTTCTCCAGCATAAAAGGATTTATGAACCAATAATCCGCTGGGTTTGTTGATCGCAATAATATGCTCGTCACGATAAAGAATTTCTAACATGGTGCAAAAGTAGAGATTTTTCTACGGATTCTTATTTCGGATGGAAACCTTCAGAGTTTAATGGCTGAATGTTCTAAATCTAACGGGGTTTCAAAAATCCCTTAGATTTATTAGCCCTGATTGAGCGGCGTGTTTGAGCTCTTTTCTGAGTTTCGGCGGCGGCTTTGCCGTCGCCGAAACTCAGAAAAAGCGAGTAGCGAAAGCAGGTTTCCGGCTCCTAATAAATGAAAATGAAAGGATTTGAAGGATTATTAATAGCTTTTTTTGTTGAATTTCATGATTTTGGAATCCAAATTCATATTTTTGCACATCAGACGTAAAAAAATTATGGCAAAGCAAGAAGATGTTTTCAAGAAAGTAATTTCTCACGCTAAAGAATACGGATTTATTTTCCCTTCCAGTGAGATCTATGATGGTTTATCCGCTGTTTATGATTATGGACAGAACGGAGCTGAACTTAAAAATAATATCAAACAATACTGGTGGAAAGCTATGGTACAGCTTAACGAAAATATTGTGGGTATTGATTCGGCGATCCTTATGCACCCAACAACATGGAAGGCATCAGGCCACGTAGACGCTTTCAACGATCCATTGATTGATAATAAAGATTCTAAAAAACGTTTCAGAGCAGACGTTTTAATTGAAGACTACTGCGCTAAAATTGAAGATAAAGAGAATAAAGAAATCGAAAAAGCTGCGAAGAGATTCGGAGAGGCTTTCGATAAAGATCAGTTTGTTGCGACCAATCAAAAAATTATTGATTACAGAGCAAAAAGAGAGGCTATTCTTTCAAGGCTGGCAAAATCTTTAGAAAATGAAGACCTTGCTGATGTAAAAGCATTAATTGAAGAGCTTGAAATTGCTGATCCGGATACAGGTTCTAAAAACTGGACGGAAGTAAGACAGTTCAACTTGATGTTTGGAACTAAGCTTGGTGCTTCTGCAGACAGCGCTATGGACCTTTATCTTAGACCGGAAACAGCACAGGGTATTTTTGTTAACTTCCTAAACGTTCAAAAAACTTCACGTCATAAACTTCCTTTCGGTATTGCACAGATTGGTAAAGCATTCAGAAATGAGATTGTTGCAAGACAGTTTATCTTCAGAATGCGTGAATTTGAACAAATGGAAATGCAGTTCTTTGTAGCACCGGGTACTGAACTTGAATTCTATGAAAAATGGAAACAAACACGTCTCAACTGGCACCTTGCTCTTGGTTTGGGAGATGAAAACTACAGATTCCACGATCATGAAAAATTAGCTCACTATGCAAATGCTGCAGCTGATATTGAGTTCAACTTCCCATTTGGTTTCAAAGAATTGGAAGGTATCCACTCCAGAACAGATTTCGATCTTAAAGCTCATGAAGAGTTCTCCGGAAGAAAACTTCAGTTCTTCGATCCTGAAAGAAATGAAAACTATGTTCCTTACGTAGTGGAAACATCTGTAGGATTAGACAGATTATTCTTATCTATTTTCTCTCACTGTTTAAAAGACGAAGTATTGGAAGACGGTTCTGAAAGAACAGTTTTATCTTTACCTCCTGCTTTAGCACCTGTAAAAGCTGCTATTCTTCCATTAATGAAGAAAGACGGTTTAGGAGAATATGCTGAAAAAATCTTCAATGACCTGAAATATGATTTCAACTTAATCTACGAAGAAAAAGACAGTATCGGTAAACGTTACAGAAGACAGGATGCTATTGGTACTCCTTACTGTATTACAATTGATCACGATTCTCTTAATGACCATACGGTAACGCTTAGAGACAGGGATACCATGACTCAGGAAAGAGTTCCGGTTGCAGACCTGAGAAGAATCATTGATGAGAAGACCAACTTCAGAAATCTACTTTCTAAAATATAATCTAAAAGCCCTGATTTCTCAGGGCTTTTTCATTTTTCAAAAAAAAAGATGGCCATATTGTGAAAATGATTACTTTTGAGGCTATTAAAAAACTAATTATAAACTATGAAGAAATTAATCATTTCATCAATAGCTATGGCAGTAATTGCAAGCTGTAGCTCTTCAAATGATGACACTACAAATGACAGCAATAACACTCCTACACCCTATCTTCTAAAGAAATCAACTGAAATTACGCAGGATGGCCAAAGTTATACTATAGAATATAAGTATAATGGAACCAGAATTACAGAAGCATTTGATGTTGCTGATAATGAAAAAACGTTATACACTTATGATGGTGATAATATCGTAAAGACTGAAGTATTTACGAAGAGTGGCACATTAAAATTTATGAGAGAGTTCTCTTATTCCAACGGAAAACTGGTTTCTGAAAAAGTAACAGATAAACACCAACCAGGAACCTTGGTTTACACCGAAACATTTCAATACCTGAGTGACAACCACATAAAGCACAACGCTTTTCAATCGGTTACATATAATCCAACTACAGGAGTATATTCAGATATAAAATACCAAGATAAAGATATTTATCTTGATGCTAACGGAAACTTGCTTTCAATTACTTTCTCAAATAACGGAACAACATACAGTACTACATTTTCCTATGACGGCAATAACCATCCTATGAAAAACGTAAAAGGCTATATAAAAATGGATATGCTCTCTCTTGCAGATGGCGAAGTAGCCTACAGTAATCTGGTAAAAGCAGAGGGAAATTACGCAGGTTCTGTAAATGGAACAACCAAGACCAGCGCAGTTCACACGCTTAATTCAGCTAATTATCCTACCAAGTCAGTGATGACGTATACAAGCACTGCTTTTGGAACTAATAAGCATACTTACCTTTACGAATATAATAAGTAATTGTTGACTTTATTAAACTATCAGCCCTGAATTTTCAGGGCTTTTATCTTCATCAGTATTCCATAATTTACTATTTTAGTCCAAAATTCGACCATGAAAAAAATCACTTTATTAGTGTTTGGGCTTACCCAGGCATTTGCATTTTCCCAAACCCAGGATTTAACAACATTAGCAGCAGGAGACCATGTAGGAATGAACGCCCTGTTTGATGATAAAGATAATCTTTACGGCTATGTTTCCATTTATTCTTATGGAAAATCTGGCGATAAAACCAAGAAATTTGAATATGTTATACTGGATAAGAACCTCAACCCAGTTGCCAATAAGGAATTTGAAGGTGACATTACCGCAGCTTCATATAGAGGGTATGTAGATTTTAAGGGACAAATTATTCTAAAGCCTTCCATGATGGATTATTCCCTGATAAAAAGCAGAGAAGTCTTCACTCCGGTTTCCATGGTCATCAACCCAAAAACCAACACCATTACCCGAAAAGTGTATTATGACTATCTCGAAGACGGCAGCTTCAAAGAGATCAATGAACCTAAAAGCTGGAAAGAACAAAATAAAGAAAACCGCAGTGAGAAAAGAGAAAAAGGCTATAATTATGTTTCCGCAGTAGCAGAAACTAAGGAAGGAGGTTATTTTGCCGTAGAATACAAAGACTATGGAAAGTATGTTAACAGCAACAGCCTGATGAAGTTTGATGAAAATAAAAAGGAAGTATGGCGATATACATATAACACAGAAGGAACCAAGAAAGTTTTTTCTACTTTAACACCTTTGGAAAAAGATGAAAATTATCTCTATTCTATCCTGAAGAAAGTAGACAATGATAAAAAAATATTTACTCTTCTTGTGCTTGATATGAAAACAGGAAAGCAGATTTCCAATAACCCTATCACAGGAATGACAGATAAGACCATAGAAAATATTGACAGTTTTATTTCCAATTACAGCCCTCTTGACAATGATAAAACTTTTGATGACAAAATTGTACTAACCGGAAGAAACTATGCTTCCAACAATTATGACATAGGATTTTCCAGATTAATGATTAATAAGTCTGATTTTAGTATTGATACAAAAAACCTTAGCTATAAGCCGGATTTCATACCCTATTTGCCTAAAATTGATGAAAATGGCTATGTAGAAAGTGGATATTACCTGCTTACTAAAGATTTATATTTCATGAGTGACGGGAGTGTAGGAATCCTTTCTGAGAAATATAAACCCGCCGGCCAATATAATGCCCCAAAAACAACAGATCTTGTCTACCTCTACACAGACAAGGATTTCAAGATCAAAGATCTTAAGGTACTGGAGAAAGAAAAAACTAAATGGGCAGTAAACAGTGACTATCTGTTCTCACAATACCTCAACAACGGAAAAGACGTGGTTTTCTTCTATCGTGATTATCAAAAAGATGAAGTCACCAAACAGAAAAAGTGGAACCTGTTTATCAATACGGTGATTGATGGGAAGTTCAAGCAGGAAATTATTCCTATTTCCGAAAAGGACAACTATGAAGTAACCCCTTATGTTGCCAAAGAAGGGTATATTCTTCTCCGTGAATACAACAAGAAAGATAAATACAATAAAATCCGTTTAGAAAAACTGAACTATTAATAAAATAGAATTCCTCTACGAAAAGATTGATCTTAAAACTAAAAACCTATCTCAAAAACGAGATAGGTTTTTAATTTTTCTTGGTTTTACCATATCTGCTAAATCAGAAATGAAAATTCCAAAATTATTTTAATGTTGCAACTGTTTCATTAGCCTGATAATAATCTGCAATATTTTTAATTTCATCCAGGCTTAGGTTCCACATAAAATTCAGAAACTGCTGATAACTTTCACTTTGGTTTTTAGGTTCTACCCTATCCAGATAGCGGTTCAGATTATAATTCTTCCTGGCTTCATAAATTTTTGAAAAACATTTTCCCAGCCATCCTTTGTAATATTTTTCCTCTTCCCCATCCTGTAAAAACTGCATAGCGACATAAATACCCAATCCATAGTCCTCTGAGTGGAAATAGTTGGGTAGAATCTCCATTCTTGCTGTTTTTTTGAGTGCAAGATAGGCCTCTGAAGGTTTTTCCGGTTCTACGGAAGTATTCAGCTCAGGAAAAGTCTTTTTAAGCATCTCTATTCTTTTAGCCATTTCAGGATGGGATGCTAAAGAGTCTTTATTCAGCTTTTCTTTATAAAAATTATAATTGTAGAGTGAAAAGTCTTCTTTCTTCATCCATTTCTCCTTGAAAGCCTGTTTTGGGAGATCAAACAACTTTTTATAAGTCTCAGTTTTAAGCTCTCTTGGAGAAATTGTGTCAAATGTCTGAAGCTTTTGTAATCCGTTGATAAATTCACTTTTCTTAAAATCACTGTTTTTAAAAATAACATATCCCAGATAATCTGCCTGCATTTCAAGTTTCCTCTTCTCCACTCCTTTTTTATAAATTCTGTTTCTAAAAACATCAAATGCCTTTGCATTGCGTCCCAAACTACGTTGATCTGTTGTTTCCTTAATATTTTGTACTGTAGATTTATCTAATTCATTCTGTTCTACAGTATTCAGAACAGATTTCAGCGTATGATCCTCTATTTTATGCCCTAATTCATGGGAAATTACACCAGCTACCTGAGCTTCATTATCCATCCAGTTATACAGCCCCATATTGATGACAAAAGTTCCATCAGCAAGGCAGTAAGCGTTAGGAGTATTATCTCTTGCAATCAGTATTTTAAGGTCCTGAGGAACTTTTGGATTATTTTTTCTGAGACGCTCTACCAAAGACTTGATGACTGCATCAAAATCAGATTTGAAAACAAAATCCTTATTCTTCACCTGATTTTCAAAATCAGTTCCAAATTCTTTATAAATTTTAGACATTTCAGAACCCGTTCTTCCCGAATACTGCAACTTTAGCCCTTTGATTAGACTTTCATTATGAGCCGTAAAATTTTTTAAAAATTCTTTCCGCTGAAGATAATCTGCGGTATCTATCGCTTTATAAGCCTGAGAAATTCCTGCCACTGAAAGCAGGAAGCACATCAATACAATAAGTTTTCTGGTCATGTTTTTCATCAATTAAACAAAAATAATGTATTTGATGATTCATTTTTATTTTTTCATCCAAATTATTTTAAATTTGTTAAAGACCGATTGACAAAAAATGAGAATACTAAAATACATGATAGGTGGAGCTTTAGCCGGAGCTGCTACAGCTTACTTTTTCGGATATGATTATTTATTCAGTGGTATTTCCAAAACTTATCTTAAAGGAAGATCAAGTGCCCATATTGACGATGGAAATTTGTTTCCCAGTAATCCTATTGCTGCAGGAGCCCCCAAACGATGGGAAGAACATTCTGAATATAATAAAAAACAATTACCTAAAGTTTTAGTTGACGACTTAAAACAGTCTAAAACAGCATCTTTTGTAGTGATAAAGAATGATAAAATCATTCATGAGCAATATTGGGACGGCTATAATCAGCTTTCACAGACCAATTCTTTTTCTATGGCAAAAGCTGTTACGGTGATGCTTTTGGGAAAAGTGCTGGAGGAAGGCATTATCAACAATATTGATGAAAAGCTTTCCAGTTTCTATCCTGAGTTTAAAGAGAAAACCTTCGGAGATGAAGTGACTCTTAAAAATCTGGCCCAGATGGAATCCGGTCTTGATTGGGATGAAAATTATAATAATCCGTTTCTCCCCAATGCCAAAGCCTATTATGGAAAGAATCTTGTAAAGGCTGTATTTTCAAGGAGGTTTAAAGAAAAGCCGGGAACAAAATTTGAATATCAAAGCGGTACTACACAACTTCTTGGTTTCGCGTTAAAAAAAGCATTGAAAAAATCCCTGGCAAGCTATCTTTCCGAAAAAATCTGGACACCTTTAGGAATGGAGCAAAATGCGAAATGGAGTACAGATGATTATGGAATGGAAAAAACATATTGTTGCATCCATTCCAACACCAGAGATTTTGCCAAACTGGGGCTTTTATTCCTGAATGATGGTAAATTTGGAGATCAACAGATCCTTAATAGAGATTTTATTGAACAGATGAGAACTCCGACAGAAAAGTCTGAAAACATTTACGGAATGGGCCTTTGGATTAATCATGACAACCCGATCAAACATTACTATTTTCTGGGACTTCAGGGACAATATATCATCATGATTCCGGAGCACAAAATGATAATCGTAAAAACCGGAAGCTACTCTAACAATCCTAAAAATGACAGAGGAAGACCGGATCAGGTGAAGTTCCTTGTTAATGAAGTCGTAAAGTTATTCCAATAAAAAGCTATGGAGAAATACAATATAAAAGTTGATGAATACATAGAGAAATCTCCGGATTTTGCCCAGCCCATTTTAATGTATCTTCGGGAAGTTATTCACGAAACATGTACTGATGCGGAAGAAGCCATTAAATGGAAGTTCCCTACTTTTATGTATAAAGGGAAGATTCTCTGTTCCATTACCTCTTTCAAATATTATTGCAGCCTTGGGTTTTGGCTGCATCAGGAGATGAAAACGTTAAAGGAAATAGAAACTACAGCCGGAAAAAGTTCAATGTTCAGTTTGGGTAAGATTACAAAAATGGAAGATCTTCCCTCAAAAAGCCAGTTGAAAAAAGCCATCAAAGAAGCCATGGAGCTTACAGATATGGGCGTTACCATGAAAAAAGCAGCTCCTTCAAAAACAGAAGTGGAAATTCCTGATTATTTTTTATCCGCATTACAGGAACAGCAAAAAGCATTAGAAGTTTTTGAAAAAGCATCCCCATCGTTTAGAAAGGAATACATCACATGGATTGCCGAAGCCAAAACCGAAGTTACCAGAAATAAAAGAATGGAACAGGCTCTAGAATGGATTGCAGAAGGTAAAGGAAGGAACTGGAAGTATGAGAGAAAGTAAAAAGGTACACTAATGAAACCTGAAATTAGCTTCAGGCAGCGTATTTTTTTTCAGAAAAGCTTCATATTCCGGAGATAATTGGGCACGGCCGAAAGTATTTTCACCGCTCATGCTTCCCAAACGCACTTTATCTTTCCCGAATTTCCTGTTCA
Source organism: Chryseobacterium contaminans (assembly GCF_001684955.1). Lineage (GTDB taxonomy): Bacteria > Bacteroidota > Bacteroidia > Flavobacteriales > Weeksellaceae > Chryseobacterium > Chryseobacterium contaminans. Next base: position 33,620 of record NZ_MAYF01000112.1, on the reverse strand, counting down.
TGGCATCCATAGCCTTCATCACAGGAAGATGCTGGTTTTGTATATCTTCTTCAAAAAGGCTGATCTGTCTCTGATCTTCCGGAACAAAGTCATTCACCATTACTCCTGCTCTTTTATAATAAAATCCTTCCCTGTATACGGCTTCAAAAAGCTCATTCACCACTCTTCCTATCAATATGGATGAATTCGTGGGATTGGGAAGAATTTGAGTCATCGCATTCCTATATTCAGGCAGGTCTTTTCGGAAACGGTTAGTCTGTACAAATACAGTTATCATTTTACAACAGGTATTCTGCCGCCGTAACCTTTCCGAGCAGTACATCCCAAAGGTTTCTACCCTTTCCCGAACAGCTTCTTTATCAGTAAGCATCTCCATAAAACTTCGGGTAACTGCAATTGATTTTTTCGGAGATGGAGCATCCAGCTCAAGCTGGCGGATTCCTTTTAATTCATTAATCATCCTCACCCCATGAATTCCCATTATTTTTCGAACCCACATTTCAGGCTTCTGAAGAAGGTCCCAGGCCTTATAAACACCATTGTCGTTCATTTTGGCTGCCAGTTTTCTTCCTATTCCCCAAACATCACCTATATTTAGCCATTTCAGTGCTTTTTCTATCTTTTCAGGACTATCCATAATATAAACCCCATTAAATTTCTCCGGAAAATCCTTTACAATCCTATTCGCTACTTTACATAAGGTCTTGCTGGGAGCAATACCTATACTTACGGGAATATTTTCCCTCTCCCAGATTTCTGTTTTGATTTTAGAGCAATATTCATGGATGTCAATATATTTAAACCCTGTTAGATCAAGAAAAAGCTCATCAATGCTATAAATTTCATAATCCACAACATAAGAGCGGGCAATATTAATGACCTGTTGGCTTTTATAGTTATAGAGCTCAAATTTTGCAGAAAAGCTTTTTACATCATGTTCTTTGAAAAGGTCTCTGTATTTAAATGCAGGAGCCGCCATTGGAATCCCCAGGTCTTTTGCTTCCTTGCTTCGGGATACAACACATCCATCGTTGTTGGAAAGTACCACAACGGGTTTGCCTTCAAGCTCAGGGTCCAGCGTCCTTTCACAGGAAACAAAAAAGTTATTGCAATCTACCAGCGCATACATGATGATCGTGAATTATGTATACAAAATTATTATTTTTCAGAAATAAAATCACTTTTTAATCCAGAATTAACATCACATTTAACACATTGAAAGACAAACAAATATTATTTTTAAATACGACATGTTTTGTCGCATTAGGAGTATAGCTTTGTTTTCAAAAACAATTTTCAAATCAGTCTTCAGTCATGATGGTTTTTAATTAAAATACGTCAAGTTTTGTCGCTTCCTGCTTCTACTTTTGTTTCAAACAATAAAGATTATGGATAAAGTAACATTGGAACGAATTAACAGCCTTCACCCATCGGTAAGAGATGAAATGAAACAAATTATTAAGGAATGTGACGAAGCACTCACCGGTAGAGCCAAGGTAAGGATCACTCAGGGCTTAAGGTCTTTTGAAGAGCAGGAAAGACTTTACGCAATTGGAAGAATTACATCAGGTAAAAAAGTAACCAATGCCAAAGCGGGACAAAGTATTCATAATTATGGCTTCGCTGTGGATATCTGCCTGATAACTGATGGAAAAACAGCCAGCTGGGACACTGTAAAAGACTGGGATAACGACAAGGTAGCAGATTGGTATGAATGTGTGAAAATCTTCGCAAAACATGGCTGGGACTGGGGCGGAAATTGGAAAACTTTTAAAGATCTTCCTCACTTTGAAAAAAAGACAATTCCGTTAAAGAAAAAGACCGTTAAAACCCATTGGAGAACGCTTTTGAAGATGCAGAGAGATCAACAGAATTATGTTGTTTTTTAATCCTTTTTATGTAAAATTAAATAAAATACGTCAAGTTCTGTCGCTTCTCCGTCCTACCTTTGTTTTACAAGAAAGCCACCAAAAGTAATAAGATCTGAACATGGATTCAAACATTTTTCCTTATCCCAAATCATTGATTTCATAAGATCTCATTTCAATGTATTCTTAAAAAACAATTAACAAAACAACATGAAAAAGACAACCATTCTTTCTTTGGACGGAGGCGGAATAAGGGGAATTATCACCTGTATTATTCTGCGTTACATAGAAGAACAGCTCCAGTATTATGATAAACCGAGTGCCAAGCTCGGAGATTATTTTGATCTGGTGGCAGGCAGCAGCACAGGAGGACTGATTGCGTCTATTATTCTATGTCCCGATGAAGTCCGTAAAGCAAAATATTCTATCCAGAAAGGGTTGGAATTATATGCTGAAAAGGGCGGCGACATCTTCCAGGTTTCCTTTTGGGAAAAACTGGTTAATCCATTTGGATTATTGAATGAAAGAATTTCTCAGGAAGCCCTTGAGAAAAACCTGAATGACTTTTTTGGAAATTTAGAATTAAAGGAATTAATAAAACCTTGTTTAATAACAAGTTATGATATAGAAAACAGAAGAGCTAAGCTTTTCAATTCAGCAGAAGCTCATCTCAGCACGGATAATTTCTATGTAAAAGATGTTTGCAGGGCAACATCCGCAGCGCCTACCTATTTCAGCCCGGTACAGATCAAATCAATGTATGGGCAAATCTTCAGCCTGATTGACGGCGGTATGTTTGCGAATAATCCCGCCCTTTGTGCCTATGCAGAAGCCAGAAAGATTCCTTTTGCAGAAGTTTTAAAAAACCACCAGAAAGCCAATCATCCCGGAGTAAATGATATGATTATTATATCCATCGGAACCGGCATTGAGGCGAGACCTTATTCTTTTAGAAAACTGGAAAAAGCCGGAAAAATAGGCTGGGTAAACCCAATTATTGATATATTGATGTCTGCCAATGCAGAAACTGTAGATTATCAGCTTTCCCAAATGTTCCAGACACTGGGACTGAGAAACCAGAAAAACTATTACCGTCTGAATCCTTCATTGAAAAACGCTTCTCCCGCAATGGATAATGTAAGACGGTCTAATATTGAAAATTTGATCCAGGCCGGATTAAGCTATATTGATGACAACAGAGAAATCCTGAATCAGATCGTCCAGAAACTCATCAAAAATAAAATATAAGCTTTTTACCTTATAATGCTTCAATATAAGCTCTGGAAATTATATTTTAGAAAGATTAGAAATTATTTTAAATACGTCAAGTTTTGTCGCATTACCCCACTATATTTGGAGTATCACAATAACACAAAACAACTATCAATAAAAATTTAAAAACGCCTTTGAATTCATCATTCACCTATGCTGAACAGCCACAAGTATGTTCAAAATATAACCAACACCAAATCACAATACAAAACATGGAAACATCCAATCACAACACAGATATACTCTTCGATGAAGACCTCTACACCGTGGAATGGAGTGACATCGAAAATGCTGAGATGGATTATGAAAACTATCTCAACGACATTGAAAATTTCTTCAGACAGGATTTTGAAGAAGACATTCTTGAAGAAGATATCTTTTAAATAATTATAAAAAATACGACAAGTTCTGATGCTGTCTGCCATTATCTTTAAAGTCTCTAAATACACACAACAGTCTCATTACATCAACACCTTTGAATCGCCATTCACAAAATGTTGGACAGCCAGAACTCTGTCTGAAAAATATAACCCAGAAGTGGAAATTCGGTCTGCGACCACTAAAAACAAGGCCAAAGATTCTGAAGCAATCTCACAAAGCTTCGCATATAACCAAATCACAATCTATTTTTGAAAGAATAGATGAGAATTATTCTCAGAGTATTTTGACCAATAATTCAATAAGCCACAGTATTTCTGTGGCTTATCTTTTTCTCGATCTCCCCACAAAAAATTAAAATACGACACGTTTTGTCGCATTAAGCCCATATATTTGTGGTACAAAATTTTACCATGAAGAAAGATTTTTATCTCACAAGATATGCCTTAATTATTAAAAGATTAGAAAGTTCTCCGGCTACCTATTCCCAGCTGGAAGATTATCTTTTAAATTCTTTTGAATTCCAGGATGCCGGGATCAAAAGTTATTCTATCCGTACCTTGCAGAGAGATATCCGTGAGATTTCAGACCTTTTCAACCTTTCCATTCATAACAAGAAAAAAGGTGATAACCGATACTATATCGAAAGTCGCCCCATCATGGAAGTGGATGAATACAACCAAAAACTTCTGGAATCTTTCCAGGTAAGCAATGCCCTGAATCTTCATCCGGATTTTTCAGACTTTATTTTCTTTGAAAGCCGTAAACCAACCGGTATAGAACATTTTTATGATCTCTTTTTTGCCATCCGTAACAAAAGAGTGGTAACCTTTGAACATTACAATTACAAAAACAAACTGATGACTTCCAGAAAGGTTCATCCCTTAGCCTTAAAAGAATCAAAAGACAGATGGTACCTCATCGCCATTGATACCAAGGATAAGGTTTTAAAATCATTTGGATTAGACAGGATCAATTATCTGGATGTAGCTAAAAACCAGTTCAGAGAAAAGTATAAATATAATTTCAGAGAGCATTTTAAAAATGCTTTTGGAGTAATGAATCTGGCAGAACAGAAACCGCAGAATATTGTATTAAAATGCAGCCGTCATCAGGGAGAATACATCAGAAGTTTTCCGCTTCATCAATCTCAGAAAGAAACAAAAGAAACTCCGGAAGAAATCTATTTTGAATTTTTCCTTCATCCTACTTATGACTTTATGCAGGAGATTTTATCTTATGGAAAAGAGGTAACCGTATTAGAACCGAAATGTTTAGTTGATGACATCCGTAATCATCTCCAGGAATCTCTGAACCGCTATCTTGAAAGTTAAATAATCGTGAATCATTCTCATATTTTTTAGTTATATTTACATAAATATACCCTATTGAGAACTTTATTCACTTGTATCTTTTGTATTGTTTCTTCATTTTGCTTATCTCAGCAGAAAGAGGAATTCAGGTTGGTGAAAAACTATTACAACCAGCACAGGGGCATGCTGAATAATGAATTCAAGAAAAAATTTGATGCGGAATCCAATGCCCTTAAAAAGGATGCCATAAAAGGAGATTTCTTCTTTTTCATGAAAAAAATGGATAGTATTGAGAACACCGCCTTAATTGGAGCCTTATTGAGAGTAAGGAATATTGAAGATCTTCAGACTTTAAAAGCAGCGGCAGGAACCGTTCAGGATTTCAGTGATAAATCTGTGGATGTGGAAAAGATTGCAGACTATCCCGGAGGTATTAACACCCTGCGGCAAGAGGTTGCAGACCTTTTGTATGTAGACGGTGTTAATTCCGATACCAAAACGGTAAAAACAGATGTTGTTTTTATTGTGGAAAAAGATGGAAGCATCAGCAATGTTCATGCTCAGGGAGATAATTTCACCTTCAACAGACAGGCAGAAATTGCACTCTACTCTATTTCTGAAAAGTTTTCTCCAGCAATGGTAAAGGGTGATCCCACAAGATTCCGTTTCAGGATTCCTTTAACGTTAACGATGGTTGATTAAATTAGATGTTTACTGACGAATATTATATGAAAATGGCTCTGCAGGAAGCAGAAGCCGCTCTGGAACAGGATGAAGTACCTATTGGATGTGTGGTAGTCTCTAACAACCGTGTTATTGCAAGGGCACATAACCTCACTGAAACCTTAAATGATGTTACTGCCCACGCAGAAATGCAGGCTATAACCGCTGCTGCCAATTTTTTAGGGGGTAAATATTTAAAAGACTGTACACTATATGTTACTATGGAACCCTGTGTTATGTGTTCAGGGGCCCTTTCATGGTCACAGATTTCCAGAGTAGTGATTGGTGCCCGCGACGAACAGAGAGGCTTCATTAACAAACACCTTTCATTACACCCTAAAACAGAGGTGATTACCGGTATTATGGAAAATGAATGTTCCACTATTGTTAAAGATTTTTTCAAAAATAAAAGATAATTTTATTTTATCCACACATATTGAATAAAAAAGATACAAGCAGTTTAATAATTATCTATATTTGATACACATTTAAACTAAAACCATATGAAAAAGTTAACAAGAAAAGAAACTGCGAAAATTAATGGTGGTATTGCACCGGGACAATGTTTTTACACTGATCCTAACACAGGCAAGAGAAAACTTGGATGCCAGGTAGGCCCCGTTCCGGATTGTTGCGGCGGATGGATTTATCCACTTCCAGGACATGAATGCCAATCATGCACAGGAGATCTTTAAAATAAATAAAAACCATTAAACTAATTCCATTAACAACCAAATTAAAACAAGTATGAAAAAGTTAACGAGAAAAGAAACGGCTAAAATTAACGGCGGAATCCGCCCTGATCAATGTTTTTATATTGACAGCAACGGAGTAAGAAAAATCGGATGCAGAAATATGCCATTTCAGCAGGAAGATGGTACATGGATTTACCCGTTGATCGAATGTGATGCGTGCGGTGGAGGTCTTTAAGAAACCTATTTAACAGTAATAACAAAATCAGGGAACATAATGTTCTCTGATTTTGTTTTTATAAGATTGTATTCCCATTAATCTTTAAAGATAGAATACATCGCAAGGTCAAAATATTCGCCGTCTTTTTTTGTATGCTGTTTCAAAAGTGCCTCCTGCTCCATTCCTATCTTTTGCATGATCTTCCCTGAAGCAGGATTGTGAAGAAAATGAGTTGCATAAATCTTGTTGAGATCCAATTCTTTAAATCCAAAATCAACAATAGCTTTAGCTGCTTCAGTAACGTATCCTTTGTTCCAGTATGGAATTCCTATCCAATATCCCAGTTCTGCCTTATCATCATCCCTGTCATGAAGACCAATGGCTCCAATAATCTCTTCTTCTTTATTTCTGATTCCAAAGGTAAAACCTGTGTTACCATCAAAAGCTTGTTTAGACATTTTCACCCAAAGTTTAGCATCATTTTCTGTGTAAGGATAAGGAATATTAGACGTAAGGTCTGAATAAATTCTATGCTTAAGAAACTCCACAATTGAAGGAGTATCCTTTTCTTCCAGCTGGGAGAGAATCAGTCTTTCTGTTTCTATTCTTGGAAATTCTTTTAATTCCTTCATTTTGTTCAAGGTTATATTAAAAACTGAAATAAAGGTTCAGTTATAGATTTAAGAATATTTTACAAATCTTTTCCCAGGAAATAAAGTCCTTTCAAAGTATGCAGCCTATCCATTACATGAATTTTCTCTGTTAAAGGCTTATAGACATGAGAAACACCTCCTGTGGCTACAACAAAACAATCATCATTTACCTCATCATTAATCCTGTCAATGAACCCCTCTACCATTCCAAGGAAGCCATATACCATTCCGCTTTGCATACAGGTTACCGTATCTAACCCCAGTACTGATTTTGGTCTTTTCAGTTCAATTTCAGGAAGCTGGGCTGTCTGGCTGATTAAAGAGTTTAAAGAAGTAACAATCCCCGGAGCAATAATTACGCCTAAAGTTTCACCCGTTTCAGCTACACAGCTCGCTGTAAGGGCCGTACCAAAATCAATAACAATCTTTTTTTTGTTTGGATAAAGGTTATGGGCAGCAACAAGGTTGGCATAAATATCCGTTCCCATCTGCTTTGATTTCGCCTGTACTCCTGAAGGCGTTGTACGGTCAACAATAACCGGAGTAATCCCATGGATTTTTTTGATTCCAGAGCTCATTACCTTGGTAAGCTGAGGCACTACAGAGCCAATAATTACTTTCTGTATTTCTTTGGGCTCTACTTTATAGGTCTGGTAAAGCATCAGCATTTGCACATAAAGCTCGTCTGCCGTTCTGTAAGGCTTTGTATTGATTACCCATGAAATATCACAATTATCCCCATTAAAAAGGCCGAATCTGATATTGCTGTTCCCTATGTTAATTACAATTGAATTCATTTATATTTAAACAGGCTATGATTTGAAAAAATTTGAGCTCCAAATTTATAAAAAAATAAAAGGAGTACTTATAAATACTCCTTTTATCTCTATGTTGATCTTTTTATTTTACTTCTACAATATTATCCGCCATATTTACATCTGCAAGTCTCTGGCTGAAATCTATTCCCAATACAGACAATTGAGATTTTGTATAAGGAATGGTGATGGTGTACTCTTTCTGAGTCCAAGGCCAGTAAGGCATTGTTTTAAACTCACCGTAAGCATCTTTTTCCTTCCATGTGTGCGTCATATTCATTGGAATCTGATAAGTTACAATCTTTTTATCAGTAGTCATTATACTGAAATCAATCGGCATAGGAACCTGACCATTATTGACAAGGGTAACTGTTGTAGATTTCGCATCATACTTTACATCCTTAACCCCATAATCGATTGTTTTGGTAGTATTGATCCAGTAATTGTGAAACCATTTTAAATCCATTCCTGAAACCTTTTGGGCAATATGAAGGAAATCCCTGTCTGATGGGTGCTTCATACTCCACTGGTCATAATACTGCTTTAAAGTTTCTGCCAGGTTTTGCTCTCCCATGATATAACCTAACTGCACCAGGTACAATTCTCCTTTTACATAAGATGCATAAGTATAGGATGTTCCGTTATCGTGGTGATCTCCCAGCCAAACAGCAGGTTCTTCAATTCCCTTTTTAACAAAGTTTCTGTACGCATTTAAAGTATTGGCAAACGGATTCGGAAGTTCTTCCGGGAATAACTGATACATAGTATATCCTTCCGCATAACTTGTAAAACCTTCATCCATCCATGGACGTACGGATTCGTTGGTAGCCAGCATCTGCTGATACCATGAGTGAGCACCTTCATGAGCCATTAATCCCATTAAACCTTTGATATCTTTAGCTTCACCAAGAATCATGGTACACATTCCGTACTCCATTCCTCCATCACCTCCCTGAATAAAGGCATACGTTGGATACACATATTTCCCGAAATGAGAATTCATAATCTGGAAATACTTGGTAATATAAGGCTGTGCCTCACCCCACACTTTAGTTTTATCATTCTTCTGATATACTAAATATACTTTTGGCCCTTCCGGAACATTAAAGCTTTCTACAGAATAATCCCTGTCTGCACTCCATGCAAAATCAAGGATATTCTTAGCAGTCCATTTCCAGGTTGCTTTTTTATCTTTTTCTGCCTTGATCTTAGCTGCTGCATCATATCCTTTTACTTCTGTAGGATTTTCCAGGATTCCTCCTGCTCCCACTACATAATCTTTATTAATCTTAATGGTAACATCAAAATCTGAAAACGGTGCATGGAACTCTCTTCCTAAATAATCAAAAGTGGCCCAGCCATCATAATCATACTCAGCAATTTTAGGATACCATTGTGTCATGGTCATATCCACTCCTTCTCTGTTGTTTCTTCCACTTCTTCTGATCTGCTGAGGAATCACAGCATCCCAATCCATTGTAAAAGTTGTAGTAGAATTGGGTTTGATAGGTTCTGCCAGATATACTTTCATAATGGTTTCCTGAACTTCAAATTTCAGGTCTTTCCCATTTTGCTTAATCCAGTGAATATTCTGTGCTCCTTCCTGATCTTTCGGAATAGTAGACAGTGTTGAGATCCCGTTTTTCTGCAACCTTCCGTCACCATTTTTCCCTTGGGAAGACACTCTCTGATCCATCATGGAATTAGGCTTAAAAGCGTTCCAATACAAGTGAAAGTACACCACATTAAGCTCATCCGGTGAGTTATTTGTGTATTCTAAGGTCTGTTTTCCCTGATAGGTAAATTTTTCAGCATTTACATCGATATCCATCTTGTACTTCGCAGCCTGCTGATAATAAGCTCCTTGCTGAGCCTGGAATTGTGAAATGATAAACGCAAAAATGATTGCAGCCGATTTTCTCATTTAAAATTTTATTTTTTCTAAAGGTAGGTAATTTAAACAAAACCCTCAAATGTGGAGTTATTACACGGTTTTGTTCGGTTTTTATATGGTTTTAGATGAATCTTATTCTCAATTGTTAAAGAAGCTCTAAAAATATTTTTTTGTCCACAGATTCCATGAGGCTTCAATTATTATTGAACATTATTGATTTTGCAGTAATTTCTCAATCAATGTAATCTGCCCAAATGGTAATAGGCATGTTCATCATCTAAAAAAACCTCAGCTGTTTTTACAGCTGAGGTTTATATTATTGTAGGAAATTAAAATTATTTCTTAGCAGAAACTTCTTTCTTTCCGCTTCTTAAGATCTTTTCAAGGATTCTTAAAGTAATAAGGTATGTTGGTTTTACTCCTGTAAGACCTAAACCTCCTGAAGATAATGTACTTCCTGTTTCCAATGGATTATCCGAAGCATAATATGCATAGCAAACGAACAGATCCGGTGAAATATGGTGTCTGATCTTGGATGCTACCTGAATTGCTTTTTGATAGTGAGCTCCTTCCATTTCAAGACCAATCGCTTTCCATGAAGTATTCATAAAGTAGGAAAGAATGTCTTTATTCTGAAGGGAAGTTCCTAAAACTGTAATCATCGGACCCTCAAAAGCTTTCAACTCATCATCTTTAAAATCATCAAGCTTCAATGCATTTTCAAAAGGATAGTTATCTGCAGTTCCTTCAAAGATATGAGAAGTTGGGATCATGATATCTCCTTTTTCTCCGGTAAGAATACCTGCTTTTCCCATAATGGAAACAGATTTTACATGCATCATGTATACTTCTCCTTTATGTTCGTAAGGTTTAAGTAGCTCATCCATTACCTCAAAGGCCTGTTCTCCGAAAGCATAGTCAAATACCATTACTACATCATCTCCTGAAAACTTAGCATCAGCAAATGGAGTATTCTTCAGATTGGTTTTGCTAAGATCGATGATCTGCACATCAATATTACTTCCGCTTTTATCAGCAATATGGATCATGCCTTCATCCAGGGCAAATTTTAACACTTTGTCACGAAGATCTTTTTTATTTGAAATCTCTTCATACAGTTTATAATCTACCTCATTGTTGTGCTTCTTTTTAAGAGCATCATTGGCATACAGCATATTCTTCACAGAATGCATATTGGCTGAAATGATATGCAGCGGACGGGTATGAAGATTATTTTCAAATAAAACATCCTTCACTTTATTAGCCCATTTCTCACCAAAATAATGATGTCCTACTCTTTCTTTTAAGATAGCACTGAAATGAATTTCTCTTTCTCTTGATCCTTTTGCATCCTCAAGACTTACTTTTCCTAAGTTATAGATGATTTTAAATAAACGATCAGGGTTATCATCATCCCCGAAAGTATTATAAGCTCTTAATGTTTCGTCAAAAGACCTTCCTATTAAAGAAGAAAGGTGGATTAATGCCACTTCTTTTTCTTTTCTGCTGAACTTCTTCTCTCCTTTCACCACTTCTTCAATAATTTTGAAGGCGCGCGTAGGCTTCCAGTTTTCATCCTGGATGAATGCCAGGTTACGGATTTTATCAGCTTCTATAAATAGGAATGTAAGGTGGGTAAGAATGTCATAAATTTCGGAACGGCCCAAAAGAACCTCAATATTCATCTGGTGTTCGTCTATTCTATAACAGTTTCTTCTTCTTTTCTTTGGAACAATAGGTTCGAAACTTCCTTTATCAAACCCTTCATCAGATGTAAGATGAATAAAAGCGCACTCCTCAATCCCTTCCGGAAGTCTGTCTAAAACATACATCAACCCGTCCAATTCCACTTTACTTGGAATATTCATGGTTCCGTAAATTTCCGGATTGATGGTTTTCAACAAACTTCTGATACTTTCTCCTGAAACACCTCCCGGCTTGAAAAACCCTCTATAAAATAAATGCCTCATAGAGATATATAACCTTTCAATTGCCTCTGTTGTTTCTCTTGCTCTAGAATTTGTCATAAAATAAATTTCACACAAATATACAAAATCTTTGTCCATTTTATTTTAACTATCTTTTAATAAGTAGCTTAAATTCGCATAGGATTGCAGGATGTGTCATGTAAAATGTATTTACGCTCAACTCCCCCTTAAAAAATGTCCTTAAATATTATATTTTATCACTTTCAATCAACAACACCCCTACCCAAAACACACCAAACAACCGTTTAATTTATATGAATTTTCAAACCACCCCTAAAATTTTTAGGGTTAAATCATTTTCAATTCATTTTTTTTGTAAATTTGCCCCATCAAAATTCACCCAAATATGTCAACCTTAAGATTCAAAGCATTAGAAACCCTTCCATTTAAGGATTTCAGAAAAGATAACTCTGTTGAAATCCCAGCGAAATTATCGGAATTATTCTGTAAAAATGTTTTCTCAGAAGAAACAATGAGAGAATATTTAACCAAAGAAGCATTCAGCTCTATTATGGATGCTATTAAAAAAGGAACAAAAATCCAGAGACATATCGCAGATCAGGTAGCGGTAGCAATGAAGGATTGGGCAATGAGCAAAGGAGTAACACACTATACGCACTGGTTTCAGCCTTTGACAGGTACTACTGCTGAAAAGCATGATTCATTCTTTACTCCTATCGAAGGAGGTAGAGCAATCGAAAGATTCAGCGGAAATATGCTGATCCAACAGGAACCGGATGCATCATCTTTCCCGAACGGAGGAATCAGAAATACTTTTGAAGCAAGAGGATATACCGCTTGGGATCCTACATCTCCTGCATTTATCATGGGAACTACACTATGTATTCCATCTATCTTCATTTCTTATACCGGAGAAACGTTGGATTACAAGGCGCCTTTATTAAGAGCTTTGAATGCTGTAGATGAAGCTGCAACAAACGTAATGCAGTATTTTGATAAAAATGTAACTAAGGTAACTCCTACATTAGGTTGGGAACAAGAATATTTCCTTGTTGATTCAGCGTTATACCAATCACGTCCGGATCTTGTATTAACAGGAAAAACATTATTGGGACACTCTCCTGCAAAAGGACAACAGTTAGATGACCATTACTTCGGTTCCATCCCTACAAGGGTAATGAACTTTATGAAAGAATTGGAAATCGAGTGTATGAAGCTGGGAATTCCTGCAACTACAAGACATAACGAGGTAGCTCCAAACCAATTCGAGCTTGCTCCAATGTTTGAAGAAGTAAATGTTGCCGTAGACCACAACTCTTTATTGATGGACATCATGGCAAGAGTAGCTCATAAGCACCACTTCCATATCTTATTCCATGAAAAGCCATTCGCAGGAGTAAACGGAAGCGGAAAGCATAACAACTGGTCTTTAGCAACTGACACTGGAGAAAACCTTTTAAGCCCAGGAAAAAACCCTAAGAAAAACCTTCAGTTCTTAACATTCTTCGTGAATACGATTAAGGCTGTTCATGAATATGCTGACCTTTTAAGAGCAAGTATCGCCTCTGCAAGTAACGACCACAGATTAGGTGCCAACGAAGCCCCACCGGCAATTATCTCCGTATTCATCGGAAGCCAGTTGTTCAGCGTTTTGGAAGAACTTGAAAAAGTAACGAACGGAAAGCTATCTCCGGAAGAAAAAACAGAATTAAAGTTAAATGTGGTTGGAAAAATTCCTGAAATCCTATTGGATAACACCGATAGAAACAGAACTTCTCCATTTGCATTTACAGGAAATAAATTTGAGATCAGAGCGGTAGGATCATCTGCAAACTGCGCAGAATCTATGACGGTAATGAATACAATTGCTGCAAAACAGCTGAATGATTTCAAGAAGGAAGTTGATGCTTTAATTGAAACAGGTCTTAAGAAAGACGAAGCTATCTTTAATGTATTGAGAGAATACATCAAACAGTGTAAAAACATTATGTTTGAAGGAGATGGATACTCTGATGACTGGGCAAAAGAAGCTAAGAAAAGAGGATTAAATAACCTTAAAACAACCCCTGAAGCTTTAAAACAGGAAATGGATAAGAAATTCCTTGATCTTTATGAAGAAATGGGAATCTTTAACCACAGAGAAGTTGAAGCCAGAAACGAAATTAAATTAGAAAAATACTCTACTGTTATTGATATTGAAGCAAGAGTGTTAAGTGATATCGCAAGAAACCACATCATTCCTTCCGCTTTAAATTATCAGAACAGATTAATTGAAAACGTAAAAGGTCTTAAAGAAATCTTTGGTGACAAAGAATTCAAATCTTTGGCAAAAGAACAAATGAGTTTAATCACAAGCATTTCTGAAAATGTTTCTATCATTAAACTTGGTGTTGAAGATCTTCTTAAAGCCAGAGAGGCCGCAAAAAGCATATCAGACAGCCAAAAGCAGGCAGAAGCATACTGCAACAAAGTAAAACCTTTATTTGACGGAATCAGAAATGCTTCTGACAACCTTGAAATGATGGTAGACGATGAGCTTTGGCCGATGACAAAATACAGAGAGATGTTGTTTACAAAATAACTCTGTAAAGTTCCATATTAGTTTAAATTCCTCAGTTTTTCTGAGGAATTTTTTATTGCCTTTACCACTCCACTTTGTTAAGATTTAGAAACTTCTTAAACAAAATATTTATTCAACTCTGATTTTAGATCAAAAAGTGACATAAGGTTTAAAGCCAAAAGCAAAGCACCCTTAAAACCCTTATCAATAAAGGGTTTTAGTAAAGTTTATTTTGTTTTTTTAACAGCCCTGAAAATTAGAGTTTTAAATTACAAAACGTGATTTATAGAAGAAAATCGATAGATTTTGTTAAAGAATCTTAATAAAAAAAACCGCAGGCTTGCCAAAAATAGGCAGTTGCGGTTTATTTTTCTTTAACATATGTAAATAATATGTTAAATAGTGTTAAAATGAGATCCTGACAATTATCATATCAGGGGTCTTTTGCTTGGAATCTCTACTTTTGTAATGCTTTTGAAAATAAATATTCCATTTTAACACGGTTAATCAAATATATATGAAGAAAAGAGTTTTGTTTTATTTAGTTGCTTTAGTTACTACAGTATCAATGCAATCGTGTGCTACTAATTATGTGGTTTCAAAACCAGCAACTTACAGTAAAGAATACAAAACAGATGCCAAACTAGCTTCTATTGACAACAAAAAAATGGAGCAAGATAAGCAGAAATTAATTGACTCTTTCCTTGCTGAAAAAGCGGCATCTATCGCAAATGCTAAAAAAGCTGTTAAGAATTCTGAGATTGCAAAAGCAATCAAATATAATAAAACCATCGACGGTATCCTTGAAGAAGCTGAAACATACCTTGGAACTCCTTACAGATACGGAGGAACTACAAGAAGAGGTATTGATTGTTCAGCTTTCGTTCTTTCTGTATTCGGGGCTGCAGCAGGTCTTACTTTACCAAGAGTAGCGGCTTCTCAGGCTCAGGAAGGGGAAAGAGTTGAAAAAGGGGAATTACAGAAAGGAGACCTAATCTTCTTTTCTCATGGAAGAAGAATCTCTCACGTAGGTATTGTAGAAAGTGTTACTGAGGAAGGTGAGATCAAATTTATCCACGCAGCAACATCTAAAGGAGTAATGATTTCTTCACTGAATGATTCTTATTGGGGACCTAAGTTCAGATTCGCAAAAAGAGTAATCAATGCAGAAGGGGAAGCTTATAATAATCTGGCTTCTACTACTCAAGCTACCCCAGCAAATTTTTAATTTTATAAATAATTGATTTAAATAATGAAGCCATCAGAATTCCTGATGGCTTTTTTATGCATTATACTTTTTATTAAGCTTGGGCTAAACCCGCTTCTATTGAATTTAATTAACGTTTAATATATCTTCTGCCTAAAAGGGCTTTTCAGAAATACCCGCATTCAGCATCTAGCTTCATAAGCTAGCTATTCTTGTCTATTTTAATATCCAGCTTATACAACAGTCCATGAACTTCCGAAAGTGAGAATTTGGCCTTTTTAAGCCTATTTAAAACAGGATCTATGGAATAGTTAACAGAAGTTCTCAAATCTGCCTTTTCAAGATTAGTATTATCGAAAACAGCTCCTGACAGATCACAGTTATTTAAGACAGCATTTGATAAATCACATTCTGTAAAATCTGCTTCAATCAGCTTTGAATTTTTAAAAACAGTTTTCTTTATAGAGGTCTGGTAAAAAACAGAATTGTTGAGCACACAGCCATCAAACTTAAAAGACAGACCAAAAACGTTACAATCATTAAACTGTAAACCCAGCATTTTACATTCTATAAAAAGAACATTACGAAAGGCTGTTGAGCCAATCTTTGTCATGCTGAGGTTGCAACCTGTAAATTCACAGTCTGTAAAACTAAAACCGGACAAATTTCCATATTCAAAACTGCAATTCTTAAAAGTACAGTTTTCATACTCTCCTTTTTCAAGTGGAAACTGCACAAAATCTGTATTTTCAAAATGTTGATCTAAAATATAAGCATCTTTCATAAAAATATAGTGATTTATAGGTATCAGAATAGCATCCACACATTCTGCAGATCTAAAAATAAGTCAAATCGTTTGGGAAATAGCTCTATACTAAGCTGTTCTTATCCGAATAATTAAGTTTAAAGAAAATAAAAGTCATCATAGAGAAGGCCAGCAAAGAACTTCCTCCATAACTGAAATAAGGAAGCGGAATCCCTACCGTTGGAAAAAGCCCCATAACCATCCCTAAATTGATGGAAAAGTGCATCAGAAGGATAGATGCAAAACAATACCCAAATACACGATTAAAAGTGGATTTCTGTTGTTCAGCAAGATAATAGATCCGTCCAATATAGACCATGTAACATAAGATCAGGATAGCACTTCCCACAAACCCCCATTCTTCCCCTACGGTACAGAAAATATAATCGGTCTCTTGCTCAGGAACGAATTTCCCCTGGGTAACCGACCCTTCACGGTATCCTTTTCCTAAAAGACCTCCCGATCCGATTGCAGTTTTGGAATATAATAAGTTGTATCCCGAAGTATCTCTAAATGCTTTTTCACCTTTATAAAGAACTTCAATTCTTTCTCTCTGGTGCTTAGGCAATTTTTCTAAAATATAAGGTGAACCGAATGCAAGCCCGCATAATAAAAGAATAGATCCTGCGATCCCCGAAATAGAAATCACGTCCCAGGACATTCTATGGTAGTTCATCGCGATCAGAACACCGGCGATAATTAAAATAGCTGCTGCTACATACACTGGCGGTATTGCTAAGGCTATTAAGAATACAGCCGCAAAAATAAAACCTATCCCAAACAGCAAACCACTTAGCCCCTCTCTGTACAAAGCAATAAAGAAGGCAATGAATACGAGCATAGATCCCACATCCGGAATAGCCAGTACTACTGCCGCCGGTATACCGATAATCCCTAAAGCCGTAAATAAAGATTTTCTATTTTTAAGATTAAAATCAGGTCCGGAAACATAATTTGCAAGCATCAAAGCAGTACCAATTTTAGCAAATTCAACAGGCTGCATGGTAAAGCTTCCGAACTTATACCAGTTCTTTTGTCCTAAAATTTCCTTTCCAAAAGGGAAAAGTCCTATCAGCAAGAGTACCCCGCCTATATAAATAATACCTGCCATATTTTCAAAGAACTTACTTCTTCCTACAAATATGATAAGTCCTACAAATACAGAGATACAGAAAAACATCAACTGTTTTTCTCCAAGTTTCTGGTCAACACTGTAAATATTCGCAATAGCAAAGATGCAAAGCAGGAAATACAGCCCAAGGCCAAGTTTATCTATTCCTTCTGTCCATTTCATTGCTTAACAGTTTTTTTAGCAGTGTTATTATTTTTGGCCTTCTCTTCTTCTAATTTCTTTTGAAGTTTGGCTTTCTGTTGTTTAATAAGATCCAGGCTATCTTTTATTCTTTTTTGTTTAATTGAATCAGGCTTAGGATCTTTATAAAGCCCTTTACGTTTCAAATCTGCAATCCATTGCCTTTTGTATTCCGGCATGAAACTAGAGGTTATCATTTTTTTATACAGATGTTCTCTTTTCAGATCTCCGGTAATATATTTCTCAGCAATCACCGTACAAGCAGGCCCTGCCCATGTAGCCCCAAATCCTGCATGTTCCATTACGGCAACCACAACAATTTTTGGCTTCTCAGCAGGAGCAATCAATACAAAGATAGAGTTATCCTTTCCTTGTGGAACCTGTGCTGTACCTGTTTTCGCCAGCTGTGTAAAATCATTGGACTTCAATCCTCTTGCTGTTCCTCTTAAAACTACAGCTTCCATCCCTTTTAAAACAGGTTCAAAGTGTTTTGGATCTACCAGAGTTTTATGCTTAACCTTAAATCTTGGATCTGGATTAGGCTTCCCATCAATGGCCTTCACAATATGGGGCGTATAATACCATCCTCTGTTGGCAATAGCAGCCACATAATTAGCCAGCTGAATAGGAGTTACCAGAACATCTCCCTGCCCCATTCCATTATAAATGGCACCTGTTGACATTTCATCCCAGTTTTTAAAGTCTGTTCTCTGAGATCCGCTGGCTTTCATAATAGCTTTAAACCTTCTCTCATAAAAGTCTCCAGAAGGAATTCTTCCTTTTGCACCCACCGCAAAGTCATTATTTAAAAACTCTCCAACTCCAAAGCTGCTCATAATCTTTTTCCATTCATCAACGCCTTTTGAAGGATTTCCTGGATATTTTTTGATAATGGCAATAAATGCATACGTAAAGAAACAGTTACTGGAAACCTGAATAGAAGGGATAAGCGGATCAGCTCCACCGTGGCCTTTAATTCTTTTTCCTTTATAGAAGAAACCTCCTCCACAAGGAAAAATAGTCTTTTCATCCATCACTCCCATTTGCATTGCAGCCAAAGCCGTTAGCAGTTTAAAAGTGGACCCCGGAGGATATCCCGCCTGTAAAGAACGGTCAAAAGTAGGTTTATTTTCATAAAGCGTATCTTTTGACAGGGCATATAAGTTTTTAGATTTATTAGGTCCGGTGAAAAGGTTGGGATCAATATCCGGTCCGGTTGCCGCAACCAGCACTTCACCATTATTAGGATCTATAGCTACCACTGCTCCGTGCTTGTTGACAAGCATTTCTTCTGCGGTTCTCTGAAGATCATAGTCAATAGTAAGAGTGATATCTTTACCGGTAACTACATCCTTATCTAAAGCTCCGTTTTTATAGGACCCTATATTTCTAAGTCTGATATCTTTTTGGATATACTTCATCCCTTTTATCCCACGAAGTTCCTTCTCATAAGACTTCTCCACCCCTGTTTTTCCGATAAAATCTCCAGGTAAGTAATAGAGAGAGTCCTTTTTAATCTCTCTTTCATTTACTTCACTGGTATATCCTAAAAGGTTTCCGGAGGTAGAAACTTCATATTGACGCTGAGGTCTCTGTACAATATTAAAGGCAGGATATTTAAAAATAATCTCCTGAACCCTTGCAATATCTTCTCTGCTGAGATCCTTTAAAAAGGTCATAGGAGTCAGTTTAGAATAGTATTTTTCCTTTTTTATGACATTGATCTTGTTGATGAAATCTGCTTTAGAAATCTTCATCAGACTGCAAAAGCCTAATGTATCAAAATCAGGTTTCATTAAAGCCTGAGTAAAGGAAATTTCATATGCAGGCTGGTTCCCTACCATGATTTTTCCGTTTCGGTCAAAGATAACTCCGCGCTGAGGAATTACATATTCTATTTTAATGGAAGTATTGGCAGCATTCAGCGCATAACGGTCTGTAAACAACTGTAAATACGCAAGTCTCGCCACAAAAATAAGGGCGATAACAACTAGAATGGAAAAAATTTTTAAATAACGTGTGTTCAAACTTTTTGTTTGATTTTAAATATTAATGCGTAGATAACGATAAATATAAATGAAATTACACTAGTCACCAAAACATTAAACAAAATTTCAAAAAACCTGCTGAACTTAAAGAACTCAATATATTGCACTAAAAGCTGATGCAGGAAAATACTTGAAAATAAAAACAGCAAAAACTGCGCCCATTGCAGGGACTGAAAAGAGAAAAAGTCTGTGGATGTATCCGTAGACGTTCTGAATATCAACGTTCTGAAATAAGCTATCAGCGTTGTTGCAAAGGCATTAATTCCCCACGAATAGAGGAAACCATCAATAGATAATCCTATTAAAAAGCTTAATGCCAGAAATTGAAATTTATTTCTGAAAAAAGGATAGAACATGACAAATACAGGATATAATACCGGAGTATATTTCCCGAAAATAGTAATCCTGTTCAATACAAAAATCTGTAATGCAACAAGAAAGATCATGATTAATATATCGGTAAATAAAGTCCTGCTAATCATTTTCCTTTTTTATTACAGCCTGCATCGTGTCCTGAATTTTCTGCACTTCAGCTTTTTTCAGGTTTTTAACGACATACACTTTACTCAATGCACCCATTTTTTCACTCAGTTCCACAGAAATATCCCAGAAACCGGTTTTATTATCTACTGAATATCCGGCAATGGTTCCAATCATTACCCCTTTCGGGAAGATGGCAGATTTTCCGTCTGTTACAACAGTGTCTCCCACTTTTAAAGCAACATATTTCGGAATATCTGCAAGGTGCATTACCCTGGAATTATCTCCGTTCCATGTTAAGGTTCCAAAATATCCGGAATTTTTCAGTGATGCATTAATTCTGATCTTATTGACACTCAATACAGATTGAACCAGTGCATAACTGTCTGTAGAATTGATAACAATCCCAGCAATACCTCTAGGCGCCATTACCCCCATTTGAGGGAAGACTCCGTCTCTGCGGCCACGGTTGATTGTAAAGTAATTATTTCTTCTGTTGATACTGTTAAAAACAATTTCTCCATCAACAAAAGTATAGATTTGACCGCCTCCAATGGTATCATGTACTCTTTTGAAAACAGGGTTTTTCGTCCCGTCTTTTCCATAAAGTTCTGCCATAAGAGCTTTATTCTGAACTACCAGATCTTCATTGATCTGTTTTAGCTTCAGATAAGAAACCCCTTCATCAATATACCCGGAAATCCATGAATTCAATGCAGCTGTTTGGCCCGCAATCCAGGATCTCTGCATGGCATTTCTAGAGAATATCAGAACCAGAGCAATAATTTGCAGGAATATAAAGAAGACAAAAAGTGTGTTCTTCGAAAATAATCTCAGCAAAAATCCCATTCAGATATACAGTCGTAAAAAGTTAAAATTATTTAATTAAGAAATTGAATTTATCCATATTCTTAAGGGCAATACCAGTTCCACGAACTACAGCTCTCAACGGATCTTCTGCTACAAAAACAGGAAGACCTGTCTTTTTGTGGATTCTGTCCGCAAGACCTCTTAACAATGCACCTCCTCCGGCAAGATAAATACCTGTCTTATAAATATCAGCAGCCAATTCCGGTGGAGTAAGGGAAAGAGTTTCCATTACAGCATCTTCAATTCTGATGATAGATTTGTCTAATGCACGGGCAATTTCTTTATACCCTACCATAATTTCTTTAGGCTTACCTGTGATAAGGTCTCTACCCTGTACCGGGATATCCTCGATGTCTACATCAAGATCTTCTACAGCAGAACCTACTTCAATTTTAATTCTTTCAGCCGTTCTTTCCCCGATATAAAGGTTATGGTGAGTTCTTAAGTAATAAGCAATATCATTGGTGAATACGTCTCCTGCAATTTTTACAGATTTGTCACATACAATACCTCCTAAAGCTACAACAGCAATTTCAGTGGTACCTCCACCTATATCGATGATCATATTTCCTTCAGGCTTCTGTACATCAATCCCAACTCCTATAGCAGCTGCCATTGGTTCATAGATTAATCTTACTTCTTTTGCGTTTACTTTCTGAGCAGAGTCTCTTACCGCTCTTTTTTCAACTTCAGTAATACCAGAAGGAATACAGATTACAATTCTTAATGCAGGCTGTATGAATTTACCTTTAATTCCGGGAATTTTCTTGATAAATTCCTTAATCATATGTTCAGAAGCGTGGAAATCTGCAATAACCCCATCTTTCAATGGGCGGATGGTCTTAATATCTTCGTGAGTTTTCCCTTGCATATGCTTAGCCTGTTCACCTACAGCAATAGGCTTACCCGTAGAGCGTTCAATTGCAACAATTGACGGTTGATCTATAACAATTTTATTATTATGGATAATAAGGGTATTGGCTGTTCCCAGGTCTATCGCAATTTCTTGCGTAAACATATCAAATAAACTCATATTTTTCTTCTGATTTTAAGTTTACAAAGATATAAATTTAACACTACGAAAGAAATTTCAACACAACTTAATTTGGTTAAAATTTTATTAAAATTTATAATTCTTTATTAACTTTCTGTTTAGATAATTACAGAGTTTGATTTCAACTAAAATTAATGGGAGAATCTGAACTCTAAAAACACCTATAAAAGTAAATCAATAAGCGTATTTATAAAATTAGCTTTAACAATCCGGAGTTTGAACTTTTACCTTCTTCATTTAATAGAGTTTGTAATCATAGTTTTTTACGATAATTATCATATATACTATCAGAGGATCATTAATTAAAAAAAACGTAAATTTGCCACTGCTTATGTTACAGTATTCCAACATCCATCAAACATCGAATTTTGCCGTGCTTTCCATAAGCTACGAAAAGGCCGATGTAGAAACGAGAGGAAAGTTTGCATTCTTTGATGAAAACATCAAAAACTTTGTTTCCCGCGTCCATCAGGAAGACCTTGGGGATGCATTTGTGGTTTCCACATGTAACAGGACTGAGATCTATACTACCTCTTCCAATTATCTTTTAGTAGCAGAAGAATATTGCAAAACCATTGGAGTAAATCTTACGGATTTTCTTCAGTTTGCCAATATCTTAACCAAAGAAGAGGCTTTAATACATCTTTTCAGAGTAGCCGCTGGTCTTGAGAGCCAGATTATTGGAGATTTTGAAATTATTGGCCAGATCAAAAAAGCATACGCCCGTTTTAAAAAGGAAAGACAAAATTCTAATCCATATCTGGAAAGAGCCATCAATGCTGCTATTCAGATTTCCAAAAGGATCAAGAATGAAACCGGAATTTCCAATGGTGCAGCTTCTGTTTCTTATGCAGCCGTTCATTATATCCTAAATAATCAGAAGAGAATTACCGAAAAGAATATTCTTCTTCTTGGTGTGGGTGAGATTGGACAGAATACGGTGGAAAATCTGGTAAAACATGTTTATCAGCCTAAAATTAAAATTGCGAACAGAACCCAGGAAAAAGCTGAAAAAATTTCCCAAAAATATAATATTCCTCATGTTGATTATGCTGATGTTGATAAGGAATTAAAAGACACGGATATTCTTATCGTGGCTACCGGGGCAAAGCACCCCATCATTAATCAATCGCATTTCCCGAACGGAAAAGAAACATTGGTGATTGACCTTTCTATTCCTCACAACGTTGAAAAGAATGTTACAGAAAATAAAAATGTAACCTTAATAGATGTTGATGAGCTTTCAAAACAGATCCAGGAAACAATCCAGCAAAGGGAAAAAGAAATTCCTAAAGCAGAGAAGATCATCAAGGAACTGATGAAAGATTTTATTGAATGGGAGAAAAAAAGAAAGCTGGCACCAAACATTCATCATTTCAAAGCGGTGTTAAAGAACATGGAACGCAATGAAATGCATAACTTTTACAAGAAAAATAAATATATAGACATCACGGATATGGAACTTTCTGATAAAATGATCCAGAAGATCACCAACCGTTTTGCAAAATATATCATCGATAACCCTTTAAAAGCCGAAGAAATTAGTAAATTAATGCACGAAATATTAGTTGAACAACCAAACAACGAATTCAATGAAAAGCATTAGAATCGGAACAAGAAATTCCGCACTTGCACTTTGGCAGGCTAGAGAGGTTGCGAGGCACCTTCAGAACAACAATTATTTAACGGAAATTGTTCCTATCGTTTCTTCTGGCGATAAGAACCTGAACCAACCTTTATATTCATTAGGAATCACAGGGGTTTTCACAAGAGACCTTGATGTAGCCTTATTGAATGATGAAATTGATATTGCTGTTCACTCTTTAAAGGATGTCCCTACCCTGTTACCTCAGAATATTGAGATGGTAGCCTATCTGGAAAGAGATTATCCCCAAGACATTCTGATCAGAAAAGAATCTGCAAAGAACAAAGAACTTCACGAACTGAAGCTTGCCACAAGCAGCTTAAGAAGAAGAGCTTTCTGGTTAAGACATTTCCCGAACACTGAGTTTTCAGACATCCGTGGAAATATCCAGACCCGTCTTCAAAAACTTGAAGATGGAGATTTTGATGCCACTATCTTATCTTTAGCCGGGATCAAAAGAATGAAAATGGAAATTGATTATGAAATGCTTCCGGTAATGATTTCGGCCCCATCTCAGGGCGTTATTGCGGTTGCAGGACATTCCGATAAACCGGAGATCAATGAAATACTGAAACAGATCAATCATCAGCCAACCCAGATCTGTGTAGAAATTGAAAGAAATTTTCTAAGCACTTTAGAAGGAGGATGTACCGCACCTATCGGAGCTTTTGCTGAAATTATCGAGAATCAGATCCGCTTTACAGCAGCGCTTTGCTCTCTGGATGGTAAAAACTGCATTGCTCTTGATGAGAACTTTATATACAACTCTACAGAAAATTTTGGAGAAAAATTTGCAAAAGTAGTGCTGGAAAATGGCGGAAAAGAATTAATGGCAGAAATCAAAAGCCAGATCTAAGATCATTTAGATTTTAATTTCTTCTTTAATACCTTTTCATCTTCTAATCCTATAGACATGAAAATCTTATTTACCAAAAATATAGACCAGGCAACACTATCCAAAGAATTAGGAGAGGATATTTCGGTTGACTGTGTTGAGGTAATTAAGACCAAGCCCATTCTGATCACCCCATTTGATCTGAAAAATTACTCACTGATTTTTACCAGCGTAAATGGCGTAGCTGCTTTTTTCAAAAACAGATTTAAACCTAATGAAAATTTTACGGCTAAAAACTACAACAAGATCTACTGTGTGGGAGAAAAGACCAAGAAGGCATTAAGAAAACATGGCTTTGGAACATTTAAAGTATTGAAGAATGCAGATACTCTTTCCAAATTCATTATCGGAAATTGCCAGCATGAACAGTTTCTTCACTTCTGTGGTAACCTTGCCATCAACGTCCTTGATAAGGAGCTTCCTCTTCAAAATATTAAGTACAAAAAGGTTACAATCTACAATACCGAGGAAACCAATCCATTAATTCCTGAAAAATATCATGCTGCAGTATTTTTTAGTCCAAGCGGAGTTCGTAGTTTTGCAAAGCAAAATTCCCTGAAAGACATGAAGCTGTTTTCGATTGGAGAAACTACCTCCGGGGAATTAAGAAATTATACTCACGAGAATATTTTCACGTCTGATGAAAATACGCTGAGCTCTGTTTTTGAGCTGATAAGACGAGAAATTGTGAGCAAACTTTAGAATAGTTACCGGATTTAGACGGTGATATTAGTTTAAATAGATTATGATAAAAAACGACCTATATTTAAAAGCACTTCGCGGAGAAACCGTTGAAAGACCTCCTGTCTGGATGATGAGGCAGGCTGGAAGATATCTGCCGGAATTCATTGCTTTAAGAGACCAATATGATTTCTTTACAAGATGTCAGACACCTGAACTTGCTGCTGAGATTACATTACAGCCTATCCGCAGATTTCCTTTAGACGCTGCGATCCTGTTTTCTGATATTTTGGTAGTTCCACAGGCAATGGGAATCGATTTCAAAATGAAAGAATCTGTTGGGCCTTGGTTGGATACTCCGATCAGAACCATGGAACAGGTTCAGAATATTGAAACTCCGGATGTGAACGATACTTTAGGATACGTTTTTGATGCTATTGAATTAACGCTTCAGAAATTAGACAATGAGATTCCATTGATCGGTTTTGCCGGTTCTCCATGGACAATCCTTTGCTATTGTGTAGAAGGAAAAGGAAGTAAAGCTTTTGATATTGCGAAATCTTTCTGTTTCCAACAGCCTGAAGCTGCTCATTTATTACTTCAAAAGATCACTGATACTACGATTGCTTACCTTAAGAGAAAAGTAGAAAAAGGCGTTTCTGCTGTACAGGTTTTTGATTCCTGGGGTGGAATGCTATCCCCAACGGATTATCAGGAATTTTCCTGGCAGTACATCAACCAGATTGTTGAAGCACTAAGCCCGCTTACCCATGTAGTTGTATTTGGAAAAGGATGCTGGTTTGCATTAGAAGATATGACCATGTCTAAAGCTTCTGCCCTTGGTGTTGACTGGACGATTAAGCCGGAATTCGCAAGAACTCTGACCAACCACACCATGACATTGCAAGGAAACTTTGACCCTGCAAGACTGCACTCAACTCCTGAAACCATCAAGAAAATGGTGAATGAAATGATTAACCGTTTCGGAAAAGACAGATATATTGCCAATCTTGGACACGGTATCCTTCCTAATGTTCCGGTTGAAAATGCTGAAGCATTCATCAGAGCAGTTGTTGACTGGAAACCGACTCTTTAAAATAAAAATTAACTTTCACTCTGAAAGTTCAGATCATAAAAAAGCCCTGCCATTACACCGACAGGGCTTTTTTATATGTTTTTGTATTCTTAGCTCAGCATTCTTTGCGCTTTTTTAACACCTTCTACTAAAAGATCAATTTCTTCAAAGGTATTATAGACAGCAAAACTGGCTCTTACAGTTCCTGCAATATTAAAAAATTCCATAATAGGCTGCGTACAGTGGTGTCCTGTTCTTACAGCAATACCCATTTTATCCAGGATCATTCCCACATCTGAAGAAATCCCTATTCCTTCCAGATTGAAGGAAACAACTCCTGTTCTATGTGCTTTCTCACCATATACTTTCAGGCCTTCAATTTCCAAAAGATGTCTTTGAGCATATTCCAACAAGGCATTTTCATGCTTCTGAATATTTTCATGTCCTACTCTGTTCATAAAATCAACGGCTGCTCCCAGCGCAATATTTCCACCTACATTTGGTGTTCCTGCTTCATATTTAAATGGAAGCCCTGCATACGTTGTTCCATCAAAAGAACATGTTGCAATCATTTCTCCACCTCCATGAAATGGTGGTAAAGCTTCTAATATTTCACGCTTTCCATATAAAATCCCAGTTCCCATCGGAGCATACATTTTATGTCCTGAGAATACAAAGAAATCACAATCCATCTTCTGAACATCAATATTGAAGTGAGGTGCAGATTGTGCCCCGTCAATAACAACATAGGCATCCGTATTTTTTCTTGTCCTAGCAATGATTTCCTCGATAGGATTTACAATTCCCAATGCATTAGAAACCTGGTTTACAGAAACGACTTTTGTTTTTTCACTTAAAAATTTATCAAAATAATCCAGCTGAAGAATGCCGTTTTCGTCAATAGGGATCACACGAAGTTTTGCTCCTGTTCTTTCACAAAGCAATTGCCAGGGAACAATATTAGAATGATGCTCCAGATAGGAAATAATAATTTCATCATCTTTTTGTAATTTTTGGGTTAAAATATAAGAGATGAGGTTCAATCCTTCCGTTGTTCCTTTTGTAAAAATAACTTCGAAGTCATGCTCTGCATTAATGAACTTCTGGATCTTTCTTCTTGAAAGTTCCATTTCTTCTGTTGCGAGTTGGCTTAATGTATGGATTCCCCTGTGAACATTAGCATTAAGCTCTGTATAATATGCGTGACAGACGTCCAAAACCGAATTTGGCTTTTGAGATGTAGCTGCATTATCCAGATAAACCAACGGTTTACCATTCACTTCTCTGTCCAATATAGAAAACTGGCTTCTTATTTCCTGAATGTCAAACATTTATTTATTTTTTAAATTAAAACGTTCTTATTTAGAACTCTTCAAATTTACGGCTTTTTTTCCGAAAGGAAGCATCCGGTGACGGCCTGATACTTGTCAGTTAATAGAAATATTCAATAACATCAAGTGAGTAAAACCGATAACCAGTAAAAAGTATAAAAAAAGACCTGTCAATTTTTTGACAGGTCTTATATCATTAAATAAGCAATACTTATTCTGCAGATTTTTCTTCTGTTGTTGGAACATCAGGAGACTGAGTAGCAACTTCTGCTGCTTCTTCTTCATCTTCATCATCCATTGCAGCTGCACCTCCTTTCATTGCATTTCTAGACATCTTAACAGCAACTACTACTGCATTGTCTGGGTGCATGAAAGAATATCCTTCAGTTTTGATACCACCGATGTAAAGTTTGTTACCAATTCTTAATGGAGTAACATCTACAACGATCTCGTCAGGTAGATTAGCAGGGATCGCTTTTACTTTTAGCTTTCTGAAAGACTGACGTAAAACACCACCAGCAACAACACCTTTAGAACGTCCTGTAATTCTTACTGGAACTTCCATGATAACTGGCTTATCGTCAGATAATTGATAGAAGTCAATGTGAAGAATTTTGTCAGTAATTGGGTGGAACTGAATATCCTGAAGAACAGCTGGAATTGTTTGTCCGTCAACTTCAATAGATACCGTGTGTGCTTCAGGAGTGTATACTAACCCTTTGAAAGCTTTCTCTTCAGCAGAGAAGTTTAAAGGTGTCTCACCTCCATAAACAACACAAGGAACTAATTCAGCATCACGTAAAGCTTTTGTAGACTTTTTGCCCACGCTTTCTCTTTTTGTACCTTGAATTGTAATAGATTTCATTTATAAAAAATTTAAAAATTTGTTCTTATTTTAATTTGCAAGCCATTTAAAATCAATTAAATAACAAACTTGCTACTGATTGACTTGTGCTCATGAACCATTGTCATAACGTCCGCAAATAATGGGGCGCAAGATAGCACTTTTATTTTAGATGACAAATTATTTTTAACAGGAATTGAGTCAGTTACAATAACTTCCAATATTTTTGAGTTCTCAATATTCTCGTAAGCCTTTCCTGAAAGCACTCCGTGAGTAGCCATAGCTCTTACTGTTTTTGCTCCTTTCTCAATTAGAATATCAGCTGCTTTGCAAAGTGTTCCTGCAGTATCAATCATGTCATCAATAAGAATTACATTCTTACCTGTCACATCACCAATAAGGAACATCTCTTCTACAACATTTGCTTTCTTTCTTTCCTTATAAGCAATTACTACTTCTGCACCTAAGTGGCCGGCATAGTTTTTTGCTCTTTTCGCGCCTCCCATATCCGGAGAAGCAATCGTAAGGTTGTCAAGGTTTAAAGACTTAATGTAATCTACAAAGATAGTAGAAGCATACAGATGGTCTACCGGGATTTCAAAGAACCCTTGGATCTGATCTGCGTGAAGATCCATTGTCATTATTCTTGTTGCTCCTGCTGCTGTAAGAAGATTAGCAACTAACTTAGCACCGATCGGCGCTCTTGGTTTGTCTTTTCTGTCCTGTCTGGCAAGTCCGAAGTAAGGAATTACAACGGTAATGCTCTTTGCAGAAGCTCTTTTCGCTGCATCAATCATTAGAAGAAGCTCTAAAAGATTGTCTGCAGGTGGGAATGTAGATCCGATTAGGAAAACCCTTCCACCTCTTACAGATTCATCCAAAACAGGCTCAAATTCCCCGTCGCTGAACTCCTGAAAGTTGATTTTTCCTAATTCTTTCCCATAACTCTGGGCAATTTTCTCTGCCAAGTCCCTGCTGGTTCTTGTACAAAATAGATAACTTAACTGATCGGCCATTTTTACTTTTTAAAAGATTTTGCAAATTTAAAAAAAAACCACAAGATTTACTCCTGTGGTTTTTAAGTTTTTATTTAATCAATAATTATGGTAGTGTAACTCCTGAGTATTTATTAGGGTCTACAAGAGGTAATGACGAATTATAAGTCGCATTAATTGCAGTAATAAATTCGTTGGCAATTACACCATATCCTCTTCCTGTTAAATGTACTCCATCCAGTGAGAATGCTCCTCCGGATACAAATTTAGCAGTATACCTTACACCATCCCATGAAATACCTGAATTTCCAGCTAGCTGCTTAAGTTTAGCGTTTGCATCTACAAAAGCATATCCTTTTGCTGTTGCAGCGGCTTTTATGGTCACATTATAAGCATCAATAGCATCATTGATTTCTTTAATTTCAGTAGGAATCAGAACATATTTATCTGCAAATGGATAAGCTACCCCTCTAGCTCCAAGAGATGCGGGAATACCTGGAGGAAGAGTCTCAAGTGTACCAATGGCTGCTTTTGTTGTCAACGGAATAAGATCTCCGGACTTCGCCTGTCTTGCCTGCCCATAAGTAGCACCAAGATAAGCAGAAAGCATCACTAAAGTTGGATTTCCGGAACCTGCTGCTGCTGCAGTGATTTGTGCTCCTAAATTTGGAATACTTTCATCTTTGATCAACAGTGGATTAGCTTCTGTTTTAGAAAGAGGCTTAATTCTGTCTCCTGCACCCAATGCTGTTAAGATCTGACTTAATGGTCCATATACATTCTTATTTAAATCATCAATTGTTGCTTCTCCTGCAGCAACATTTCCTTTTCCTAAAACAGCAGAAGTTAAAGGATTTGTTGGAATTGTTGTTAAAGAAGGAACAGAAGTAACACTTGGAATATTAGCAATAACCCCTTTAGCTTTTGTTGCTTCAATTTTAGAGATCAACAAATCATAATAGGTTTTAAACTGAGCGGGAGGTGTTAATGTTTCAATAGAACTGTCTGCACCTGCTAAAGCATATAATAAAGCATCATTATTTCCAATCCACAATGAGAAGAATGTAGGATTTTGACTAACAAAATCATCAATTACAGATGCATTAGGTGAAGAAGCAAATCTTACAAAATAAGGGTTCGCCGTTTTTGTTGCGATTCCCGCAACATCACCATATTTCGGTGCTAATAAATGAGCGACCTTTGCTCCCGGAACTCCCATATTATTGAAGGGTCCTTTCACAAAATTGGTTACTAAATTAGCGGCCTTATTATCATTAACCGGACCAATATCAGGAGCTCCATCAACAAAACTTTTTATATAAAGCTTTGTATCCTGAATCTGAAGAGTAGCACTTCCCCCTAGAGGAAGAAGCAATCCTCCATTATTATCACCCATTAAAGGCTGCTTAAACTCTCCGCCGCCTACAAGTTTCATTTGCTGAGCAATCATAGATGGATAAGATTCATTCTGTCCGTCTATATAAAGAGCTCCATCTCTATATCCCGAAGTTAGTGAATTCCCTAAAGCAACATATTTTGAGAAATCAGCACTTCCCTTTGACACCTGTATATCTTTTACATCCGTATCAAAATCAGTTTTACAGCTTGTTACGGTAAAAAGAAGTGCAGAAACTGCTATTGTCGATATTATAATTTTTTTCATAGTCTTTTAAATTAAAAAGGATTATAAGATAAACCTAGACCAAAATAGAACGCTCTTGCTTTCGCTTGTCCGTAGAATCCAAGATTAGCATTATTTACATTTCTGTATTGAGGCATTGCATATCCACCTGCAATGTCAACTCCAAACTGCTTTAGTTTAAATCCTACCCCACCTGTAATCACATAGGTATCGAAAGAAGGAGTTTCCGGAATAAAGTTTTCGTTGGTATAAGGAGACTCATCATAATAGGCTCCTAAACGTCCATAAATTACATTAGTGAAGGCATATTGAGTACCCAATCTGAATGTCTTAGAGTTTCTAAAGTTCTTAGGGTTAACAAGAACTGTTGGATCTGCCTGATTTCCAATAGGAGCATTGTCAAAATCAAGGGTAAGTTTACTGTATCTTTCCCATCCATGATAATTAAAGTCTGCAGAAACCTGCCATTTTGGTGTCACTTTATAAGTTAAACCAATTGTATATTCTTCAACCAATGGAAGTGTTGCTGAGAATCCATCCTGACCTGCAGCATTTAATTTTAATAATGAATAAGGCGTCTGAGTAGGGAACTTAAATGTAGCGGTTCCATTTTTAGCCTTCATATCAATGGCTGAACGGTAAGCAATACTCACATCCAATTTAGGATCAGGTCTGAAATAGAAACCGAATCCATATCCGTGTCCGCTTGCTTTTTCATCGTTGATATTTACCTGTCCGTTAAATTGTGTTACTGCTTTATCCCAATCCACTTTTCCTCTTGCGTAGATATAACTTGCACCAAAAGCTAACCAAGGTGCTAGTTTTACAGAAACCATCGGTTGGAAATAATAACTTTTCAGCTCCATTTTCTGTACCATTTCCTTACCTTCCCAGTTATCCGGCCATTTAACCGTACTTCCGAAAGGTGTAGAGAAACTGAAACCAACAGATAGGTTTTCTATTGGTTTATAAGTAATCGCTGCATAAACCGGAGTCCCAAGCGGATTATCCGTTTCTGTACTCTGCAAAGTATTTAAGTTTTGAAACGTAACTTTATTACTTGCACCAAATCCTCCTGCTACTACACTCAGCTTGGAAGGAATAAATGACATACCTGCCGGGTTGAAGAATGCCACACTTGCATCTTCGGCATGAGCACTAGTATGCGCCATGGCCAATTGTTTTACCCCCTGCAGAGAAACCCTGAAGCCTCCAGCGTAAGATAAAACGCCCGCCAATAAAGCAGTTGATACTAATATTTTTTTCATAGACTATTATTATATAACCCAAATATAAAATTATTTTGAATACGCCTGTTAATATTTCCTAACATTTTAAACAATATACAAAAAGAAAACTATGTTTAAAATAACATTCTAAACATAATAACACACAAAACAATAATTAACAAAGGTTTATAAAAAGATAAAACAAACCACACTCTCATTGTTTAATATTAAACAAATGTTTAACACAAGTAAATTATCCTTCTCCAAAAGAATGAGATCAGGTCAAATCTGAAAAAATGTTAAAATTATCCGCAAACCGTTTTTCAGAAAATCCGATATTTTAAAATTACAAAAAAAGAGTTCTTTAAACCTGCTGAACACCACTCCTTCACAACTTTCCAATCTAATCATTCTCAAAATATCGAAATGTTTTATCCGGAATTCAGGTTATTTGAGTATTTTAGAATGGCATAAAGATAAAAATACATAAATTTGCAAGATTATAAATAATAGTAATATGAGTTGTGGATGTAAAACATCCGGCGATTCTGCACATTCTTGTGGTCCTAAAAAAACCGCAAATGGCTGTGAAAATGTAAATACCTGCGGGAATAGTTATAAATTAAGTGTTTTTGACTGGCTTTCTAACATCAACAATCCGGCACCAAACAGGTGTGATTTTGTAGAAGTTAGATTTAAAAATGACAGAAAATCGTTTTATAAGAATGTAAATAATATTCCTTTACATATAGGTAGCGTAATTACAGTAGAATCTAGTCCGGGACACGATGTAGGCGTAGTAAGCCTTACGGGAGAGTTAGTAAAGATTCAGATGAAAAAGAAAAAGTTTTCTGAAGAATCAGCACTTAAAATATACAGACAGGCCAACCAAAAGGATCTTGAGGTATGGCAGGAAGCAAGGAAAAAAGAAGACGCTGTAAAGCTTGAGGCAAGAAAAATTGCCCAGAGATTAGGTCTTGAAATGAAGGTAACTGATGTTGAATATCAGGGAGATTCTTCAAAAATCACATTTTATTATACTGCTGACAACCGTGTAGATTTCAGGCAGTTGATTAAAGATTACGCCGGGGCCTTCAGAACCAAGATCGATATGAAACAAATCGGGTTCAGACAGGAAGCTGCCAAGGTAGGCGGAATCGGATCTTGCGG